>CANRLR010000049.1 GCA_947631505.1 uncultured Lachnospiraceae bacterium | reverse complement strand
AACGCCGTATAACGATTAGCGGCGTGTTGGTATCAAATCTTTAGGCAAAGTTGTCTATAAATCTATGCACCATTCGGCCCCAGAAATCCAACAATCTGTCCCTTATTAACAGTAAAGCTCAAATCGTCTACCGCATACTGGTCACCATAGCGCTTTACTAAATGTTCTACTTCAATCAAGATAGAAACCTCACTTTCACATAATATTCCTTTTTAGAATATAGGAAAAATGTTTTCATTTTTTGATTGAATTATGATAAAGATGTGTTTTATTTGTGTACATATTGTGAATTTGACAGATTCCTCAATTAGGAGTAAAATAGCGTGGTACGTTGAAGGAAAAGGAGAATCGAATTATGAGTATGCATTATGAAAAAGAAATTATATCTCCAGAAGTATTACAGGAGCTATATCCTCTTACTGCGGAGCAGAAAGCATTAAAAGAAAAGAAGGACGCAGAGATTAAAGCAATTATTACCGGAGAATCCGAAAAGTTTCTTGTTATTATCGGACCATGCTCCGCTGATCACGAGGACTCGGTCTGTGAATATATTAACCGTCTTGCCAAATTACAGGAACAGGTCGATGACAAAATTTTAATTATTCCCCGTATTTATACGAACAAACCGCGAACAACCGGTGAGGGATATAAGGGGATTGTCCATCAGCCGGACCCAGAGAAGGAACCGGACCTTATGGAAGGTCTCATTGCTATGCGTAAAATGCATTTGCGTGCAATCGCTGAAACGGGGCTTTTTGCCGCAGACGAAATGCTCTATCCTGAGAATTATCCTTATATCAGTGATATTCTCTCCTATGTCGCAGTGGGAGCCCGCTCTGTTGAGGACCAGCAGCACCGTATGACAGTCAGTGGAATGGATGTTCCGGTCGGTATGAAAAATCCTACCAGCGGAGATTTTTCTGTTATGTTAAATTCCTGTATTGCCGCTCAGGCCTCTCACACATTTTTATATCGCGGATACGAAGTAACAACCGATGGCAACCCGCTGGCACATACCATTTTACGTGGTGCTGTAAATAAACATGGGCAGGCAATTCCGAACTATCATTATGAAGATCTGGAACGTCTACATGAGAAATATTCTCTCTTAGACTTGAAAAATCCAGCTTGTATCGTAGACGCAAACCATTCCAATTCCGGCAAAAAATATTATGAACAGCCTCGAATTGTCGATGAAGTAATGCACAGCCGTATGGTAAATCCGGCGATTGCTGACTTGGTAAAGGGGGTAATGGTCGAAAGTTATCTTCTTCCGGGATGCCAAAAAGTAAATGAACATGAATTTGGTAAATCCATTACCGATCCATGCCTCGGATGGGAAGAGACGGAACGGTTAATCGACAAAATCGCAAATCATTTACAATAATCTGCTCATAATTACCAGATTTACATTGGACTCTAACAGGCAGGCAGCCGTGAACAGCAGGAAAAGAATTCCAACCACCGCTTTTCCATGTTCCCGCTGTCTGCTTTCGTTTATCCATAAAAAACTGAAAAGATAAACAGGTACAAACAAGAATGCCTGTGGGAAAAGACTGGCAAAATAGAATAAAATCCCTTTCGCCCCTTTCGATAGGACAAAAAATAATACCAAAAATCCATGGCGGATTCCTGCATATACAGTAATTATATTCTGATACCATTGGCAGACCTTCCGATTCACCGACAAAATCCAGAGCAGCAAAAAATATTTGCCATGATTCCAAAGGACATAGAAAAACTGATACGATTTTTTGTGACTTTCCAATACCCACAGTCTGGAATTCTGCTCCATCTGCTCACTAAGTCCCAAAAAGGAATTTTGAAAAAAATAATAAAAAAGAGCTCCTACAAAAAAACCGACGAGGAAAAAAAGAATTATCTTTTGTATAAATCCTTTCATTCCCCGTCGGTTTGCTTCGCGATATGACATGTTATCCCTCCCTCATAAGATTGGCTTGTCAGCCAGTATATTCCATACTATGAGAGAATGCTTCAAAACATTCATACTACTTTTCTTTGTTTTTTAGTGCTTTATAGGTCATAACAGCGGCAATCGTTTTACCATCCGTTATCTTCCCCTCAAAAATCATTTCTGTAAGTTCATCCAGTGTATACCGCTCAATTTGAACAAACTCATTTTCATCCAAATGCTGACTGGACGGAATCAACTCTTCCGTATAATAAATTCCTATTTTTTCACTGGTATATGCGGCCGCTGAATGATAATCCAGCAAATGATGAATCTGCTCAGAGCGGTAACCAATTTCCTCTTCCAGTTCCCGTGCCGCACAAACTTTAAAATCTTCCTCGACACTATCTCTGCCGCCTGCCGGAATTTCTAAGAGAAAATCATCAATGGCACCACGGTACTGCCGCACCAGTATAATTTTCCCCTCTCTGTCCACAGGAAGAATTGCCGCTGCTCCCTTGTGTTCAATAATGTCCCAAGTCACACGGTTTCCATTCGGCACCTCCATATCATAGGAATAAAAGTCTACGATATGTCCTTCATATTCTTTTTTCTTCCCAAGAATCTTAAATTTTTCTAACATAGTAAACCTCTTTTCCTCGTCCCAGCCGACAAGATATTAATTTTTAAAACTGTGTATCGGTGCTGGAATTCTTCCTGTTCTGGTAATAAAATCATCACAGGAAAAACGATTGACCGGCATAATCGGTGCATAACCGAGAAGGCCGCCAAACTCTACCGTATCCCCCTCTTTTTTGCCCTGTGCCGGAATCAGGCGGACTGCCGTTGTTTTCTGATTGACCATTCCGATTGCCATTTCATCTGCAATAATACCAGCAAGGGTAGTTGCCTTTGTATCCCCCGGAACAGCAATCATATCCAAGCCTACCGAGCATACACAGGTCATAGCTTCCAGTTTTTCCAAAGTCAATGCCCCTTCATTTACCGCATCAATCATTCCCTGATCTTCACTGACCGGAATAAAAGCACCGCTCAATCCGCCTACATAGGAAGATGCCATCACACCACCCTTTTTCACCTGATCATTTAACATGGCCAGTGCTGCTGTAGTTCCCGGTGCACCAGCACGCTCCAACCCAAGAGTTTCAAAAATTTCCGCAATACTGTCTCCTACTGCCGGAGTCGGTGCCAAAGACAAATCAATAATTCCAAAAGGAACTCCCAAACGCTTAGAAGCCTCATAAGCCACTAACTGTCCAACACGGGTAATCTTAAATGCTGTCTTTTTAATTGTCTCGCATACGGTACTGAAATCTTTGCCTTTTACCTCATCCAATGCCGTTTTAACAACACCCGGACCACTGACACCTACATTGATGACGGCATCTCCTTCTGTAACACCATGGAACGCTCCCGCCATAAAGGGATTATCATCCGGTGCATTGCAAAATACGACCAGTTTAGCACAGCCGATGGAATCCCGGTCTGCTGTCAATTCTGCTGTCATCTTTATCATATTGCCCATCAGGAGGATCGCATCCATATCAAGTCCGGTCTTTGTAGAGCCGACATTGACGGAACTGCATATAAACTCTGTCTCTGCCAATGCCTGAGGAATGGACAGAATCAGATTTCTATCTGCCTCTGTCATTTTCTTCGATACTAACGCCGTATAACCGCCAATGAAATTTACCCCGACCTCTTTGGCAGCCTGATCCAACGCTTTCGCAATTTTAACAAAATCTTCCGGACAGTGACAGGCGGAACCACCAATTAAAGAAATTGGCGTAACGGAAATACGCTTATTTACAATCGGAACACCGTATTCCATGCTGATTTCCTCACCGGTTCTAACAAGATCTTTTGCCATTGATGTAATTTTCTTATAAACATTATCACAGAGCTTATCCAGATCGGAATCAATGCAGTCCAAAAGACTGATACCAAGCGTAATAGTGCGGACATCCAGATTTTCTTTCTCAATCATTTTATTTGTTTCAATGACTTCATTGATGTTAATCATAGTATTGTATTCCTCCTAGCGTTTAAAGACGATGCATTTTGTCGAAAATTTCTTCCCGCTGCACGCGGATAACACAACCGATTTCCTCTCCCATTTTCTCCAACTCTCCAGCAATTACTACGAACTTCTGGTCAACAGATTCAAAATCTACAATCATCATCATATTAAAAAATCCATCAACTATCGTCTGGGATATATCAAGAATATTAATCCCCTTATCTGCCAAATAAGTACATACTTTTGCAATAATTCCTACACTGTCTTTTCCTACTACTGTAATAATTGTCTTCTTCATAGTGCCTCCTAAATGATTATATTTTTAACAGACGGGATGGCATATCACGATTTGCCACCATCAAATCTGTATCCAGCTTATTCCATGTTTCACTCTGTTCCAGCTCATAGCGGACGGTCTGGTAAGCCAGATCCGGAAAATTATTTTCCTTGCTCAGATGTCCGAGAGAGATATGCTGCAGATCGGAATGAAGAATTTCTTTAATCAGTCTTGCTGAAGCATCATTGGATAAATGACCCTTATCACCCAGTATCCGCATTTTCAATGAATATGGATAAGGCCCGACCTGAAGCATATTGATATCATGATTTGCCTCAATTAAAAGGGAATCACACTGAGCCAGATGCTCAATGATAACATCATTATAGGTTCCCATATCCGTTGCTACCCCAATCCGTTTTCCTGCTTTTTCTACTGTATAACAGACAGGGTCGACCGCATCATGAGAAATGGAAAATGGGCGGACTATCATATCTTCTATTTCTAATTCCTCATCCGAAGAAATACTGTGAAACAAATCAGGAGAAATATTATTCATATTTGTCTTCTCCCAAATTGCCTGTATCGTATCCGCTGTTGCATAAACAGGGATTGGGAACTTCCGTAAGACAGGTCCCAATCCACTAATATGATCTGTATGCTCGTGGGTTATAAATATCGCATCAATCTGATTGAGGGAAAGGTTCTGTTCTTCCAGAGCGGCCTTTACTTTTTTCATGCTAATCCCCACATCAATTAAAATGCCTTTATTTTCTTCGCCGATATAGTTACAGTTTCCGCTGCTTCCACTGGCGATACTATATAATTGCATAATCACCTCCGATGACAACACTCTTACCAGATGTCATTGCCACCTCTGCATTTACATTTTATCCGTAATTTGGTCACTGTCAATCGTAATCTGGTCGCGGCCATTTTTCTTTGAATGATACATTGCCCAGTCAGCTCTTGTCAAAAGATCAGATGGATTAGAACAGGTCTTTGGATAGCTTGCTATTCCAGCACTGGCACGAACCTCAACCCTGTTGTCACCATAAACAACCGGCTCGCTCTTAATCTGCTCATGAATCTCTTTTACAATTTCATACGTTTCTTCCAGTGTTTTATCCAAAAACGCAATGACAAACTCTTCTCCGCCATACCGTCCTGCCATACCGCCGTGGCTGATTGCTCCTTTGTTCAAAAGTGTTGCCACATACCGGATTACTTCATCACCACACTGATGTCCGTATGTATCATTCACCATCTTAAACTTATCAATGTCAAACAGTGCCAGCGAAACAGGGACCTTTTTCACCATTGCCTCACCTAAATATACATTCAGCCTGTCACTAAGATAACGGCGGTTGTAAATTCTTGTCAAGCCATCCCGGATTGCCATATCATTCATCTGTGCATACAACCGGGCATTGGAAAATCCAATACTTAACTGGCTGGCAATATTTTCATAAAAGGCACGGCCATCCATAAACGCATTCTCTTTTTTCTTACCCACAAACAAAGTACCGAGCCGTTCTTCCTGTTTCACAATCGGCAGACAGATCAAAGATGGTAATTCCTGTTCGTCAGCCAGATATTTAAAGAACTTGACCGCTTCCGTTTCAGAATTCTGTATGTAGGTCCTGTCTAATGCCAGAATCTCTTTAAGATCTGTTTCTTCCACCGATTTTCGGATTGCCTGCTCAAAGGACTCTCCAAGACATGTGCTCATTGCCACATAACGTCCTTTTGGTTCTTCACCCGGTGCTAAAAGGCTGTTATCCTCTTCTAAAATAATCACGACCATATCTAAATCCAAACGAACCTGCAGCACTTTCGTAACCTGTGCCGATAAATCATCTTTATCCAAAGATGCTGCAATATGAGAAGAAATCTCATTCTGTACCGACATCTCATCATGAGAACGGTTAATTTTCTTATTTGCTGCCTGTAACTCAATTTTCTGAGTTCCCAGTTTTTCATTTACCTTTTCAATTTCTTTCTGCTGAGCCTGAAGAGCATCATTGGCGTCATTCAAATCCGACATAGCACGATCCTGAGCATACATCTTTCTCTCAAAATGTTCAATGACTGTTATAAGAAATTCGCAAAGTGCAACCACGACGAAAATACTGACCAAGGTCAAAGTCAGCCCTCTCATGAGTTCACCGGTAGTGATTTCTGCGGCATATTTCATGCTGATTTTCTGAATAATGGAAATCAGACCATAGCCTACTGTAAATGCAATATAACAATAGAAGCGCTTCTCCATATTGTCAAAATTCGTCATAGCGGTAAACGCTACACATTCGACTGCAAAGAGAATCATCAGTACAAGCCATATAATCTTCTCTACATCTGTCGGCTTCCAATAAAACATCGTAATCGCAACAAGCAGGCGCAAAACATAATATACCGTGCCAAACTTATATGCCTTCCCCAAAGACATCTCTTTTTGATGAAAAATCCGTGCCATTCCAATCAGTATAACGAGCATCAATACAATAAAAATGTATTTCACAATTTCAAAACTCATCAGATGAATGAGAAAGAAATATGATGCTGAGAACAGTATTGCTGAAGCATAAATCAAAATGTGTAATACTGTTAAAGCCTGACTTTTCCTAATTCTTGTAATCATTTCCTCCATAACCTAGATACCTCCTTACTTTTCCCAATACAAGTCAACGACATCCCCTTCATTCATTGGTTCTGTAAAATCCTTATCCTCTCCATTGATTCGTGTAATCAAACGGGTTCCTCCTGCCTTTGTCAAATCAAACGGATATACATCAAAGACATCTACAAAAATCGGATTTGCCTTTGACGGCATCGTAACGGCCTGCCCGTTTACTGTAATGTGAATCGGCTCCGCCATAACTGGAACCGATACTGGTTCAATGACCGTTCTCTTTTCGGATGTTCCCGGGATAACTTCACCACTGCTTCCTAATTTTGCCGTATCAAAAGGGATGTCTTTTGCCCAGTCCGGCAATGGTTTCAGCGGCTGCAGCAACGGATCCTCCTCAACCTGTTTTTGGAAATCATCCTCCTTTTGTTCCTGAATTTCCTCTGCTGTCTTCTCCTCCTCTACTGGTTTTGGTTTACGGGTTATCACATCACCATCCTTTATCTTGGCACTCATTCCTGCCTCTCTGCCATTGAGCAGAACAAGATCTTCTTTCTCAAAGCCGGCAAAATCCAAAATACCGGATACCGAATAATAAGGAAACACCTCAATCCGGTCATCATTCTGTACCTCATAAAGCGGACTGACCTGTTTTCCTTTTACTTCTACCATGCACGGACACACGACTGTTTTTCCAAATACTGTAACTGTGAATTCCTTTTTACATTCTGGAATATCCCCTATACAAATGTGACCACTTTTACCTTTCGTAGACGGCTTAATAGAAATCGTATCATTTTCCTTTACCGAAGCATTCAGACTTACTTCTTTCCCATTCTGTCTGATCACTGCAATTTCACCGGGCTTTCCTTTCTTTTCCCGTCTGTCACCATTTACATAATAGACAAGAGAATCTCCCCGCAACGGAAATAAATGGTCTTTGGAAAAACCGGAACTAATGCAGGCATCTAACACCGTCGACTTTCCATTATCATACAGCTTTACTCTCTGGTCATTTACCATAACATGAATAAAATTATTCGTTTGGTCATAATAGTTCATACAAATGCCTATTGGTGTTACAAGAGTCGAATCCTTCCGAATTCCCTCCTGCTCAAAGTGTACGTTAGTAAGAACCTCGGCACCACGAATGGCAACACGGTTCTCCGGCAGATGTAAATACTCTGCCAGACGCTCCGTAAATCCGGTATGTTTTCCGCCGCCGCCAACGACAAATACTGCACTTACCGTTTTATTGCCATTTAACTCAATAATGCGTTCCGCCACACTCTTTGTAATATCCGATATAGCCTCTTCTGTAATCATTGCTACATCTTCCTTTGTGACACGCATATTCTCTCCAAATATATTTTTAAATGTAACAACCTTATGGGTCTCGCACTGGCGCTTTATACGTTCTGCTGTCTCAAAATCAATCAGATAATTTTTCGCAATTGCCTCTGTCACCTCGTCTCCGGCCAGCGGAATCATGCCAAAGGCAGTAATACTTCCCTCTTTCACGATGGAAATATCCGAAGTCCCTGCCCCTACGTCAACCAGTGCAATATTCAACAGGCGGAATTTTTCCGGAATTGCCACCTGTATTGCTGCAATCGGCTCTAATGTGAGATTAGCTACATGAAGTCCGGCCTCCTCCACAGCGGAATATAAACCATCCACCACCTCTTCCGGCAGGAAAGTAGCAATTAGATCTACACCAATACTGTTTGCTGAATGAAGTTCAATCATCTCCATGGCATATTCATTCAAATAATATTTCACCGTCGAATATCCGACACAGTAAAAATGCTTATCTCCCTCTTCCTCTTCTTCCCGAATCTTCTCGTATGCTTGTTCTACTCCTAACATATCCAGCGAATGTATATGTTCTGTTGTCACTTTTGTTTCAACCGGGAATTCAAAAACGGCATGTACCTGCTTCGTCTTCAGCACACGTCCTGCCGCCGCAATGCTGACATCTGTCAGCGGCTGGTGAATCCGGTTCTCAAGTTTTGTTTTTATTTCCTGAATTGTATTTGATACGGTAAAAATATCATGAATCTGTCCATCTATGACAGCTCTTGTTGTATGTTCTACAGACTCCTGAGCAACTACAACAAACCGTTCTGTGCCTATCCGGTACCCAACGGTTCCAACAATACTTCTCGTACCAATATCCAGACCAAAAACATATCCTTCATTCTTCTCCGACATTTTTCTGCCTCCCGATGAACCGGCAGATATTTTTTACTCCTTGGTATTCCGGCTCTTAAACATGATACTTAATTATATCACATTTTTTCTTTTATGCCTAGTATTAATTGTGACAATCTCATCCGCAATTCCTCCGGCGTTCCACTATTATCAATCATGGCATCACAACGTTGTTGAAACTCTCTTTCCGATAATTGTTTTGCCATAATAGTTTCTGCCTTTTCTCTCGTGTAGCCCCGCGTTCTCCTTAACCGTTCGATACGCACTTCCTTTTCGGTATGGATTCCCCACACACAATCACAGAACGTATCACATCCGGTCTCGAACAACAAAGCCGTTTCCAGTACGACCAGCGGCTCTTTGTCCCATTCTTTCAGCCTATTTGCAATCTCGCTCTTTACATATGGATGAATGATTCCATTTAGTTCCTCTCTCTTTTCATCATCGCTATAGATTAACTGTGCCAGTGCCGGACGGTTCAATTCACCATTTACTCCCAGCAGATTTTTCCCGAATCTGGAAAGAATCTCGTCAAAAGCGGCCGTTCCCTTTTTCATTACTTCATGTCCTATCTCATCAGCAATCAGCACTCTGGCTCCATACTCCCTTTTCAGAATATCCATGACAGCAGACTTCCCGCATCCAACGCCACCCGTTACTCCAATTATCATATTCTACTATTTCCTCTCTCTGTATACTCATCTCCAGCGGTCTGCATCAATGAGCTTCGAACCATGAGTTTCCCTGCTGTACCTCTGCAATCAGCGGAACAGCCAGTTCACATGCCTTTATCATTTCTTCATGAAGAATCTCTGTCACTTCTTGGATTTCCTCCTTGTGTGTTTCCACTAATAATTCATCATGAATCTGCAAAATGAGCCGGGAGCGGTAGTTTCCGCTCTTTAACCGGTCATGTACCCGAATCATGGCAATTTTGATAATATCCGCTGCCGTTCCCTGAATCGGTGAATTCATAGCAATTCTCTCTCCGAACTGCCGCTGCATAAAATTTTTTGATGACAATTCCGGAATCGGTCTGCGTCTTCCATAAAGAGAGCATACATAGCCTTTCTTCTTACCTGTCTCTACCAATTCATCCATATATTTTTTTACATCGGGATACGTATCAAAATAGTTTTCAATATATTGCTCTGCTTCCTTTTTGGAAATATTCAGGTCACGTGACAAGCCAAAACCGCTGATTCCGTATACAATGCCAAAATTTACTGCCTTGGCATTTCGTCTTTGCAATTCCGTTACCTCCTCATATGGAGTATGAAAAACAAGAGAGGCGGTCGTTCGATGAATGTCTGCATTTTCCCGGTAGGCCTCAATCAGCCGTTCATCCCCTGACATATGGGCAAGTACCCTCAGCTCGATCTGGGAATAATCTGCATCCAGAAATACATAATCCTTTTCCGGTACAAATACTTTCCGAATCTGTCTGCCAAGTTCCATACGAATCGGAATATTCTGCAGATTCGGCTCAGTGCTGCTCAATCGTCCCGTTGCCGTTATCGTCTGGTTAAAGGTTGTATGAATTCTTCCATCCTTTTCTTCAATATAAGAATCCAAACCATCCGCATAGGTAGACTTTAATTTTGTAAGCTGCCGATATTCCAAAATCATCTCAATAATAGGATCTTCAAAACGAAGTTTCTCCAGAACTTCTGCGGAAGTAGAATATCCGGTCTTTGTTTTTTTGCCATAAGGCATCCGCATTTTTTCAAAAAGAATTCCCCCTAACTGCTTTGGCGAGTTAATATTAAATTCTTCTCCGGCACGGTCATAGATTTCCTGCTCCAGCTCAACAATGCGGCTTCCTAACTGTTTGCCATACTCCTTTAATGCATTTCTCTCAACCAGAATTCCGCTTTTTTCCATATCATATAACGTAAATAGCAATGGCATCTCGATCTGTTCAAAAAGAGAAAGGGATTTTATTTTCTTTAGTTCTTTTTTTAAGTTCTCATACGAAAGTGCATTAATCACGGCACAATAACAGGCATATCGAATCAATTCTTCTTCTTTTTCTCCATATGCTGTTTCTATATTCATTTTTCCAAAAACCTGACTATAGGGATACATGGAAATTCCCGCATAGCAATCCGCTATATCCTCTTCTAAAAAACCTTTCTGCACCGGATTGATCACATAGGCAGCCACATTGGTATCAAAACAATTCGCCGGCTCCACCTCAGGATAAAAGGCAAGCTGGGCTTTCAAATCATTTGCCACCAGCATATGGTCTTTCAAACATGAACTCAAGATCCCTGTCACGTCATTTTCCGTAAAGTCCTTTCCGGTTTTTACAAAACAGGTATTCTCTGCCCCATAGGAAACTGCCACGCCAATGAACCGTCCTTTCGATTCCGACATAAATAAAGTCATTTGTCCATTGGCATCTTGTGTAACCTCATCCTTCTCACGAAAAACAGTGCGGATCCCCAATACATCTTTTTCCCCAATACCAGCAATAAAATTGTCCCATTCCTTCTGATTCTGCACCACTTTGAAATACTTTTCAATTCCCTTGCTGCCACCTGTCTCCTTTCCAAAACGGTTCAGAATGGACTTAATATCCAGAGATTGCAGCAATTCAAACGCTTTCTCATTATACATATTTCCAATAAGGCACTCTTCCATTGGTATTCCCAATTTACAATCTGTCTTAATCGTTGCAAGCGTCTTGCTCAATCTGGCTGATTCGCTATAATTCTTTACCGCTTCTCTGGCACGTTTTGGCGTAATCTCATCTGCATGGGCAATCGTATTTTCTACCGTTCCGTACAGAGTAATGAGTTTCACAGCCGTCTTTTCCCCCACTCCCGGCACTCCCGGAATATTATCTGAGCTATCTCCCATTAATCCCTTCAAATCAATAATCTGAATCGGTGTAACACCATATTTTTCAATCACCTGAGCAGTATTATAATCTTCAACGACCGTCTTTCCCGCTTTTGTCTTTGGAATCCGTACTTTTACTTTATCCGTGGCCAGCTGCAGTAAATCTCTGTCACCGGAAACAACCGATACATCATAACCGTCTTTTTCTCCTTTTCGTGCCATAGTTCCTAATATATCATCTGCTTCAAGTCCTTCCTTTGCGAAAATTTTTACCTTCATCGCCTCTAACACTTTTTTCAGTACCGGGACCTGCTCCCGGAGTTCTTCCGGCATAGGTTTTCTCGTCCCCTTATATTCTTCATACATTTTATGACGGAAGGTAGGGGCCTTCAAATCAAATGCCACAAGCATATGGCTCGGCTCCTCTTCCTCCATCACTTTAAACATAATATTAAGAAATCCATAAATAGCATTCGTATGAAGACCGTCTTTATTTGTCAGATCCGGCACTCCGTAAAATGCCCGATTCATAATACTGTTTCCGTCAATCAATACAAATTTATTGTCCACGTTTCAAGCCTCCTTTCTTTTTTCTTCTTTCTCCAAATAACGGGTTACCGTCATGCAGACAATTCTACAAACAAATAAAAAGAAAACTATATAAATCCGTGAAAAACTTCCATTCTGCCAAGCAAAAATATCTGTTTCGAATTGATTTATATAGTTTTCTTATTTTATTACACTTCTCTTAACGTAACAACCTCTTCTTTTATGCGGATGGCGGGACTTGAACCCGCACGATGTCACCACCGCAAGATTTTGAGTCTTGTGCGTCTGCCAATTCCGCCACATCCGCTTGACAACGAATGTAATTATATCTTGTTTTTCCGGTTCTGTCAACCTTTTTATATCATTTTTTACCAGTTTTTTGTCTGCGAAAAATACGGAATCGATGATGTTTATAGCAGGAGACGCTGTTCCAGTGCCTCTACAACAATCTCAAGCACCTTGATCCGGGCATATAATTTGGAATTTGCCTCTATAATATGCCACGGAGCAGACACTGTCGAAGTACGGACGATCATTTCATCCACAGCTCTTTCGTATTCTTCCCATTTTTCTCTGTTCCGCCAGTCCTCATCTGTAATTTTCCATTGTTTTTCTGGTGTTTCCTGTCTTGCACGGAAGCGTTTCTCCTGCTCTTCTTTATCAATATGCATCCAGAACTTCAGCACAATGGCTCCGGATTTTGTCAAATGGGACTCCATGTGATTGATTTCACTGTAGGCACGCTGCCACTCCCTTTTCGTAGCAAATCCTTCAATCCTCTCCACCAATACCCTGCCATACCAGGTACGGTCAAAAATTGCCATATGACCATCCTTCGGAAACTTATTCCAGAACCTCCAAAGATAGTGATGTGCTCTCTCTGTATCATTGGGTGCCGCCACTGGTACTACCTCATATCCTCTTGGATCCATACACTGGGTAATCCGTTTAATCGCTCCCCCTTTTCCTCCTGCATCCCAGCCCTCAAAAGCAAGAATAACAGGAACCCGCTGCAGATACATTTTATTGTGCAGAATTTCCATCCGTTTTTGTAGATCTTTTCGTTTTCTTTTGTATTCTTCCGGTGTCAGATCCAGTGATAAATCAATTCTGTTCAACACGCCATTTCGGATTTCGTCTCCCGGATATTCTTCCTTTGAATTATATGAACACTCCGTCTCACATTGATTTACTGCCCGCTCCATAGCAGCAACAACGGTAGAAAAAATTTTGTAAATAGCATATTTTTTATCCATCGCTTCCACAACTGTCCATGGTGCTTCGGGAATATCGGTCTGAATCAGCATATCATCATAATCTGCCAGCACTTTTTCGTAATTTTCATTCTTCTTCCAATCTGATTTTGTGACCCGCCATTTCGTACTCTTATTTTCTTCCAAACGTGCCAGTCTCTTTTTTTGCTCCTTTTTTGTAATGGCAAGAAAAATCTTCACGATCAGCATACCATCTTCTGTATATTGCCTCTCGTACTGCCGGATTTCCTCTGCCGTCAATTCTCCGGTAAAGAGTCCCTGATACCAGCTCCGGTCGAAGATATACATCCGTCCTTTCGCCGGAGTCTTTGTTGCATAACGCCATAGATAAGGATGCATCCGCTCCTCCTTCGTTTCCTTCTCCATCGTAAAAACTTTAAATCCACGAGGATCCAATGGTTGAATCATTTTATTGATCATCGTTCCCTTACCGGATGCTTCAAATCCCTCAAAGAGAATCATAATCGGAATCCCCTTGTTCTTACACTTTCGCTGCAGCTCTCCCATTTGAATTTCCAAATGGGCCATTTTGGCATCATACTCCTGCCAATCCGCTTTCTTTTTCATTTCGATTTTGTCCAACATAAATCTCAACCTCCAATCCATTCTATTGTTTATATTACCCCATATCAGTTACCAGTACACGTCAAATATCCTCTTCGCAATCGGAACCGCATATGCACTCCCTGTTCCTGCTGCTTCTACTACAATACTGACAACCAATTTTTTTCCATCCTTTTCTCCGTAACCGATAAACCACGCATGGGAATCGGTAGAGCCATTTTGAAATTCTGCCGAGCCGGTCTTTCCCCCTGCCTTATACCGGCTTGTATTTAATGCCGTTGCCGTACCTTCTGTCACAGTGGCACGCATTAATTTTTTCAGTGCCTTCGCCTCATCTTCTGTAATCGGCTGGGAAACTTTTACCGGCTCACTCTGTTCGATAACATTCCCCTCCGAATCCTCAATCCGGTCTATCACATAAGGTTTCATAAGAGTTCCCTGATTCACGGATGCACATACTAAAAAGGCATTTTGCAATGGCGATACAAGGGTATTTCCCTGCCCGATAGATGCCTGCATAATATCTCCCTTTGCCGAATCTTTTGTAATGGAAAAACGAGAACTTTTCTGCTCCAATTTATCGAACGGCATACTTTTATTATAGTACAAAGACTCACACAGGCCTGCCCATTTTGCCACATCCAGCTCACTTCCTATTTGACAGAATGCGGCATTACAGGATTCTGCAAATGCTGTTGTCAGATTCACCTTCCCATGAATTTCGCCACCATAGCACTTTATTTGTCCACTTCCTGTTCCGATACTTCCTCTACAGGTATACCGGAATTTAGAATAGGCCTCCTGTTCTCTCATATACTCCAATGCGGTATACAATTTAAATGTAGACCCCGGTGGATATAACCCCTGTGTTGCCCGATTGTACAAGGGAGAATTATCCTCATCATTTGCCGTCAGACGCTCCCATTCCTTTGTGGACAACAAATTGGGATTATAGGTCGGTTTACTGACCATAGCAAGAATTTTTCCCGTATCCGGCTCCATGACAACAACCGCCCCTTTTTTATCACCGAGGGCACTGCTTGCTATTTGAGACAAATTGAGATTTAATGTTGTCACTACATTATTTCCCGGATTTTTATCTCCCTTTATCTCATTTACCATGCCCGCAATAGGATGTATGCTGGAAGTCAGCATCGTATATCCTTCCATTGATTCTATTCCCGTCATGCCATGGGATGTTCTTCCCACCACATGGGCAAAAAGACCGTCATAGGGATACACTCTCGTTTCCTTTCCGGATTTGTCGGTCTTTGTGTAAGCCAGCTTTTTCCCGGTATCCGATAGAATACTTCCCTTTGTTACCCGCTTTGCCATTAACTCCTGTCTCTTATTTTGCGGATTATTTAAAACCTGATCGGAATCGTGGACAACAAAATATACCATATATCCTGCCATCACCAGAAACAATATCATAAAAAGATAAGTTACCAGTGCCATCTCACGATTTAATTTTTTCGCCTTTTTCTTCTGCCGTTTCTCTTTCACCCTTTAACGCCTCCTCTCTGCCATTTAACACATACATTCCCTGAATAATACTAAAAATCACAATCGTCGTAATAATAGAACTTCCTCCGTAGCTGATCAGAGGCAGGGTAACTCCTGTAGACGGAATAAATTTTGTGGCTCCGCCAATGCATAAAAACACTTGAAAAATAAATACAACACTGAGTCCAAATGCCGTGAGTTTGTAAAACAGCTTTTTCATTTTCATCGCAATATTGACAAACATAATATAACTGCTGATATAGACAAGAATCAGACATACGGAAAAAATCACTCCCAATTCTTCTGAAATGGCAGAAAAAATGAAATCACTCTCTACCACCGGAACACTCTCCGGCAGTCCCTGTCCGAGCCCCATGCCAAATAATCCACCCGTTCCTATCGCAAAGAGACTCCGACATATCTGATACCCCTCATTATTTATATGCTCCCATGGCTCCCGCCATGCAATGACACGAGTCCGTACATGGGAAAATAATTTGTAAGCGATGACGGAAGCTGCGACACCGGCCCCCAGACCGGCCCCCAGATATCCCACCTGCATGGTTGCAACATAGAGAACGACCAGATAGGTAATAAAATAGATGAGAGCTGCACCTAAATCTTTCTCTAATACCAATATAACGACATGAACAGCCGCCACACCGCTGATTATGACAACGTGTTTAAAATCCCGGAATTTTGATAGCAGACCGGCAATAAAGAACACGTAAATAATTTTGACAAATTCCGATGGCTGCAGCGAAACACCACCGACAGAAATCCAGTTTATGGCACCTTTACGCTCCACTCCGATAACAAAGACGAGCAGAAGGCATAAAATACCTACTAACGCATACTGCCATCCAAGCCGCTCCCAAATCGTAATCCGTTCAATAAACAGCGGCACTAAAAGACAGATTCCCATAGCGATTGTCGCCATAATTAACTGCCGTACCGCATAATCATATTTCAACCGCCCCAGCATAATAAATCCGATTGTGATGCACAACATCATGTTGTTCAGAACGAGCTTTGACAATCCTTTATAAAAGATCTGATATATTTTCCCAAATATCAAATAGAACGCCAGCTCCAGCACAAGTAAGATAAGATATTTCACCTCTTTGTTTTCCATGATCAGAATCGTACCACATAAGAGCAGAATCAACACAGTGAGAGAACGCTGTACTTTAAAGACCCGGTCCTTTCCCTCTCTTGTTTTCCGGGAAAATGCCCGAAAGCAGTAAAAAGTATACAACGCAAATAATATAATAATGACATATCTGGATAATTGCGCAATTAAAAATTCCATTCCCTAATTTCCTCCCTAACCTCTTTGGCAGATTCAAGTGTAAAATCCAATCGCTTGTAACCATCTTTTATCTTCTGCTTTCCCGGCTGTTCTGTATATATTGTATTGTAACAATAATGGCAATGTTTTACCACTATAAACTTGTCCTTTTTTGGTGTTTGCAGCAAGATCCGCTGTTGTTCCGGCTCACATTTTCCCGGTACACAGCCCTCTGTTACCATAACCGCTGTCCTTCCGTAACAGCATTTCGGAAGTCCGGCTATTCCCATTTTCCGGTACACTTCCTTTGCCCGTTCATTTTTCCGGTATAAATTTTCTTCTGCCGCCATCGGAATTTCCGGAAACCATTCCCGTACTTGCAGATACATGGCATGACTGTTTATAATGAACAGTGACGGCTTCTTGTTCTGAAACACGGAACCGTAAGTTTTCCACATCTTTTCCCACACTTTTTTTCCATTTCCCCGAATTACTCTTGGAAAAGAAACCGCATATTCCTTATCCGCTATAAAATCTACTGCGGTCTGCCAGTCCTCCGGCGGCAGATCCTCTAGTTTCAAATGAAACATTGTATTTTCCTTTGCTTCCTGCACCGCCGCTCTTATCTGTTCCGTGTCGGCAAGACTGATAATATTTTTGTGGATCATCCACTCTTCTTCTCGTGCTCCATTCTTCTGACCACTGGAAGAATGAGATGTTCTTTTCTCCAAATGCCGCCGTATTACAGCACGGCTTTCATAAGCATCAATTGCCCTTCTCCGCAGTTCCTTTAATCCTCCCAAGGGAAGAAAGGCATTTTCCTCAATGGATACGTTCAGTTCCTCCCATTTATATTTGGTATTGCCAAGGGAATCCAGTCTTTTTACAATATCTTCTCTTCCTACCGGACGCTTTGAGGCTTTCTGCACTTCATCTCCTGACACTACAATCTTCGTTCCCAATGCCTCGACCTGCAGCTGTAACGGTTCGCCAATTCGTCCGGTTACACTGCCGTATAATCCGATCTTATCTGAAACCGATTCTATCATAGTCTGAATCTTTTTCAACAACTGGGCATTTTTGGTACGATACACACTCTGTCCTACCTCAATACTGCTTCCCGGCAATACATTTGCCGTGACCTTATCCCCTCGTTCTACCGGGTTTTTCACTGTATATTCATAAATGGTTTCATCCTTTTCATTCCGAAACTCCAACACATCCTGACTGTGTATCGCTTCGGATGCCACAAAGGCTGCAGCAGCTATTTTCCCCTTTTTTTGGACGAGTGCTGTTACTTCCCCCACTCTTAGGCCATAATGACCGTTTCGCTTTTCATAGAGCATATTCTCCTTCTTCTTTTCAAAGAGATAACTGTCCGAAAAGCCGCCCCGGTTATATAGATCCATACTGCTTCGGTAATCCTTCCAAAGCACACTTTCCGGGTTATCCACCAGTTCTCTGTAATAATCGAATCCCATTTCCCGATAAACATTTACATAATGACGATACAAATATGCCATATACGCACTGTATTCTGCCCGTTTCATCCGTCCCTCTATTTTAAAAGAGTCAATACCGGCATCTACTAACTGCGGAATGTACATAAGCGTACAGATGTCCTTTGTACTAAGATAGTGAGCGGTGCCTCCCGATGTCCGAAACGGCAGTCTGCATGGCTGGGCACACATCCCCCGGTTTCCACTTCGTCCGCCAATGGCCTCACTCATCAGACATTGGCCGGAATAGCAATAACACAGGGCACCATGAACGAATACTTCAATTTCTAAATCCGTTTCTTTCCTTGCCTGTTTTATTTCATCCAGAGTCAGTTCCCGTGCCGGTACAAATCTCGTTACTCCGTAAGGTCTGTACAATTCGGCTTCTTTTCCCGAAAATAAAGTCATTTGTGTACTGGCATGCAGATCCATACCGGGAAAATTCTCATGCAAAAAAGAAAGCACTCCCAAATCCTGCACAATACAAGCATCCAGTCCCGCTTCATAAAGAGGGGCAATAAGTGGAAATAACTCTTCCTCCAACTCCGTATCCTCTAATAATGTATTGGTTGTAAGATAAATCTTCTTGTTACGCAAATGTGCGTAGGTAAGTGCTTCTTTCAACTCCTCCACACTGGGATTTTTTGCAAAAGCACGTGCCCCAAAACGGCTGGTTCCCACATAAACAGCATCTGCTCCTAATTGAAAAGCACGATATAAACTTTCTAATGACCCTGCAGGTGCCAAAATTTCTATCTCTTTCACACGAATCCTCATTTCTAAGCGATTTATCACGTCATTTCCCGTTAGAAAATAAGGACCGCTTGCGCAGTCCTATCTCTTATGTTTTAATCGGGTCTCCAATTCTATCATCTTTTTCTCAGCAGCCTCTAGGTCAGATTCTAACTGATCGACCTTATCCTCTGCCTTTTTTAACTTTTCTTTCAAATCAATGATTTCATGTTTCATATCCAGTACCATTTTATCCTTCAATTCACATTCACTTTGATACTGGTTGAATTTCTTCTTTGTCTTAAAATAATCATCCGCAATATTGATTGCCAGCAGAACATTACGCAAATCCAAGTCCAGTCTGCTGTAATAATCCTTTTTCTTAAATTCTGCAAACTTGCGGTTAATATAAGAGGCTACTTTGTGCAAGTATTCATCACTCTCAAAGCCGCAGATCGTATACTTACGGCCATCAATCAGTACATCGGTATCATTCATATTCTTCATGATTTGTTACCCCTTCATTCCTCAATATGACAACAGTATACAAGAAAAGTTACGTTTCGTCAAACGATAATCCAAAATGTCCGTAGGCACGTTTCGTTGCCACACGTCCTCTGGGCGTTCTCGCAATTAATCCGTTCTGAATCAGATAAGGCTCATATACATCTTCAATCGTTCCCCGGTCTTCCCCAGTCGCAGCGGCCAGCGTATCCAGTCCCACTGGACCACCGCCGAATTTCTCGATCATATACATCAGAATTTCCCGGTCTGTGGAATCCAGTCCGAGCTTATCCACCTCCAGCAGGTCCAGAGCAAAATTTGCCACCTCTAAAGTAATGTCTCCGTCATATTTGACCTGTGCAAAATCTCTCACCCGCTTCAACAGGCGATTTGCCAGCCGGGGCGTTCCCCGGGACCGTCTGGCAATTTCAACTGCTCCCTGCGAATCAATCGCCACATCAAACACTTTTGCCGAACGGGTAACAATTTCCGCCAGTTCCTCTACTGTATAAAATTCCAAACGATGTACGACCCCAAAACGGTCACGGAGAGGTGCCGTCAGCATACCGGCGCGTGTCGTTGCCCCTACCAGTGTGAACCGTGGCAGATCCAAACGGATGCTTTTTGCCGCCGCTCCCTTACCGATAACTATATCAATAACATAGTCCTCCATGGCCGGATACAGCACTTCTTCCACCTGACGGTTCAAACGGTGAATTTCGTCTACAAAAAGCAAGTCCCCGTCCTGTAAATTATTCAAAATAGAAGCCATTTCCCCCGGTTTCTCTATCGCAGGTCCAGATGTGATTTTCAGATTCACATCCATCTCGTTGGCAATAATTCCTGCCAATGTAGTTTTACCGAGCCCCGGAGGGCCATAGAGCAATACATGGTCAAGAGCTTCCCCTCTTGCCTTTGCCGCCTCAATATAAATTTTTAAATTTTCCTTCGCCTTCTCTTGTCCAATGTAATCAGACAAAAATTTCGGTCTGAGACTATTCTCAATTTTATAGTCTTCTTCCATAATATCGGTTGAAATTACACGTTTTTCCATCTTTCATTCATCTTCCATTTCCTACAGATTTTTAAGGCTTTGTTTCAAAATATCTTCTACCGTCATATCTTCTGTTATCTTTGTCTTTCGGACCGCAGCTGTCGATTCGGAAGCAGAATATCCCAGTGCCACTAAGGCTTCTACCGCTTCCCCCTGTGCCACACTCACACCACTGCGTTCTCCCTGTGACCTGCTTTGAGCAAAATCTTTTTCGCTGCTGTCCAGCATATCCTCAATCCCGCATTTGTCCTTTAATTCTAAAATCAATTTACCTGCGGTCTTAGCACCAATCCCCGGTGCTTTCGCAATTGCCTTGGAATCCCCTGCCAAAATAGCGAAACGAAGCGTATCAGCATCCAGAACCGACAATATTCCTAACGCTCCCTTTGGTCCGATTCCATTCACGGTAATAAGAAGTTTAAACATTTTCATCTCATCCCGTGTCACAAAACCATACAGCTGCAATATATCTTCTCTCACATAAGTATAAGTATAGATCGTTACCTCCGTCCCCACCGGCGGAAGAGAGGAAACCACGGAACCCGGAACAAAAATTTCAAAACCAATCCCCTGATTTTCCACAACAATACAATCCTCTTTTACACTCTCCAGTAACCCTTTCACAAATGCAATCATAAGTATTCTCCTCCTTTAGACCAATGTATCGAACACATGTAGAATATGCTGAATAATTTTGCGCCGTTTCGGACGGTTCTTCCACTCTTCATACGTAATCTCCCGGCTCTTTGCAAAAGTCTCTTCAAAATCTTTTGCAATTGCCGCATTTACTTCATCATCATATAACCAGACTCCATTTTCATAATGAAGATAAAAACTTCGATAATCAAGATTGATCGTTCCCACAATGGCACAGTGCTCATTCATTACCACCTTGGAATGAATAAACCCCGGCAGATATTCAAAAATCCGAATGCCGTGCTCGAGCAAAATACCATAGTTGTACTCTGTCATTAATTTCACGTGCTTCTTATCCGGAATATAAGGAGTGATAATCCGCACGTCCAAACCTCTCCGCCCTGCTTCCACCAGCGTTTCTACCATTGCTTCTTCCAAAATCAGATATGGTGTCATAATATAAACCGTCTTCCCTGCATACTGAATCATCTGCCGATACATATTTCCCACAAAAGAACGGGTATCCAGTGCCGGACCATCCCGGAGCACATGGCAATACAATTTATTCTCCTCTGCTTTTTCGGTAGGACGGTATTTTTCATATTCAATTTCATCTTTGCCAGCACAGGCTGTCCACAATTCCATAAATGTAATTGTCATCCCCCATACGGCATCACCTGTCAGGCGAACTCCCGCATCTTTCCACACGCCGAAACGCTCTACCAGATTTGCATATTCATCGGCAATATTAAACCCACCTGTGTAGGCAATATTACCATCAATTACAACAATTTTCTGGTGGTCGCGGAAATTCATGAACAATTTGCTGACATACTTGTGAATCGGATTAAAAATCTTCACTTCAAAACCTTCCTGCCTCAGATTGGAAGCAAAATCTTTTCCCGTCCGAAGCAGGGCACCAAAATCATCATAAAGAAATTTAACCTCTACACCCTCCTCAATTTTCCGCTTCAGAATTTCATGCAGCTTGTCCCACAGAGCTCCTTCTGCCACAATAAAAAACTCAATGAGAATAAACCGCTCTGCCCGTTCCAAATCCTCAAACATATCCTCAAAGGCAGCCTCACCAAAATCATAATAAGTCACTTTATTGTTGGCATAAATAGGAGAACCTTCTGCCTGCATATATCTCGACATACGGGAGCTGACCGGATGCTCTTTGGCAAAACACTCTACTAACTCCTCATTTTGCTCCAAATGACAATCCACCTCCCGGATCTGTTCCTTGAACCGTTGGTTCAATTTATTTCTCTTTCCTACCTTTCCCCACAGGGCAAACATAATATTACCGGATATTGGCAGGACAACAATAATACATAACCAGGCACACTTATATGCCATACTCCGGCTGTCATTGGTCAGTGCCAGAATCGTCATAACTCCAAACACTTCAATTGTCAGATATAAATAGGAAGAATACTGCCGCAGAAAATAAGGCAGCAAAAGAACAATGGCAAACTGGAATGCCACCAGCAATGCCACAATACAGGCACGCAGAAAACCGCTCATACTATTTTGAACACGCCCTTTTAATCCCTTTAAATACTTTCGCGTTCTTTTCTTTTCATGAACTTCCATGATTTTTCCCCCTAAATCTCTATGACAAATCATTATATCATAAATTTTATCACATTTTCAGTGCAGAAACAACCGAAAGTTCAGCATTTCATGCCTTGTATATCTTTGTAAATCTCTGTCATTTAGTAACAAATTAGTAACAGCAGATTTGTACCAAAATTACCATCAGCAGTCAGCGTCTTTCCGTCCCTGTCTTTGAATCCCAAATACTTCAAATTCTTCTGCAAGTATTTGACCTGTGTTCCAGAGCTACCTTTTTTCAGGTTTGGTGTAGCACTTGCCAATTTAGGCGGTTCAGTTTTTTTTGGCTTACTTGCTTTTTTCTTTGTGTCATACTTCGGATGTCTGTATTCTGTAGGGTATATTTACTCCCTACTTTTATATTATTACCATAAAAAGAACCCCAGTCACTACAACCAGAGTTCCCACTCAGCATTTATCCTGTCATTTCACCGCTGAAAAACCACTACGGTATACATACCCAACCTTATCATTATATTTTACCTTCGCATAACCAAGATTAGAATACCAAAGAACCTCAACCTTTGCTCCAGCCTTAATCAGGCATTTCTTTTTTCCACCAACTCGTAATGTCTTTGTGGCATACAAATAGCGTTTCTTTTTAAGGGTCCGTTTCCAAAACTTCTTGAATTTGTCCGGCGTTCCGTACTTCTGCTTCAATTTCTTTGTTGTACTCCCCCATTTGCCAAGATAGAAATGAGGTGTATCAACCAAGCCTTTCCAGTCACCGCCCCAAGCAAGACCTACTTTGGAAGACTTTGCAATTTTTGCCACCTTTTTGATTATTGCCGAATCATATAGATGCTTTGAGTCATTAATTGCTATGTCAAATGCAATCCCCCACTGGTGCTGGCTGGAGTATGAACTGCCTCTTGCGTTGGTCACTACCTTTCCCGGTGCCGTCCTGCCCTTTGCATAGAGCTGATCTTGGTACTCCTTTGTCCTGAACCCTTCTGTGATAATCAGATAAATTCCTTTCTTCGCACATTCTTTCAGCAATAAGCTAAACTTATAATCTAACCACGGATGCAGCTTGCTTCTGTCGATCCTTACATCATGCTGTTTTTTCTTCATATTATTCTTCACCTTCCTTCGCTTTGTCCTGTAAAATATCAATAGCCTTTTTGATTACTTCTGGTAGTGGCAGTCCCATCAGCCCAGCATTTTCAACAATAGATATTAGTTCATTTGCAACAAATGCAATGATGACTGCATCACGGATATAATTTGTGTTAAAAATCAAATCCAATCTGTATGCAATAAGCACAAAAATGAATGTCATGCACTTTCTGCACAACCCTTTCCATCCGGCTCGACTTTCCAACGCACCTGAATTAGTCTTTTTGGAATTATGAAAAACCCCTGCAACCATCAATCCTGAAAAGTAATCAACAGCCATAAAAAAGACTAATGTGGTCAAGCCCGAACTCCAACCACCAAAAAATGATGCGACTGTCGCACCAATCGCACCGATAATAGAACAAATTCCTGTTTTCATGTAAATTCTCCTTTCTGTCATAAATAAAAGCGTCACATGGGCTTTATATAGGCTCATATAACGCTTTTATTTTGATATGTGAATGAATATTTGTCTACAAGACAACACCACCTAAAATTAGCTGTCATCAAGTTCAGCTAGCCGTCCTGTATCAGTTTAACCATGAGCTTTCCACCCCCTTTCTTAGGTGACAGATATTTTTGTCTGAATAGTTCATCAGGTTGTTATTTCGCATAAATTTTCATTATTGCTTGACTTCCTGTGTACGAAGTGTTTCCAACATATAACGTATTAAGCTTTATATATGGTTTAGTAATAGCAATCTCACATCGGCCAGTAAAACCACTAGCGGAATATCCTTGTATTATAGTAGTAGTTCCACCACTGCCGACAAAATCGTTGTATGCCGTAATGGATAGTATGTAAGTATAAACATACCGAGTGCCGCTCGAAGCTATTGCCTCACATATTATGTTAAATTCTGTAACATATGAATTATTAGACATATATTGACCGACATTAAATCCACTGCCTTGACTTGCCATTACGCTTGAATACGCTAATTTCCAAGATTTCTTAGCCATATACCATGGTTCTATCTCCCCTAAAATTCTCATTGCATCGCTTCCATCTGTTGCAGCAGACTCCACTTGCTCGGCTAATAGCTTTCCTTGACGCGCACTTAATGAATCTGTTGTAGAAGTAGAGGTTAAATTATCTTGTATTCCACGCCATGTATTAGTGTCCAACCATGGCACATTTACAAACATTTGTCCACTGCCGTTAAGTTGCACAGGATAGTTTTTTCCATTTGTCGAATAGCCAATTTTAGCACCGCCACGAACAGAAGATGTCATAAGTGGAAGAGAGTATGCGTTTGCACCTGAGTCAATACCATCAAGTTTTTTCTTATCACCAGCCGACATTAAGCCGGATGCTGATTGTGTAGCTGCACCATAGGTTGTATCAGTTGTCTTGAAACCAGAATCATTTGTAAGTTGAGATGTTTTCGTAGGTACAGCAATATCTACTGCTTTTGCATTTGGTATAAGTGCTGCACCGTTAACTTTTACACTTTCGATTACGTTAGCTTGTGCGTTACTAGGGGCATGTGCAGAATCGGCATGGGTTTTGGCAGAATTCCAGTTATCCAATAATGCTTGTGTAATTTTATCAATAATAGACTTATTACTATGCGTATGTTTCTTAGAATTTGCATCTTCATACTTCGCATGGTCTTCTTTACTTAGTAAACCATCCACAGAATTAGTTGCTTTTGGAATGGCATTTGCAGAAATAGCAACCCAGCTTGTACCATTATAACGATATGTATAATCGGTATCCTTAACATTTACAGTCCATCCGTCCTGAGGACTTGGATATGTTGTTGCAATATCATTATATGTAGCAACAGCCTCTTTCCAATCAATGTTTGTTTCTAATGTAGACAATTTATTATCTACCTCATTTTTGGTATAAATAGACGGCTTGTTTTTAATATATGTGTCACTGGATGTATCAGTAACATTCCAATCTGATTGTACGTTTACTTCTGCACCGGATGCAATTCTAGCTAATTTATTCTTTTCTGTTGTTGTATAATCATTAGTTGACAGACCTTTTCCTGAAACTTTATCAACTTTGTTGCTAACTGTGTTCCACAGTGTTCTTTCTGCACTTGTAATATGTTTTACCGAGTCTTCAATATGCACAATCAAATCAGTAATAGCCTTAGATATTTTTCCAAAGGCAACACACAGTTTTTCGCCACTTGTTAATTTAGTAAGAGTAGTTGCTTCTGTATACGAAGGAGTTTGATCATTTGTTGCAACATTAGGAACATTACCTAGTCCGATTTCCTCTTTTGTATAAGATGGCTTCTCCGGCTTCTTTGCCCAATCGGATATGTCATTTTTATTTAATTTTTTATCATCCAGTTCTTTCATTTCCTGTGTAACAGTTTCGGATAAAGCATACAACCCACTACTTATTTTAGTGGTAACATTCACTTCGCTACTTATAATTAAAGTAAATCTTAATCGTTTTTGCTTTGCAACAACTTTTGATTCAGGATCAATATACTCTGCATCCGCTGAACCAGTGTTGTCATAATAACACAACACACCGTTCCCAATTATACCAATTTCTCTTAGATAGAATCCCTTTGGAGCGTCATTGCTGTTCCAATCACAGTCTATTATAACCTCATTATCTTTTTGTGTAACATTTGTTATGGGAAGCTCCATAACCTCACTTGTAAGTTTTGTTATACTGGAAAAAGAACCATTATATGTACCATCTCCTAACTTCACATGTGTAAAATTCAAAGCGTTATTTTCACTAAGAGCACCCGCTATTTTATTCCTGCCAGAATTTGTTAAAATCAAACCTCCAAAACTCATATAATCACCTGCCTTAAATTAAATATTTCATCATCTTGCCATATCATTCCAACCCTATTTACTCCTACACTTTTCTTCGCCGGATGAATATTATAAAAAATATTTAAGGGAGGTATATTTTCTAATAATGCTGTTAATTCGGATTCATCCACCACATAATAAACAGTTAGGTCTATGTTGTAGTTTTCTAAATCTGCTGTTATATCGTAATTATTTACACCGCACAACATATTTAGTTTATTTATCAATATTTTGTAGGTGTAGGGCATAAAATTATTCCACCGCATTAATACTCGCAATTTCCGTGTTTCCAATGATTCAGATTCATCCGATATGATATGTAGACAGCTTTCATATTTCCGTATACCATATTCAGAACAATCTTCAATGAACGCTTCATCAAGACTTTTGCCAATCAGCGGATATATTTTGTCACTTTCCATATTCGTGACCCGCATCAGTTCTTTTATTTCAGAAATTTTTTGCATAAAGTCAGGAAGATATTCAATCAGCTTTTTCCTGTCCAGCATTTCAGCCATTTACACTCCCCCTTACTGGTATTTCATCCGCTTCCAGTATCAGATTTGAATCGGAATTGTTCAGCCTGATATTGGATATGTCGCTGATACCTGTTATTTTCATCAGCCTGTTATCAAATTCACTGGTTCTGACAATGATATTATCAACACTGTCCCATTGCTCTGAAAGTTCTGTGAAATAGTCATCAATAGTTTGACATATAGTGTCCTTTAGAATAGCAAAGGAATAATCACGACTATATGTAATGGTTGCAGAAAAGTTTATGGTTTTGTTTGATACGCCTGTCACATTTACTACATGACCAATAGGGGCAAGTCCAAGTCCTTCCCCCGCATTTATTTCAGGGTCAAGTGTCGTCTGTACCATGTTCATGAGAGTATCAGACGGTTTCTTATATTCTGAACTAATAATGATGACTTTTACTGTGCCACCCACCGTCAGAAGTTTTTTTGTTGCAGCAACATAAACAGCACTAAGCCATGTTTTTACTTCACTTGGTAACGTGCTTTGCACTGATTCATACCAGTCTGTGACCAACTGTGTTGGAATGAACAGTGATGGATTATAGCCATTTCTCCATGCTCTGATTACTTTGCAGCCGCCGACACCGTCAATATCGTTGACTTTGTTTTTGTAGTCTGTCTGATTGCCGCCAAATCCTTCATTGTTGCATGATGAAAAATATCGTTCCCTGAAATCCTCAACATCTTCTTCATCTTCTCCCGGAACAAGAACTTCTTTCAGTTCAGCGGTTTCCAAATTGTTCAATTCATTGGCAGTTTCCAATGGCAGTAAGAAACCAAGCTGCTGATTCCCTACTGTCCCAGCTGTTTCACATTCTACCTGATACGCCCCTGTTACACCGTCAACTGCTTGAATCACTGTGTAATTCAGTTCATTCAGATTGAACCTGTCCCCCGGTGTGATTGCCGCATCTGCCGGGGTGACTTCCATTCTCAAAATAGCCTGTGTTTCTTCTTTGGGTAACAGTCCGCGTTCTGCCGCCCTCTTAATCAGGTAATAGTATGATGCTGTGTCGGCAAATACTTCATTCATTACCATATCCAAACAGTTAAAAAAGAAAGCAAGTTCCAATGCTATTGGTGCAACCGCATCATAAATGATAGAACCTTCCCTTTTATCAAATTTGTCATCCACGTTAGAAAGCATCCTTGTGGCTATTTC
This sequence comes from uncultured Lachnospiraceae bacterium, assembly GCA_947631505.1. Classification (GTDB taxonomy): domain Bacteria; phylum Bacillota; class Clostridia; order Lachnospirales; family Lachnospiraceae; genus Eubacterium_F. The sequence continues at coordinate 30,769 of CANRLR010000049.1, read as the reverse complement.
TTCAAAGTCCTGTTCCTCAAACATCTGTTTCACCCCCTGTTGTGTCAAAATCGTATTCTGATTCTATTTCTTCTTTGTCTGCGGATGTGACAATAAACGTACAATGAATTGTATGCTTGTCAATCTGCCTGACAACAAAATTATCTACGGATTCAAAACGGTCATCTGCTGTGATTGCATCTGTTATTCTGACCTTAATTTCACTCATGACAAAAGGAATGTCCATACCATACAAGTCTTGCAGTTCAATCCCATAGTCCCATGAGTAAATCTCATGTTCATACCGTTCAGTGCTTAATATTTTTCTGATAGCCTGTTCTTTTGCTTTTATGTCATCCACCTTGCCGATAAAGCGACTTTCAGAAATTTCATCATCCGGTACCTTCATAGCGTATGTGAATGATGGTTCAGTTTCCAGTTCAAAGTCAAAGTCCTGTTCTTCATCTTCTTCGCCATCTTCATATGATTCATAGTTTTCCATGTTAGGTATCATCAACTCACCACCCTGTCTATCACAATAAAGTCCTGACCGCCCCACTTACGTATCATTATGACTTTGTTGCCTTTTTTTAATGCATTGTGTACTTTCATCTTCTGTTCATTTCCGGCAAAAGATAAAGTAATGGTGTAATCTGTAACATTCCTTGCAAGGTGAAAAAATTCTGCACCCAGTTCCAAACCGTCACCATCTGACAGCTTTATTTTCAGCGGTTTTGTTGATGTTACCGTTCCTATGACATAATCACAAGGCTTTTCAGACTTAATAGCCTGAACTGCCGCTTTTTTTACAAGGTCTAACCAATGAACATCACTCACTAAAATCACCCCCTGAAACAATCAAATCCATAGTCCATTCATGGTTTTTGAATATGTGTGTTACCTTTTCAACCAACATATAGTTTGCAAGGTTCAGTTCATGGACTTTCAGCATGACCGGAACTAATGACCCGGCACGGACTTTTTTATTTCCAATGACCCCTGAAATGGAAAGGGTCTGTTTTTTCTTTCCGTATAGTTTCAGAAGTGCCTTTGATTTCAGTTTCCCAAGGTCAGGATCATCAATTTTATCCGTGAACTGCAAGACACCCCACTGGTTGATTTTCTTTGAATTTTTGGCAATATACACATCATATTTGCCTGTTTCCTTGTTCTCATACATCAGTTTTACTTGGTTGTATGTTTCATTATCAATGCTGACTTCGTATGTGAAATCACGCCCAGTTTCTTCATCCACCAAGCAAGCATTTACTGTCATTTTTGAAACATCTGAAAGTGTCAACTTTCCAACATTGTCATATAAGACATACACTTTCCCTTTCATCATGGTTGTTATGTCAAGGGCATTTTGTATTGCATCAAACAATGCAGTATTGTCATCTACCCTTTTAGGAATAACATACTTGGTGTTTGCAAGTGTCCCTACATTTAGCTTGAATTTTTTTGCAATCTGCCGGATGACCTGATCTGCACGTTTTTTTGTATAAATAACATTGTCTTTATTTTTCAAATATCGTAACTGGTCATATGCGGTGTATGATACCATTCCATCTTTTGACATATTGTATTTGAAGATGAAACCATAGAAAAACTTTGTGCCATCCACACTGACCAATACACTATTCCCTTCCTTGATTTTGAACTTTTTATCATACTTAGCAGTAAAAGTCAGCGTTCCCGGTGTTCCCTGACGTTCCCATACTATTTTCATCCCATCTTCCACCGGAACAAAGAACTGGGTTTTTCCATTAGTAACCAGTACATCCACAACCCCATTTGGCAGTTTCCCGGTTTCCTCTATTTCTCCGCTAACATTCTTTGATTTTGGTTGTTTTTTGTTCAACACCCTTTTCAGGTAGGCAAGTTCTTCTTTTGCGTTCTGCTTCTTTTGTGCCGCATTGGATGAACTGCCCCCTGAGCTTTTTGAACTTGCGTTCACATTCTTGTAATTTGGCACACCGTACCCGGTTATGGTTGATTCTGAAAGGGGGTATTCCCTTCTTGTTACCTTGTCAGAAGAATTGCCTTCTACTGTATGTAGTGTATTCCCTTTCACATACTCAACAATGCCGACATGGGAACGGTTCGTGCAAAAATAAACAATATCACCCCTTTTGGGGGTGTACTTCCCTTTGCTCTTAAACCGTCCTTTCTTCCTGAACCAACCAAGCCCGGTTGAGCATGATGCAGTCTTTGGTACTGCGGAACTTTCCCCTGCCTGACTTGCACACCATGAAACGAACATATGACACCAAGCTGCACCATTCATTCCAAACCATGCACCATACTTTGTACGGTTTGACCCCTGTTCTTTATATCCAATTTCACCAATAGCAATATCAACAATATCTTTTGCCATAGTAAATACACCACCTAACTTGGAAGTTTCAGTTCAGTCCCCGGATATATCCAGTGACCGTTGCTTGAAGATTTTCTTCCGTGTTTTTTTGCCGCTGCTTCAATCGTTTTCTTATTCAGATTATAAATGCTTTTCCATTTTGTTGCGTTCCCTAGTTGTTTCCTTGCTATCCCCATAAGGATATCACCCTTTTTTACGGTATAGGACTTTGCCGGGGTTTTTGTCTTGCGTGTCTTTTTCTTCTTTACCGCCTTTTTCTTTTTTGATTTGCTTTTTTTCTTCTTTGATTTTTTTATGACAAGTTTCTTTGCACCCCAGTCCCGGTACTGTTTCATGGAAATGTTCACCATTACATCAAACCCCTGACTGTCAGCATCTTCTTCAATCTTGTAATCTTCGATTGTGACAGACATATTTGTGTCCCATAACAATTCTTTTCCGTCAGGTGACGTTCGTAACATTTTGAAAGAAACTGGTTTTTTGCTCTGTTTCCACTTTTCCAATTTTTCCAAGTAGTAATCAGGTTTCTGAAAACCGTCTGTATATACCGCAAATGGATATTCCATCAACGTGGGAAGCAGCACTTCTGTGGAAATATCCGTCAACCCCGGTGACTTGATCAAATTGACTTCACCCTCATTTATGAGGGTGAGAGTCTTATTTGTTCCGTTGATATTCATTTGCAGTTTTCCCGGTGTGACTGGAAAAAGAATCTTGTCAATATACATCTGATACATTGTTAATGCACTCCTTCCGCTGTTGCCGCCATGCGTTGTTCAAGGTCTGACCTCAAATACTCATTGATACCATCCAAATCCATGTTACTGTTTACATTGTTGTGATTTGTCTGCTTTACCTTGATTTTTGCAGTTGTAAAGCGATTGACATACTCACGTTCAGCCATATCTTTGATGTATTTCAGGTTTTCCCCGGTAATGTCAAGTGATTGTGCCGCCTTTTGTGCTGCCTTTGCCGTATCACCTGTATTCTTTGCCGTTGTAGCACCGTTTTTTGCATTCGCAAGGTCAGCGGCTCCATTGCCTGAATTAGCAATAGCGTTTGAATAATCGCTTGCCTGTGGTACATAGGTTGATTTGTTTTTGAAAGCATTGGAAACTTTGTTTGATACTCCATCACCCCAAGCTGCCCCGGCTTTAAATGCATCACTCTTCCATCCACTCTGAAAGGTATCATAAGTTGACATACCAGCATTGAATGCATCCGCAACTGATCTGTAATCCTGTTTACTATTTGCCACTGCTGCTGATTTGGCTGCATAATCATCCGCTGCATTAGTTATTCCTGAATAGTCAAACTCCACAAACGGCAGTTTATTCAAGGCTTCGCAGACTTTGGCTACCACGGTTAACACCGTAGACAGCAGACCATACCACCATGACTGAACTGACTTGATTGCATTACCAAATGCAGTCATGATGTTGAATGCGACTGCCTCTATTGCTTTCCCTATGCCAAGAGCAATATTCGCCACCTGTAAGCCTAAATTTTTGAAGAACTGAATTACAACATTCACACGGCCGGTAATAACACCTAACCCTGAATTTGCAATACCTGTCAATTTCGCAATAGCCGCACATACAGCATAAATAATTGCAATCAAAGCAATAATCAGCATGATAATCCACACGATAGGACAAGCATACATTGCAGCGTTCAAGCCATATTGTGCCGCTGTTGCCGCAAAAGTTGCACCTGTTGACATCATTGTTGCAGCTGCATGAACACTTTCTTGAAATGCCGCCAATGCTTTCAAACCATTAGATATAGCCTGAACAGTGTTATAAACTGCTAGTATGGCAAGATATGCCGCTAATGCACCAACAACACCGTAAATAATAGGACTTAATACATCCCAGTGATCCGCTGCAAATTGACCTATTGTACCAATCAGATCAAACACTTGTAACAGTATTCCGGCAACGGTTGCCATAGCGTTAATTGCGTTAGTGGTGAACACTTGAAACTGTTCACTGTTTGCAATCTCATTCATCCTTTGCAGTATTGGTTTAAATGCCATTGTTGCGGTGTTCTGCAATGAAGTCCACACTTGCCCCCATGTCATAGGCATGGAATTGAATTTTGCATTTATGTCATCCGTAGCCGCAAAAATGGCTTTTTTTACAATACCTGCTGATATTTCTCCATCTGCCGCCATTTCGCGGATTTCCCCTATTGGGACATTTAAATAATCAGCTATGTTCTGAATCAGATTCGGTGCATTTTCAAAAATACTGTTTAATTCATCACCACGTAGAACACCTGAACCAAGTGCCTGTGACAACTGGAGCATTGCATTTGATGCTTCGTCTGTGGATGCCCCAGCAATCGTCATCTGCTTTTGGACAAGCCCTGCAAACTGAACAACTTCTGCTGAACTGCTAAACGCATCCTTTGCATTGTTGCCAAACCGGGCAATGACGCTTGCCATTGCACCAAATTCACCCCTTGCATCCTGTGCCGCAATGTACGCCATATTGACCAAATCATCTGTTGACTGCAAACCATCATTCATCAGGTTTAATCTTGATCTTGTTTGCATTAGTTCATCTGATGCATTAAGTGCAGACTTGACCGTATTCACTGTGGCATATGCCGCAATAGCACCTTTGATTGTCCCTATCAGACTGTTTGCCTTTTCAGTGCCTTCATTGATTGTGTCATTGAACACGCCCTGTTCATTTATATTGTCACGAATATAGGCTTCTGTGTTTCCAATCGTCTGTGACAACTGCAAATATGCTGAATTAGCACCCCTGACATCCATTCTGTCAATAGCACTGTTCAATTCATTCTGCTGCTGAACTGCTTGACTTAACTGTGTTCGTAACCGTTCCAGTTCACCGTTTACCCGGTCAGTCCCTAAGTTCAGCGAGTTGTTCTCAATCTGTCCAATACGTTGACGAATAGCATTAATCCTTGTTGCCAGTCTGTTCATATCCTGAAATGCAGAAGGTGGTAGAACATTTGTATTGAACGCCTGTCTTGCTATCTCATTCTGTGTATCACTCAACTGTTCCAACATGGTGTTTGCAGACTGTATTTCCTGACGGAATCGGTCAATGCCCGTACTTGTAAACACTTCCAAATTGTCAGTCTGCCATTCCACTGGAATCTGTACCGGGGGTGGTTGCTCAATCTCCACATCCATGTGTGACAGTGTTTCATTCAATGCGGACTGTTCCTGTATGGTTTGCCTGATTCTGTTCTGCAAAGAAGCAAGTTCTGCTTCAACTGCTTCTGTCGGCATATTAAAGGGATTTTGTAAAACCTGTTCCATTGCCGCCTGCATTTCCAAAAGGCTGCGGTTCAATCCCTGAATTTTTACCTGTGTATCATCAGGAAGAACATCAAACTGCTGACTTTCTGTATTAAGCTGTTGCTGAATGTTTGAAACACGCTGCAACAATCCCTGTGTCTGTTCAATCTGTTCATTGAACTGCTGAACACTCTGACCCCCTGCTGAAACGGTTGGTGATATAGGTTGTTGTGCTGACTGGTTCAATGCGTTTAATTCTTCCGTAACTGACTGTATTTCACTACGAACATCTGATAAACCACCAGTGTTTATATTTTGGTTCATCACATCTGAAAAACTGTTTGCGGCAGTAACAGCAGCAGTCATATTATTGATAAAACTCATTAAGACGTTGCTGAACTGGTCTTGCATTTCAATCCCTGTCTGAACTGACCCCATGTAATCACCTACCTTTTTTATTTCATTTTGTTTACCTGTCGTTCTGCTTCTTTTCTCTGCTTTTCATCTTCTTTGGCTTTTTCATCAATAGCCGCAATGATGAACGCTCTTTCACTTTCATCCATATCCACCCATTCGGACGGTCTTATGTGAAGTTTATGAAGTGCGTAATACGCATAAATCGCTTCACCATCACCGCCCTGAATTAGTTTTTTGCTTCGTCCACTCTTTCATCAAGTGTTTTTGTGAAACCCTGATACTGCTGAACCCACACACAAAGTTCCTGATACTCACCGGATTCATCCACCATTTCATAAATTAAATCTTCCGGTTTCTTAACACCGTATGAATCCTGTAATTGCTTGTCATATAGGTTTGGCGTAACAACGCACGCTGCAATCAATTTGACAAGGTACTGCGACGTATTCAACCGCTGACGGTACATATTAGGCTTTCCTGTAATCTGCACGTCAACAGTACATTCGTCCCTGATACGTTCATTGTCTTTGGATGACAGCGGCTTAAACTCCCAGTTCAGCGGCTTTCCGTTTTCATCCGTCAATGATGTGGTGGGTGCGTAAAATCCGTTTTCCCTTTTCTTTTTGTTGCTTTTCATAAATCTGCTTAAATTTGACATAATTATTACCGTCCTTTCTAATATACCTGTGTGTACTTAAAAACCCCATATGGCTTTATATAAAGCTATATGGGGTATAAAAATACTAGTTGCATTATTCAGTTACAAGAAAACCGTCAAGGTTATTAAACCCTGTCGGCATAGAGAAGTCATCAAACGTGAAATCCATATCTTCATCCAAGTATTCACCGTCTGCGTCAAACTTTGCCAAGATACCACCGTCAATATTGCAGTCAAGAAGAATCATTTCCTGTTTACCAACCGTAGATGTTGGATCTTCGTTGATGATCTGAACTTCAAAATACGCATCTTTCCCGGTGTCCTTATAGTCGCACATCATCTGACGGAAAACAGACTGATTGTAATGGAATGTAGCTTTTCCGCTACCTTCCCATCCAGTTGACTTGTTACCCTGACCTGTCTTGCCAAGAATGGGAACTTTCGTCTTTTTCTTGGTAAACTTTGCTTCAAGGTTGATAGCCTGCATGAAATTATACCTGTTGTCACCAATCGTCATATAACATTCTGCAAGTGCGGCTGAAACACTATCCCCGGCAAACATTACTGCTGCATTGTTCATTTTTGTTCACCTTCCTTTCTTTTAGGCAATCGTGGTTGTCATATACATTTTTGACATTGCATTGACAACAGTAATTGCACACATTACCACAACTGCTTTTTTTGTATCTCCCTGTGCAATCTGAACATCTGTTTCACTGAAATTTTCGATTGCACGGATTTTTTGAAGCTGTTTCCTGATTTTGCACAAATCTACCCACAATGCAGAACGCCCTGCATCATCATTTGGGACAACACCCAAATACTTTTTATTGAAAAGCTGTGCATCTGAATTTGCCAGTTCGTCAATGACACGAATGGTCTGATTATCTTTGAATACGTTACCCATTGTGTCAGTGGTTGTTACCATAGTGTTAATATCTTCCAGTACCCTGATATCAGAATCAACCCTGTGGAAAACAAATTCCCCGGCTTTAATTGCTGCAATCAATTCTGCCTGTGTGTAGTTCACATCAAGTTCAAACTCACCATTATATACCTTGTTCTGAACAGAAGCATTGACTGCACATCCAGCTTGTGTTCCAACTGTCCAATAAACAGCAGCCGCTTCATCAGGATAAACCATTGCACCATCTTCACCTTTGGCAGCACCATCAAGACACTTGTTTTTCACACTGATCACACCCATGTAATCAGGTTTTGTGTAGTTATAAAGCACCAACTGGAACTTGATACCAATTTCATCACGCAAGCGCTTATTAAATGTAGCAAACAATGCCTTGACTGTATCATCCGTAGTAACAACACCCATTGCGTTGTAACGGTAAGATTCAATCTTATCAAGGTATGTCTGATATGCAGAATTTGTTGCTGTTCCATTTGTACCACCTGAAAGAGAAGCCCCGGCAACTACTGCCAGTTCAAAATCATCCTTAAACGATACAAAATCATTTGCATTTAATTCTTTTACGGATTTTACGGTCTGTACGTCAACCTTGTCTACTCCAAGATAGGTAATAACATCCCATGCATCCGTTTCATCCAAATTACCCTGAATGACGATTTTCAAATCATTCCCCCGGATGCCGCTGCATACTGCCCTTGCATAATCATTTGATGCCTTGACACCACCACTGTTCAGCCTGTATGTATACAGGGTTTGTGTACCAATAAACAAGTCACGTAATCCTTTCATTTGGTCATCCGTATACGCATAACCGAAAATCTTTTGTGACCGTTTCTGAAAATCTTCATTTGTGACTGTAATTACTTCATCATCCTTGCCCCAGTCCAACATCAGTGGAATTGTGGCAATTCCTCTGTCAGAAATGGAAGCAGATGCCGCTGTTGCTGAAAAGAAATTGATGTATGAACCCGGCAAAACCTTATTCTGTACTGTAAAAGTACCGCCACCTAAAGCCATTTTTATTTCACTCCTTTCTTGAACCAACTATCCATGACACTGTTCACTTCTGCAATGCTGTATTCTTTCTCATCAGTCAGAAGTGCATTCAAAATGTCATGGCGGTTGGCAAATTTTGCAGAATCAAGAATCTGTTCTTTGGAATACTTGGTTTCCGTCTTAACCGCCTGTGTTTCTGCGGTTTTAGTTACTTCTTTCTGTCCTTTTACTGCCATTTAATCACCTAACCTTTCACATGAACGCCAGTCTGCAAACTTCCCATTGTTTCCTTTTGTTTTACCTTCCTGATAAAACTGTTATAGTCCACAAAGAAATGCAGAACACCATCTTTTACTTCAAATCTCATTTCTGTACCACGCAAAAGGAAGCCATCAGCATTGATGACTTCCAAACACTCAAACATTCGCTCACCTGTATTGTTACATTCCATGTCCCCATCATCTTCTGATTTTGGGAAATACTGAATCACAAAATGGTTTGTCCTCAAATAACGTGTGCTAATGTATTTTTTTATCTTTGGTTCAATGCACTGAATGAAGAAACATGGTGCTTCAAGGTCTTGTGGTATTTTTGTAGCATAATTTTCATACCCAAACACTTCAAACAGTGCGTTACTGATACCGGAAATAATCAAATCAATCACGATAAGACACCCCCTAAAAAATTTTTTAACTTGTTTTCAAGCACTTTGGGGGCTATGTCCCGCAACTCATTTTCTGATATTGTCATCATAAACTTGCCGGAAATCCATCCTTTATGGTTGGCTGTCCTGTGTCCGTATTCAACATAGCTTGCGTATTCTACCGGGTTTACAATTTCAATGATGTAGTTGCTTCCTTCTTTCCGGATATTTCCGATTGACCAACCCCTTTTTAATGTGCCGCCTTTTTTTCCGCTACTCTTTGGGTATTGTCCGGTTGGTGTTTTTTTAACCACTAACCGGAACAGCCGGGCAGCAAGTTCCTTTGCACAATCTTCAAGAAAACCATCAATCTGCGACTGGTCAATCTTTTCCAACTTCTTCTGAAACTCTTTCAAACCGCTAGGGTCAAACCTTCCCATTTTTGCCACTTACGCCCACCCCCTAAACAATTCTAAAATTATTTCTTGGTGTGTTCCATAAGCAGCCGGGACACCGCTGCAAGTATAGTCAATAGTGACACCTTCCTGTGTTACAGTGATTTTTGACCCCGGTTTTATGGTTACGTCAGGTGACAGTAACAATTTTGTGGTCTGTCTGATTGCCGCTGCTGATTCGCTCTGCTCTGTACTGGTTATTGTCTTAAAGATAAGGTGACAGGGTTGGTTTTCCAAGACAACAGCATCTTCAAATGTTGTCAGCTTGGTTTTATCGTTTTTCACCTTGTTGTGTTCCGTAACAGTGCATACACCGTCATAGTGGCACTGTTCAATGGCTTTCCTTGCCGCCTGTCTTGCTTTTTCTATTGCAGTCATGCCATCACCACCTGATTCTTCTGAATGAGTTGAACTCTGATTTTCCATAAGTCAGAAGATAACTAATGAACGCTGTCAAACGCTGTTCCGGTGTACTGCTGCCATCACCGACCGCAAACACTGTGTTGGTATCTCCTGTCTGAATCTGCTTTACTGCAAAATCCAAATCAAAGTTACTAAGGTCATCAGGGGCAAATGTCCGTTTAGCGTTCAGGAACTTACCCACCGCCATATCAACAGCAATGTGTTCTAGTCCTTCAGGAACGTCCTGCCAGTTTATGTCATTCTTTATGGAACTTCTGACTTTCTCCACGCAAAAGGTCAAGGAGAACATATCATCTTCCCTGACCTCATACCCAAAGGACTGTAATCGTTTCTTTACTTCATCCACACGATACATATAATCACCTGACCTTTTCCATTATCCCCTTGACTTGATTCTTGCAATAGGGATTGCCTTGTGGTTAATGTAACTGCGATTTGCCGCCACATCTTCACCGGAATGTACCAGTGACCAGTTTTTTCCATTCTTTAATTCGTCATCTGTTGGTGAAAGCGTTTTCTGCACTGCCTTTTCATATGAAATGCCAAACGGTGCGAACACTTTACGCTGACGAGTATAAAGACGGTCAACACCGCCCTTTGTCTTTGCGTCACGCTGCATTTCATACGGTACTTTTGCACCAATATCCTCATAAGAAATTGAACCATTACCCAGTATATAGGTTGTGTACTCTGTGAACGGTTCAACAAACGTCACATAATCACCTTCTGCCGGGGATTCATAGGATTCAGCAACCGGGGTCACGTCTGAAACCTTAATTTCATTCGCTGCCGGGGATTCGACTGTATCAGCAACCACTTTCTTTGCACCTTCTGTGACAGCAGTTGCCTTGATATAGAATCCTTCCTGTTCTACTGTCGGCATATCGTCATCAGTAACGACCAGTTTTCCATTCCATGTATACAGGTCAAGGTCACGCTGAATACCGTCTTTGTCGGTATACTTCAAATGTGCAACAAGATTCAGGTTTTCAAGGTTCGTAGCCACGTCACTGTGCATGAACACCAGTGAGAACTTTTTCTTGTTCGCACCGCAAGCCTTATTTGCAGCACTGTTCAGCGTGGTTGCTGTCATCTTGCCTTCATTCTTTTCAGTCACATCATAAGTATGCTTATCAACAAACATTTCATTTGCTTTTCCTGTCATGTTGAACACACCATCAAGGGTTGCAAGAATAGTGTCCTGATCAATACCATCCCAGTATTCCCCTACCTGATTAGCGATATTCTGCATAAAGTCAACGCCGCCTGTAATGTCATAGGAAAAATCTTTTTCTTCCCATGCTTTAGCACGACCTACGACCACAACACCCTGTTCAAAGGTTTTGGTGGACGTAGCAGTAATGTCCGTTTCGCCGTCATAATTGACAGCATCACCGTCAAGTAACCCACGCATTGCAATTTTTGCATAAGCTGTTCCATTCTGTGTAGTAAACACATCCTTAATATCAGGGTTTCCTGCCAGTGCCTTAGATTTTTTAATTTCATACATATGAAGATTTCAGACACGCCCAACCATATACTTGAATGCCTGTGGGTTAAAACTTTTCGCATCAAATTTTGCCATGATTTTTTACCTTTCCTTTCTGTTGAATTACTCTAACTTTGCATCAGGATTTGCTTCAAGGTAGGCACAAAGTTCATCATAGTTCATCTTGCTTGTGTCAACCCCCGCACCCGGCTTCTGATCTGCTGGTGTTCCCGGCTGAAATCCCTTGAATGTCTGCTGTCCCTGATCCTGTTCAGGAACTTCAAACAGGAACTTGGTATCATCTGCCGACGTTAACTTGTCAATCTGTTCCTGTAATCCCTTGACGTTCCCTTCCTTGTCAAGTTTTGCATCTTCAAGGTCAAGCAGTGCCTTGACCGCCTTGACGTTCTTTGCATTTGCTCCGGCAAGTGCCTTTTCAACTGCAAAATCCACTTTCAGGCGTGTCATTTCCGTTTCATGGGTTTCTTTTGCCGTGGCATTTTCTGCCTGTAAATCTGCAATCTGCTTTGTCAGGGCTTCGTTATCACCCGCCGTGTCTTTCAGCGTTTCAAGCTGCTTGTCACGTTCCTTGACCTGACTTTTCAATGAATTAACTTCCTTCTGAACATTCTGCGTTTCTGATTCTGCCGTTTTTTTGGCATTTTCAATGTCATCACCGTTAATCTTGATGACCGCATCCACCTGTTCCTTGTTCAATCCTAATGCTTCAAGTTCTGATCTTTTCATAGTTTTATCCATCCTTTCAAATACGTTTTTTACGGGGTAACTCCCATATGATAGTTTGGTTGTGTCGGTTTTACGTCTTGCCACACCCGACAGACTATTTTACCCATAGTTGGCAGATATTTTTGGATCACCGTTCCTTTCTTATGTGCTGTTGTCCGGTTTCATCCTTTTTCACCCCTTTCTGTGTAATAGTAAATGTTGGATTTGGTGCTAACTAATACTTCTTTTATGCGTTCCATCAAATCATCCTTTCAGATAAACTCATATAGCGGTCATATAAGCATTAAAATAAATCTTTTGACCATTTATACCCACCAAAAAAGCACCGTCATTTGACAGTGCCTTTTCTCATATCCTCGCAATTCCGTTTTCGTCCGGTTCATCATTGAAGTATTCTTCAAATTCTTCTTTCGCCCATTCCGGGGCATCATCCTTGATGCACCACTTTTCATTTTCACCGATATACCAATAATCAATTCCTTTGGGTTCTTCCATGTTATTTCACCTCTTTCAAAAGTTTATCCAGTTTTTCACCAAAAATCTTTGCAAAGGTTCTTGGATTGTCACCCCCAAACGCTTCTGCAAATGCTTCTGCAAAAAGTTCTGCTTCCTTGGTTGCCCCATACCTTGAAACATAGTCACCCATGCCAACATATGAATCATACTGGTAATTTGGTTCATGTTTTTTGAACTCTGTGATACATTCCTGAATGAAATCATGCTGCCAGTTCTTATTGCCTATGATCTCTTTCATGGAATGTGACACATAATGACCAAATTCATGAACAAAGGTCTTGTGTGGTTCAGCGTTTGCAACAGTCCACTTTGAACTGATAGCACCCTGAACATATTTCTGCATATAGTCATAATCTGAAAAATATACGCCGTTCAGTTCTATGGAATCAACCTTGCCTGTTACAGTGTACCACGAAAAGCACCCAACCTTGCCCTTCATCTTGGAAGCGGGCTGATTTTGTAGCAAAGGCAGTCTGTGTTTGATATTCTGCATGAATGAACCATACTTTGAACTGAATCCATCCAACCAACTGACGCATGATGAAAGAAGTCTTTCATCCATAACGTATTTTCTGCTATCCTTGAATTCAATGCCGTGTTCCGTTTTCAAACGGTCAATAGCATCTTTCTTTTTATACTTTGTTATGTCTGCTTTAACTTTCATTGTATCATCAGGTGAGACTTGCTTCAACCCTGACTTGTCACCGTTCCCGGTTGCAAAGGACTTTTCCCATTGCTTGTATGTCATTGTTGACGGCACATAATAGGTCTTGCCATCCTCACTCCTTGCGGCACGTTTACCAATCAGGTCAAATTCATCATCAAACGCCGGAACAGTAGTTGAACGGCAATAAACATGAAATGGTGGGGCTGTGACCCCAACTTCCCACTGTGACATAGGGAAAACCTTGCCGTCCATTTCCTGACATATATCAGATGTATGTGAATCAAGGGTTGCCACAATCTCATACATTTCAATCCCAAGTTCCTTGAATGAATCATGTTGTGCCGTTTCGCTGAAAAATGCCTGTTCCGTCATTACAAGCCGCCCGGCATTCTTCTTTGACGTGTTCATTTTTCGGGCAATTGTGTCTATGGTTTTCTGCGGGTCTTGCCCTAACACAATACCCTGTGTCAATGTAGTGTTCAATTCGTTCACTAACTTCTGTTTATTCTGCCAAATCCTTGCAGAAAAATTCTTCCCATCAGCTGCCCAAGGTCTGTTGATAATTTTGTTTATCTGTTTTTCATCCAGTGTGCCAAAATCCCAACCGACCCCAAAACCTTTCTGAACTTCAAAAGCCGTCCTGTAAAAACCGTCTTTATAAATTGCCCTCATGGTCTGGTCAATATCGTCAAGTTGGTTTCCAAACAATACTTCAATGGACTGCTGCATTTGTAACCTGATTGCTTCCAGTCTGTTGATATGATACCGGGATGACGCATTTTCCAGTTGCTTGATCCACTGACCATTGACAGCGTTTTCCTGACCATACCGGATATATTCCTGAACATCCCATTTCAGTTCAGCAAGTTCCTTTGTGGTCAACAGGCGTTTGGCTTTTGCAAGGGAAATATTGTTATTGTCAGCAAACCGACCATACCACGCTTCAATCTGACTTTCAATCTGCCTTTGTGCGTTACGGTATAGTCTTTCAATATCTGCATAGCACTGAACACCCTGATCGTGTTCAATCTGTTCAATCTGACTGAACCTTTTCTGCCAGTAATCACGTTTCTTCTTTGCCATTCAGACCACCGCCTTTGTCATTATCCGGGGCAACTGCCTGACCCAGCTGATTGAATGGGTTGTATTGCTTTTCAAATTCTTCCTGTTCTTTCTGTTTCTGTTCTTCCAGTCTGTCAAGTTCTTCCTGTACGTCATTCACCCAAGGGTGTATTGACAGAATCGTTTCAAGTGACAATATATCCATTGACTTCTGACAGTTATCAATGGTTTCAGATTCATTGACAAGCACATCCCGGTTGAAGATGATTTCCACTTCCTCACCTTCAAAGTCACCCTTCCCGGTATTTGCCAAATGTGCATTGACGAACCAAAGAATATCATCAAATGCGGCTTGAAATTCTGTTTCCGTATCGTCTGCATCATTGTCAATGTCGGAATACATTGATTGAATGTTCATTTGGTTTGGGTTGCCGGAAAGTCTGTCATCCTTTGCATCATAACCCATGCCATTTTCAATCAGGGCTTTCTTGAATATCTCCACAATAGCCTTGTAGTTGTCTGCATTGACCGTGATTTCAAGCGTTTCAACCCCGCCTTTTGCAGAATCATCATTCCTGACCTTTACTGCACCATAGGTTGCAAGGTTATTTCTGAACTCACCCAAGTTCGTACCGTCATAGTTCTTCAATACAAGGATTGTATTTCGTGCGTCCTCTTGCATATTATTTTCAAAATCGGACAGCATCACATTGATACCGTCCTGTAATGACTTGACCCTTTTCAGCAAAGGTATTTCATCACTATTGCACTTGACCGGAATCAGAGGAATCCTTGACCAATTAAACCCGGTCACGTTCCCCTGACTGTCAACCATAGTAACGTGTGGAACATCTGCCTGTTCACCGTTCACAATATCAGGAATCAGTGAACCGTGGTCATAGATGAACTTGTGAACACCGTCAAGATCGTACACTTCCACTTTCTTGATCAGTTCCGGCATAGTTCCCTGATAACCAATCACAATGTACATCCTGACAAAGAAGTCAAGCATGGTGTGTTCTGAATCTTTCCAAAAAGGTAGCACCTCATACGCCGGGAACATACGAAAAGCAAATTCCCCTTCTTCTGTGTAGTACGGATATAACCAAGCAATCCCGCCGTTGTATGATGCTTTGCCACAATTTTTCAAAGTACGCTGAAAACGCCTGTTGAACACTTTCTGCAACAGTTTAACATACTGTTCATTGTCACCATGAACCGCAACAGGCTGCCCCAACAGATAGTTTGTTTTTTGGTTTACAAGTTTACCGTACTGGTTATCAATGATATGGTTGTTCGGCAGATTATCCACCACTTCCAGTTTTCCATCATTGCCGATCATTGTACGCTTGCGGGTCAGAATATCGTGATCGCCACCATAATACAGGAATCCCTTGATCTGCATTATCCGTTTGGGTGAACCTTCCCACTTTTGGATTTCCTTTTCAAGAAATTCTCTGTCAGTCATCCTTGAATGAACGCCTTGCAATATAAAGTTGCTGACCCTCATGGTCAGATTATCTAACAAGTTTGTGAACATTGGTCTGTTTCACCCCTTTTCATTTCTTAATATTTCAATAGCCCTATGAAACAACCGTTTCCGGGGCTATGTGTTACTAATTTGTTGCTTTTATTCAAAACTGTATGTATCACCACGGCTATCATCTTCCAAAGCATACCGCATTGCATCCATAAGGTGATTGAAGTCATCAACAGGTTTATTTATCTTTCTTCCTGTCTTTGGGTCAACATCCCATTGATAGTTGCCAATCTCTGTCAGGAAGTTCACGCACCTTGGGTGAATGATAATGTGATAGTCCTGAATGAAGTCAATGCCGTTCAGTATGCTGTCTTTGCCTTTTCGTGCTTTCCGTATGTGTGGCAATCCAAGGACCCGCAACCTGTCAATGCTTTTCGGTTCAGCAGAATCAGCCGTGATCTTTTCCTTTGCGTAGCCCATCCGGGTAACTTCTGCCGCAATCGCTTCATTGCTCATGCCCGGCTTGTACATTTCATCAAATACCCATATTGTTCTTGTGGCGTGGTCAATCATTCCACAATACAATGCACTTGGGTCATTCGTGTAACCAAAGTCAAGACCAAATTTTGACTGAACTCCGGTGACTGCTTTCACATCATCAAGGCTGAAAAGTTTTTCTTCCCAGTTCTCATATACAAGACCGTCAACAATACCCCAGTCACCAAGACCCGCCACTTTATAACGCCTTGGGTTCTGCCGTTTCATTGTTTCAAATACTTTTCGGTCTGCCGCATCCAACCATTCATTGCACAAGTAGTTGGTGGTCATTGCAAGGGTTTCTTCATCCGGGTTGTCAAAAAACCTTTTCTTGATCCAGTGGTGTTCATTCCAAGGGTTCAGGGTCAAGGTTATCTGTTTGAACAATCCTGAACTTTCAGGGATAGCCCCACGAATTGATTCATCAAGCATATTGAAATCATCCTCTGAACCAATTTCATATGCTTCTTCAATCCACATCCAACACAAATAACCGTGTTCAACCGTGATTGATGTTACCTTCAAAGGGTCATCCAATCCCCTGAAATAAATCTTCTGACCTGTTGGCTTGTAGGTCATTTCAATGGGTGATTCTTTTATATCCCAGTGTGCATCAACACCTAACCTGTGAATAGCCCATTTCAATTCAGTAAAACAGGAATCTTTCAGGGTTCGGAATGTCTTTCTGACTACAAGGGCATTTGCATCAGGGTATTTCATCATGTTTGTAATGAACCATAAAGCCGTTGTCTTTGATTTCTTGGAAGCACGGCTTCCCTTTACAACCCTGTATCTTCCTCGGTAACGCCAAAACGTGCCGTAACCCTTGCCGACAATATCAGGCAGACGTACATTCAATCTGCCTGAACTGTTCCTGTACCGTTCCGGGTAGATAATCCGTTTCTGATAGTCAAAAACGTACTGTGAACTAATCTTCAAGATCTTTTTCCCCGGATATGACAACAGGCAGTGAAACATTCACATCCAGTTTGTCATTCCACATACCCAAGTGCTTCCCAAGAAGTTCAAGGGCTTTTAACTTTGAACCAATCTTGACTTCCCTTTCAACACTTGACCCGGAATCTGTGTCTGAACTTTTGTATTTGATTGATTCAATACAAGCAAGGTCATCATCTGTTGCATCACACCTAATCTGTCCTTCTTCGTCAACCACGTCCGTCATCTTCACAAAACCTATCCGGGCAAGTTCAAGAATAACCCTGTCCTGATTAATCCCGGTTCGTTTGCTCCGTTCTGCCATTGCCTGACTGACTGCCTGTTGAACCTTGACATTTGCCAACATCCTTGACCCTTGCTGATCTGCCGTTTTTGCTGAATAACCCGCCCGGATGGCAGCCTGTGTGGCATTTAAGTCAATCAGATATTCATCAACAAAAGCCTGTTGTTTTGCCGTCAGTTTCACTTCTTTCTTCACAAAACCGCCCCCTTTCTGACAGATTTCAAAAGAAAAACCCCTGAAACATATCAATTTCAAGGGTGTTTTTCATCAATTTTTGAATTTTCACTATATACAATATCACACTTTTATGTAGGATTACTGTAGGAACTTTGTAGGATTTTGTAGGCTATTTTTGAAATAATTCCGGGTGTGCATCTGTAAATGCTTTTAATGCGTAGCCGTGTAATTCTCTCACATACTGATATGAGTAATTCAGTTCAACTGCTATTTCTTCAAGTCTTTTTTCTTCTATGTATCGCATATATAGTAATCTAATAAAACCTACATTAGACAATTCGTGAATCTCATTGATTATCTTATTTTTTAAGTCAACAAATCGGTCAATATCCCTGTTGATTTTACTTTGTAAATCAATATATTTGCATATGATATTGCTTGTACTGTCACCTGTCAAAGAAGTCTGTACCATTTCTTTGTCATATCTAATAGCACCTGTAGAAATTGCAGTTTGTAACAGTTCTTCATACTGCATTTGTTTTTGACCAATTTTTACATTTAGAACAGATACCTGTGATAAATAGTCCTTTGCTTTCATAACTTTTACCGTCCTTTCTTTTCAGAGAAGTAACGGTTCTATTTTTCAACGGTTACTTCTCTGAAAACCTTATTTTTTCAATACTTTTTAAACATCATTTCTTTTTAGTAACGGTAGTAACGGATAAATTTTCTATTCTCTATATATTTTTTTTAATTTAATAATCTTAATATCAAATAAAATTATAATTTTTATAAAGAATTGCTATCTAACAGTTACCAACAGTTACTACTTTTATTTATAAGGGGTTAAACAGTTACCTTGAACAGTTACCAACCGTTACCTCACAACAACTACTCTGTATTTTCTTTGTTGTCAGTTTCTTTTTCATCTTTTGTCTGCTTTTTCTGTTTTGAGTTCTGCATCATTGCAGAAAAAATCATCCCCAAAGGATTTTGTTCAACCCTATGCGGGTTTTGCATCATCTGACCAATTACCATTGTTACACCTGTTGCCACCTGAACCGCAAGCTGCGGGTTGTGTAATTCATCCATTGATAATAAGTATGACTGTGTGTAAGCCTGTGTCAAATCCGTTACCAGTTCTTTGTTTATCATAAAAATTCCACCTTTCTGTTATTTATATGTTCTGCCAGTTTTAACTTCTTTGATTTGTATTCGTGTAATCAGTTCAAACCCGCATGAACGGATAATGAACTTTAACACCTTTATCAGTTCAGCCGCCTTCCTGTCCGATTCATTCTCACTTTTGACCACGCTTTTCATTCCGACGTATGCTGTAGGGTCAATATATCCTTCACCATTTCTTTTCAAACTGTTCAACTTTTGTTCACCCCTTCACTGTAATTTGTTCAAAGGACAATCCTCATAATGTCCACAAGTACCATCAGTATTGATTTCATTACTACAAGCCTTGTCACTGTATTTGCAATAATTGTTGAAAATTTCTTCACATACTTCCAAAATTACAGAAGTAGCACTTTTATTTTCTGTTTTCTCCATCTTCTCCACCATCCTTTAATCTCTGACCACAATACCAACAGAAGTTTTCTTCTGCTCCAACTTCTGAATCACACCTTTTGCAGAACAACCCTTGTTCATCCTTGCCCGGTTCTGCCGCCTGATCCCGGTCTTTCAGACGTTGACAGTATTCAATGCTGCCCACATTCTCATAATCGAAGGTCTGTTGCATCCAGTCTGTTGAAATATCCACCGACAACCTACCATCTTCATTTATGCGTGATAATCTTCTGTTGGGTGGAATCGTACTTTCTCTCATATGGTTTCACCACCTTATAACCGATACCGTTGAACAAACTCAAATAACTAATCACTTTCATTCTCCCTTGTTTTCTATCTCCATCGTTGACCCACAATCAGGACAAAAAGCCGTCAATGTATCTTCATCACCGTTATGTTCGTGACCACATCCTGAACATTCCCATTTATCCCAAACAGGTTGACCGTCTGCATATCCATCATATTCAATGGGAATCCACCTTTCGGACCCGCTGAAATGACTTGCTTCCAGTCCATTCAACAGTTTCAGTGCTTCCCTTTCGTCCATCCGGTACGCACCAAGTACATCAAAATTATAATTTTTCAAATTGCACATCACTTCTTTTATTCGTATATCCATGAGTTCACACACCTTTCTATCCTTCAATGAATGTTTTTCTATTTTTACCGTTTATTTTTCTTTGCACTACCTGATACCCTAATCTTTTAACAATCTGTTTACTGAATACAATGTTTGACATAGGCTGCATTGAATTATCAGCACAAAATACCTGATAACGTTTGTAAACATCTGCTGTTGGTTCATTTTTAATCATATTCACGCCCTGATCCTTAATAAATGCAGTAATAGGATTGTTTTCTTCTTCATATTCCTGTATGGACTTTTCAACCTTGTCAGAAGTTGTGAAGTCTTGGTTGGTCAACACTCTTTTCAATCCATCCACACCTAATGTGATCAGGTATTCTATTGAACTTTGTTCAATCAGGTCATATTTGATGAACGGTCTATAATCAGGATCATCTTTTGTGAACCTTGCATTGAACGGAATAATCACCAATCGCCGCAAGACTGCCCCTGTCTTGTCCTTCATCCGGGGTATGTCATTGGCACTGAACAAAAGTTTGATAAAAGGGTTGAACTCAAAAGGGTCTTGACCTTTTCTTTCTGCCTTGATTCTGTTCCCGGTAACAACCTTTTTGAAAATGCTGACCTGTGAACCTTGAAGAAAATCATCCCCTATATCGTCACCAATATTTGCCAGTTTTCCAAACATCATTGACGTAGTAAAGCGATCCCCCAGTTCTTTCAGGTCAAGTGCTGATATGTTCCCTTCCCCAAGGATTGCCTTGACCACATCAAGAAAAGTTGATTTTCCGTTCTGTCTGTCACCTGTCAGAATGAACGCCTTGCCTAATTCATTTCTTCTGTAAAAGCAGTAACCAATACATTCTTCCAGTAATGACCTGATTGCAGAATCCCCACATGATAACTTGTTCAGGGTTTGGTCTGCCAGTTCGTTGTATGCTTCCCGGTTGAAATCCCAAGGTATTTTATTGGTCACAACGATATTGGATGAAAACGGCTGCATGGTGTCCTGAACAATGTCATATATGCCATTTGTGAATGCAATGTAACGTGCATCAGCCGTCTTTACTTCATCAACAATCAGTTCCATGTACTCGATCACTTCACGCCGTTGTGTCTTTTTCAGATTTGGGATCAGTTCAATCATTGCCGTTTCCAGTTCCTTGTACCCATTCACATAGATACCATCATGATATATGTGCAACTGACCGTTTATCTTCACCACATGGTTGTTGTTCTTCAAATAATGTGAAAATATATCAAATTGGAACACCTTGCCAATGAAAAAGATGGGCTTCTGAAATGCTTCATCACGCAATACGGTTTCCAGTTCGTCATCTGACAAGGGTTCTTTCAGGATGAACCTGTTGATAATCCTGATTGTTTCCCGGCATTCATCAACAGAAAAGTCATTGCTTTGTAATGTCAGGATATAATTGAACAATGCCTGATTTCTTCCATCCCCGGCATCCAAATTGATGAAATCAACGGCCGCCTTGACAGGAAGGAAGTATTTGGGAAGTTCATCATATTCAACACCCGGTTCAACATCCCATTCACAAAACCGTTCTTCACCGTCAATCTTGATGACCTCATAAGATAACCTTGACCCAAGTTTTATGTCAGCCATCAGCCCCACCGCTAACTGTGTGTGTGTCCTGTTTCGGTTCACTGTATGATTTTTGAACAGGAAATGCCGCCCCCTTGTAGTTTGGTACACCCGGCAATTCAACTGAAATTCTTCCACAATCTGCATCATCATTTCAGACTGTTCAGGATCGTCAATGTCAATCAGAATCGTGTCATCTGCCAGTATGCCGCCATAGCCGTTCAGATTCTTCACTTCATCAAGGGTTTTCCAGTCCGCCCGCCCTTTTAATTTTTCCAAACATTGCTTTCCTTTGGTTGCAACATAACCTTTGTATAATGCCATACGCCACACCGCCTTTATCCCATGATTTCCAAACATTTCAGGATGAATTTTTTATCACTTTCAACACCTTTTATGTTCCGTTCTGCATCCCTCAATAATTTTTTTGCAGTTGACAGTTTTTCCTTTTCTTCTTTCAGTTTTACCCCAAGTTCCTTGTATGGCGGGGTGTTCCGTCTGTATCTGTCACGCTGATACTTCAGAAGGTCAACCTGTGTTTCAAGTTTCCTGATCTTTTCTTTCATGTCAAACATGAAATTGACTTCCTTTTTCTTGAACGGTTCAGTCTGTTCAATGAACTGTTCACACCATTCACGGATTTTCTTTTCTTCATCCGGTGTGTTGCTTTCCCGGATGATTTTCAGAAGTTTCCTGAACTTGGTGATATTGTGCACACTCATAAATTCATGCAGATGTACGCACATATGACCTTTTCTGTTGCTCCAACTGTCTAACCACTTGATTTCAAGGTCAATATTTTCTACAATTCCCTGATACATATATTCATCCTTCCTTTCCCGGTCATGTGGTTATACCAAAACCTTTCAGCCGTTTTTTTGCAAAGTCTATATACCACTGTTTATCTAACTTTGCCGGAACTTTCACTCCTTCCACATCATCATTGAAAATAAAGCAATGGTCAGGTGTGTTTCCAAACTTTTCAGGTTTTCCACGCTTGCCGCCGTTCTTCAATAGTCTACCGTCTTTTATATCCTTGGAAGCAAACACCCTGTATGACTTGTATGTGTATTTGACCGTTTCAGGATATTCAAACCAAGTCTTGATGACCCTGACCCCTGTCTGTCTTTGAACAGGCTGACAATGCTCATGTTCCACCCATTTATAGTTATCTGATAACTTCACAATCTTTTGGAACATGATCAGGTCATCACACTGGTTGATTGTCTGTTCAATCGGTGTCTTGTGTGCCATGTAGTCAACCAATGCTTTGTTCAGGATAGGAAGGTCATTGTCAATCGGTGATAGTTCTTTCACATATGCCCCTATGCGTTCAATGCCGCCGTCAAGGTCAACCCAAAGATAGTTGTTCACGTCCTTTTGGTATATCTCCAGTATGTTATCAAGTGCCAGTTTGATTTCACACTTGTCTGTGGAACATCTTTCTTCCCAGTCATAGCAAATATCATCAAGCATACTGAACGCTTCTTCTGTATCAGGAATCCACACAATCAAACCGTCCGTATTGGACTGAACCAACCTGAACCCCGGTATTACTTCCAAATGCTCAATCAGGTCTAAAAGCATCAACTGACCGTTTATGCACATGATATTGTTGTTCCTTGGGTCATACGCCGGGTTGGTCTTGTCTTTCATTCCCCCTGATAGTGCGTTCAGCATCTTCTTATATGGCAACTGTGCCTTTTTCCACTTCTTTGATTCTTCCTTTGTCTTTGCGTGTGTCTGCTTAAATTTCAGATCTTTCCGGGTAATATACACATTGTTATAGTTGTCATTGGTTGCTGAACGTGTTACCATTCCCCAAGCAAGCAAGAATGACGGATAATAGTTGTTCACATCAACGTGATACCCCGCACCGTCTTTTTCATCAAAATGGCAAGATTCAGCTGTTGCACCGTGAAGGCCGCCAAAACCGAACGTGTGTGGAATCCCGGCAACTTCGATTTCAAAGGACTGTTTTTTATACCACGCTTTTTTTTCATAATCACTTGCATGACCCAAATCCAAAGACAGGGCTTCCAATCGTTTCTGTTCAAACCAATCCTGAACACATTTGTATTTGTTCAGCCTGATACACGGCATATAGAAATAATCAAATTCATCTTCATATTCACGTCTGCTGCACCCAAGCACCTTTGCCGTGATCCGTGCTTCACTGTCACCTATACAGGACAGGGGAAGGTCAAACGCTTTCACAATGCCGTACATTGCATTGAAATCATCTATCTTCTGCAAGAATACCTTGACTGTTTCTTCCACATCATGCCGACAATAGAAAATAGTCTGTTCAATCTCTTTTTCTATCAGTTTCCTGTCTATGTTAAATGGAACTTCTGTTTCCTTGATGTTTGAACCAAGAAAACCTTCCAGTGTTTTCAATCCTATTGGTGGATTTGGCATCACATCATAGTTGATCATTGGTATCTGATTGAACGCCCTTGAAAAAGCCCACCCTTCTTTATGTTCAACAATGATATAATCATTGATTTCTTTTGGGTTCATTCCCAACAGAATCCCCTTGAAAATGTACTGGTCATAATGCCTGTTGTTATAACCCACCCAAATATCACTGCTATTCGCTTCATATAACGCTTTTAATTCATCCGGGTTATTGACTATTACCTTTTCTTCCTTGCGTGTCATATCAACGAAAACTGCAAGCCAGTCATGCTTGAAAACCTCAAAGTCATAAAAAATCATGGGATTGGACCCCCCTTTTTTTTAGAAATACGATGGTCAGGTGTGACCCTGATCACCGCTTTCTGTTCTGCTGCCTGAAATTACAGGTCAAAAACCTCATTGATTGTGACAGGGTTGAACGCATCACCCTTGTACTGGACTTCCAGTTCAACCGTGTTCTGCACTTCCTGAAAAATGTCAAGGACACAATCAGCAAAATCTTCATAGTTGATGAACTCCGGTTCAACCTCTGTTTCCAGTTCTGACAGCCAAGTGATGACAGACTTGATTGCCTGTGCATTTGTCCATTTTGGTGACGTGTTCCCACTGATTACTCTGTTAAAGAAAATCATGCGGTTTGCATACTCACCTTCCTTAATTTTGAACTGTACGGCAAACATCAGCTTGTCGCCCGTCTTGGTCAGTTTGATTTCCATCTTCTCAATGCTGACAATGTACTTTCCATCAGGCACATCTTCAAATTCATTTACCTTTGCATCATTAACATCCTTCTGCAATGCAGCAGTATCAACCGCCGCATCAAACTTACTGAAATCAATAGCCATAGTTATTCACCTTTACCTTTCTTGAAATTATGATCTTGTTCTTCTTGTTCTGCGTGTACAGGTTTCCTTTTTGGGTTCTTCTTCCGGTGTGGGTTCTGTCGGCTTGACAGGTGTATTCCCCTGTGCTTCCCTTGCCTTACGTTCCCGGCGTGTCCTTCTTGGTGGTTCTTCCAGTTCAGGTTTTGGAACTGAATCAGCGACCTTGCAGTATTCGACAAAAGGAACTTCTTCTGCATCCCCAGCAACTTCCTGAACCTTTTCAAACACTTTCTGCTGATAGTCAGCCATCTTTTCAGCATTTTCAGCAACTACTTCATCATGGGTCTTGTCAGTCTTGGTCTTGCGGGTCCGTCTTGTCTTGGGCTTTTCTTCCTGACCGTCATCATCCGTGGTATTTTCCTGTGTTTCTGTTTCCTGTTCAGCAGTTTCCTTTGCTTTTCTGCCAGTGCGTGAACGTCTACCTTTAGAATCCGGCTTTTCAATGTCTGCTGCAACTGCCGCATCAGCCTGATCCATTTCAGCATCCGTCTTATATTCACCCACTTCATAGAAATTGCGGATTTTATCAACTACATAATTCAGATCATTGTCAATAGCATATGCCGGGAAC
This sequence comes from uncultured Lachnospiraceae bacterium, assembly GCA_947631505.1. Classification (GTDB taxonomy): domain Bacteria; phylum Bacillota; class Clostridia; order Lachnospirales; family Lachnospiraceae; genus Eubacterium_F. The sequence goes on along the minus strand of CANRLR010000049.1, from coordinate 5,055 downwards.
ATCCCAAGCGGTGATTTTACGGTGTCCTTTCCACTGTTCTGTGTATAGAAGTAATATTTACCCTCATTCACCCCGGTTCTAAGTACTACTGTAAAAAGTCCTTCAATGGTAATCTTCTCACGCAACAGCTTGCCAATCAGTTTGATTGTGGTAACACCGCTTTCAAGTGTTTCTGTGTGGGTCATATAAACAACCACCACATCCTGTGGAAGTTCTTTGCAAACCTCTATAATTTCAAAATAGTTTGCACCAAAGTCGTTCCACTTGTCCCATCCGTTTTCCTTGATGCGATTCATGTATGGAACAGAAAGAATGTACTGGAAATCATCAACTACAATCAATTTTTTTCCGGCTGCTGCCTGTTCCTTCATAAACTTGCAAATCTTGCGTGATTCTGTTTCACTGTTCAGCATTTCAAACTTGCCTGAACCCTTGAACGGTAATGGTTTACCAACAGGGTTCACAACTGCTGTTGTTACCGGGTCACAATTCCTCATACTGGTACTTTTACCAGTGCCGGATTCACCCATAATCAAAACCATCTGTGCCATATCAATTCACCTGTCCTTTCCTGATTTTTTCAAAATTTGCTGCCATGTTCTGACTTACACGGTGCTGACCAAATTGTTTCTGAACTCCTGCACGAATTACAGAACGTAATAACTTACGATTATATACAGGTCTTGGATTGTATACTTTTCCTTGATTCTCATTTACCATTGTTTTATCCTCACTTTCCTAACTGCTGTTTTTGTTCTGTCAAAGGCTGTTCCAATCTAATGACATAGCAATCCTTTGTGATCTGAATACTCACTGTATTGTAGACTTTCAGAAAATTATTGATAAGCTCTGCCAAATAGGAAGTATCTATTAGTACATAAATGATGACAGGCATTATTCTTCACCTGTTCCTTCCCCGGAATCACCTTCCAGTATTTTACTTGACCACATATCAGCCCAGTGGATCAGCATTGACAGTTGTGTTTCATGTCCCATAATCTCATACTTCATGAAGTCATATAAACCATCATGGGTCAAAATAGCCCATTCTTCATCTTCTGTCAGATCAATGAACAGCGTTGCTAATTTGATTGACCGTACTGCATGGGGAACATTGGTCAAGTCTTTGTTACGTTTGAACGGTTTTGCTTCTGACCTCTTTCCTGATTTCAGGATGTTTTCAACATAAAGCTGTTTGTCATAATCACCGCACTTTCCAAGGTCATGCAGAAGTGTGGCTATTATTACACTGTCCTGTACCTTGTTGTATTCCGCACCACCTAACAGAGCAACACCCATTTTTTCAGCAGACTGCATTACATTTACACTGTGTTCTGCAAGCCCGCCTTCCTTGCAAAGATGATTGCCACCGCTACAAGGGGCTGTGAAGAAACCAACATCTTCCATGAACTGAATTAAATCTTCAATTCCTTCCCTTTTGGTTTTCAACAAAGACTGCTTTATAATCTCCATGCAGTCAGGTGTTTCTTCTGACTTTTCCTTCTTGGTGCTTTCCTTTGTTTCCGCATCCGCTGCAACGGTTGCTTCAACTTTGGTTTCCTCTGTTGTCTTGATTTCCTCTGTTTTCTTTTTTGGCATAACAATTCATTCCTTTCTTTGATTAAATTTATTTTCAAAGTGTTTCCACTCTGATTTCATTACTTTGTATACTCTGTCAGCGGCAAACTTCTCCATAGGCTTGTTCAGATATTCAATAAACACCTTGAACTTTTCAAAATCTTTAGGATAGAGTAAAACCCCATAACCGCCTGCCTTATCAATTTCACGCAAATTATAAATCTGCAATTCAGACGGTTTCCCTTTTTCAGCCTTTACCTCTATGCCTATAAAGTGACCGTTGCAGCAAACCAATAAATCAGGAACACCGCTTTTTGTATAAGACGCACCACCCCAGTATTTGATGAAATAACATTCCTGTTCTTTCAGGAACTTCTTCACCCTGTTTTCAAAGTTTTTTTCTGCTGCCATTATCTCAATCGCTCCATTTCCCTAAATACCTTGTAGGTTTTGTCAGTTTTTGTCCGCAACACAAGCAAATGTCATTATGATATTTTTGTTGTGTACTTATAAGCCAATCAGAATCATATAGCAAACTATGACAATTAGGGCATTTTACCGTAGCACACCCGAGGTCATCTTGACCGTCTATTGGTTTTTGGGGTATTTCTTTATTTAGTGCAGATATTGCCATTGCAACAGCAGAACCATATGTTTCATGGCTTTTAAATTTTTTCAAAATTTGTATTGCTTTACGTTCTGTCATTCAGTTAACCTCACTTTCTTCTTTGACGCTTACACAATCCAGTGTCCCAAGCGTGTTGAATATTTTCAGCCTGTGTTACCCATTCAAGTTGTGATGCTCTGCAATCATGCTTTTTGCCCCTTTTATGGTTGACTATATTCTTTGTATCAGGGTCAGGATTTGGGACGTGTGCAACCGCAACCAGTATGTGAAGTCTGCAATTTTCGCCATCTAGTTTTACACGCAAATAACCGCTTCCGTCATCATAAGGTGTCAGAATGTTTCCTGTCCGGATATTCCTGACTTTTCCCATGACACTGACTTCATAGTTTGGATGATTCACAATCACCTTCCACCTTTTACCCAAATCAATCACCTTCCAATTTTTCATTAAACTGTTTCTGACACTGCAAGACTTTTTCAGTGTAGTCCGTAGAGTACACACCCTGTTTCCACAATCTGCCCGCACCTGTTTCACCCATGTTGTACGCCATCAGTACAAGGTTGGGCTGCTGATACTTTTCAAACAGTTTCCTGAATATGTAACATCCCGCCCGCATATTTTGTTCTGGGTCAAGGTAATCTGTCACACCAAGAATCTTTGTCAGTTCAGCGTGGTTCATCTTGTTTATCTGCATATAGCCGTAATCATTGGTATTGCTGATAAGGTCTTTGTCAAAATCACTTTCCACTTGGATGACTGCCATCATCAGGGAATAGTCAAGGTTATAACCTTTGCACAAGTAGAATAGATATTCCTGTTCTATTAAAACCATCTTGACATCAAATTTTATGAAATCTCTATCCCCTGTTTCCCAGTCAAGGGATATTTCCTTTGTAAAAACCCGGTCATCATATGCCCCATATACGGCAAATTCATCTGATACCCTTCCATTTATACTCTGACTTTGTTTCACGCCCTCTTTGGTGGTCGTATGACTTCTTACGGCATAACCTACAATCGAACCGACAAGCCCAGACACAACCGCAACAATAACACACAATATAATAAGGCGTTTTGTTATGCTCTTTCTGTTAAAACTTTTTGAATAATTCATCTGTCAATTCCTTTCCAACCTTCAATGCTGCAAGGTTTCTTTCTTCAATACTGTTCTTCACAATCAGATAGTAATAGAAACACGTCTTGTCCTGACCTATCCTGTGAATACGTTTCTTTGACTGTTCCCAAAGGTCACATGATCCTTGACCAAGGGGAAGGGTGAAATATATCACCTTGTTTGATTTTTGGAAGTTCCCACCCATTGCCCCGGCTTGATACTGGATGAATGTCACACTGTTTGAACATTGTTCATAGTTCAGCATCTGTTTGAATCTGCCGTTGATAATGCTCTGTGGTCTTTTCAAATCTTCAATAGCCTGTACCATTGCAAGGTATTCAGCCGTAAAGTTGTAGAATACAATCAAGCGATCTTCTGTTGACTGAACCAAATCCCTGAACGCTTGCAACTTTTCCTTGTGGTATTGGCCGCACAACTGCCTTGCATATAGCATCTTGGTCAATGAATTATCACCCACAAGTTCCACGTCATCCGATAACTGCAAGTAACCGTGTTTCATGAACTGCTTGTATTCCTTGATAACATCCACCTTGATTTTTTGTTCAATCTGTTCAGGCAAGGTCAAAACTTCTTCTGTTTTCAGGAATACCGCACCATGTTCAGCAAGTTTCCTTTTCAGGTGACTAACGTGCTTGTACCCTGTCACAACTTCATGTTTGAAATCCCCTTCTTCCATCCATTCCGTTTCAATGTAGGACTTCCAAAACGCTTTCTTGGTTATATCCCAACCAAGCAGATGACATTGTGACCACAACTTTTCATACTTCCCGGATGTTGGTGTTCCTGATAACAGAATCACGTTATCCGGTTTCATTTTCAGAATGAACTTTGAACGCTTTGCCGTTTCATTTGAAATCAGGCTTGATTCATCCAACATCAGTGTGAAATGCTCCAAAGTCTTGTACCAATCACGTCTGAAAAGTAGGTCATAATTTATCACTCCTATAATGTCAGGACTTGCCCGGTCATCATAAATGTTCATTGTTTCAGCGTGTGTCCTGAAGGATATGGACCCGCTTTTTTTCGTCAGGTTGTACACCTGAAAATAATCACCGTAGTATTCCGTAAAGTGTTCAATCCAGTCATCTATTTTGGATTTTTGGCATACCACCAAGTTGACCGGGGTGTTCAGCTGCCACATCTTTTCAGCACCGACAAAAGTTTTACCAAGCCCCATGTCAAGGTAGTATGCAACCCGGCTGAACTGTTCAGTTTGTTTCAATATGTCTGTTTGGTGGGGCATGAAATCAGGCTGCTTCATTCCGTCTTGATACCTGTAATCTGTTCAAAGATTTCCTTGTTATAGTTTGGAATGCTCCTGATAACTTCTTTCTGCCTGTCTGTCAGTCCATCCCACCAAATTTGACCACATTCAGATTCATCCAGTACCTTCAAATAACCGCCTGTTGTTTCATGTGTTGGATATTCAGCCTTTTCTTCATCTGTCATATCCTCTGAATAAATCCATTCAACAACATTTTTGGGTATCTGATTCAATAAATGTCGTGCTTCTGAATGTAACCAGTCCTGATATGACCAGTTAAAAGGTTTGTCAAACAGGAAGATATTTCTTTCTTCTGTGTTAAAGCATCCTGTATTGAAAGAAGATTTGTTCCAGTCCCCGGTGTTCCAGTCCCCGGTGTTCCAGTCCCCGGTGTTCCTGTTCCCGGTGTTGCAGTCCCCGGTGTTCCAGTCCCCGGTGTTGCAGTCCCC
>CANRLR010000048.1 GCA_947631505.1 uncultured Lachnospiraceae bacterium | reverse complement strand
CGAAACCAGTACAAGCCCGTACTGTTAAGGGTATCTTAACAAAAGGAGGACTATATGTCAAGTCCCCCTATGTAATAACCAAAAATTTACTTTTTTATAAAAGACTCTGATACAATTTCGCAATATCTTCTACACTTGTCTCCTTTGGATTTCCCGGACGGCAGGCATCATCATAAGCAGACTGTGCCAAGAACGGAATATCCTCCTCTTTTACAATTTCTTTCAGATCCTGTGGAATTCCCACATCCATCGAAAGCTGTTTTACAGCATCAATGGCAGCTTTGCGATACTCTTCCTGCGACATATTCTCGGTTCCCTGTACTCCCATTGCCTGTGCAATGTATTTGTACTTGTCACCTGTTGCCTCTGCATTATACTCCATAACGGTAGGAAGAATAATCGCATTTGCCACACCATGCGGGGTATCATAAAGAGCACCGAGCGGATGTGCCATAGAATGTACAATCCCAAGTCCTACATTGGAGAATCCCATGCCTGCTATATACTGTCCAAGAGCCATATCCTCTCTTCCCTCCGGTGTGTTTTCCACCGCACCGCGGAGAGAACGGGAAATAATTTCAATTGCTTTTAAATGGAACATATCCGACAATTCCCATGCTCCGGCAGTAATATAACCCTCAATCGCATGCGTCAGGGCATCCATACCCGTTGCCGCTGTAAGTCCCTTTGGCATGGAAGACATCATTTCCGGATCCACAAATGCTACTACCGGAATGTCTTTTGGATCTACGCATACCATTTTACGATTTTTTTCTGCGTCGGTAATTACGTAGTTAATTGTAACCTCTGCTGCAGTACCTGCCGTTGTCGGTACCGCAAAAATCGGAACCGATTTATTCTTTGTCGGTGCTACTCCTTCCAAACTTACTACATCCGCAAAATCCGGATTTTCTATAATAATTCCGATTGCCTTTGCGGTGTCCATAGAAGAACCACCACCAATAGCAATGATGTAATCTGCTTCTGATTTTTTGTAAGCCTCTACTCCGGTCTGCACATTCTCAATCGTAGGATTTGGCTTGATATTGGAATACAGCTCATAGCTCAGTCCTGCACTCTCTAGCACATCCAAAACTTTTTTGGTAACTCCGAACTTTACAAGATCCGGGTCAGAACATACGAATGCTTTCGTAAATCCCCTTCCCTGTGCCTCTGCTGCAATTTCCTGAATCGCTCCTGCTCCATGATAAGATGTTTCATTTAATACAAATCTGTTTGCCATAGTCAACGTCTCCTTTTCTAGAATATGATATATTTATTTTACCGCATTTTGCCTTTCTGTTCAACACTTTGCACAAAAAAACAGAAAAAAAGTCGTTGTTTTTTACAAATTTTTCACTTTAAACTCGCGTTCAGCTGCTCTGCGCTGGTCTTTCTTCGCAATATCATGACGCTTGTCATAGAGCTTCTTGCCTTTTGCCAGAGCAATTTCCACTTTAATTCTGCTCCCCTTAAAATATACTTGCAGCGGAACAAGAGTATAACCTTTCTGCTCCATTTTTCCAATTAATTTACGTATTTCATATTTATGAAGAAGTAATTTTCTCACCCGGAGAGGATCTTTATTAAAAATATTCCCCTTTTCATAAGGACTGATATGCATACCATAAAGCTGAACTTCACCATTTTTATCAATTCTTATAAAAGCCTCTTTAATACTGCAATGCCCCTGTCGAATTGATTTTACCTCTGTTCCTACCAGTTCGATCCCCGCTTCAAATTTATCTTCAATAAAGTAATCATGCCATGCTTTCTTATTATTGGCAATTAATTTGGTCGATTCCTTACCCATTCCACATCTTTCCTTCCTATTCTGTTTTTCTAGCCGTAACGATAGCAAAATCAATCGTTCCCAATTGTTTATCTGCATCTATTACTTGAACTTGTACCGTCTGTCCCATGCGATATTCTGTTCCTGTATAATGTCCGATTACACGATATTTTTCTTCTTCAAAAATATACCGGTCATCCTTCATATCCGAAATCCGAATCATTCCCTCTACCGTATTCGGCAATTCTACATAAATTCCCCAAGAGGTAACTCCACTGATAATTCCCTGAAAACATTCTCCCATATGGGACATCATATATTCTGCCTTTTTCATTTTCTCCACTTCCCGCTCTGCATCATCGGCACGCCGTTCTTTCACACTGCTTTCCAGTGCCACAGCAGGAAGCAGAGTTTCGTAGTGCTCATACCGTTTTCCCTGTAGTCCATGGCGTAATGTCTCTTTTATAATCCGATGAATCTGTAAATCCGGATAACGGCGAATCGGTGAAGTAAAATGACAATAATAGGAAGTTGCCAGTCCAAAATGTCCCTCACAGACCGTAGAGTATTTGGCACGTTTCATAGAACGAAGTGTAAGTCTGCTTAAAAATGCCTCCTCCGGTGTCCCCTCCATTTTCTCAATTAATTTTTGGATTTCTCTTGGATGAACCTCTTCCTGTCCCACTTTCAGATGATATCCAAATCCTGCTGTCATTCTTGCCAGATCCTGAATTTTCTCCAGATCGGGATATTCGTGTATCCGATACACAAAAGGAATCTCCTGCCAGAAGAAATCCTCTGCCACCGTTTTATTCGCCGCCAGCATAAATTCTTCAATTATTTTCGTGGCAATATTCCTGTCGTATGGCACAATATCCAACGGCTTACCATCCGAATCTACTTTGATCTTACACTCTGGAAAGTCAAAATCAATGGAGCCCTGTTTCTTCCGGTTTGACCGGAGTATTTTGGCCAGTTCCTTCATTGTCTCAAACATCGGAACCAAATTCTCATAACGCTTACAGGTTTCTGGTCTATGATTTGTTAGAATATCATTTACATCCGTATAGCTCATACGCTCCGTCACTTGAATCAGCGTTTCTGCAATTCGGTGCCTCTGCAGTTTTCCCTTCTTATCAAAAGTCATAAAGCAGCTGAGAGCAAGACGGTCTACACCCGCATTGAGAGAACAGATTCCATTGGACAGCTTATGCGGCAGCATCGGAATGACCCGGTCGACTAAATAAACACTTGTCCCACGGTTTCGTGCCTCCCGGTCTAAGGAGCTGTTCTCTGTTACATAGTGAGAGACATCAGCAATATGGACTCCCAGCTCATAGGTTCCATCGTCGTTTTTTTGGATGGTAATAGCATCGTCCAAATCCTTGGCATCCTCACCGTCAATCGTAACCGTATCCAGATTCCGGATATCCAAGCGCCCTGCATACTCAGTGGTATCCACTTCATCTGAAATTCCCTGAATCTCATGCATGACTTCTTCCGGAAATTCCTCGGGAAGTCCAAAGCCCTTCACAATAGACAGAATATCCACACCGGGATCGTTGATATGACCAAGAATCTGAATCACATGTCCCTCAGGGCTTCGCTTGTCATCACCATAATCTGTGATTTCCACGACTACCTTATGACCATTAGCAGCACCTAGATCTGCCCCCTTGGGAATAAAAATATCCTTGGTGAACTTTTCCATATCCGGAATAACAAAAGCAATTTTTTTACTTCGGGAAAAGGTTCCCACAAGGCGTGTCACTTTTCTCTCTACAATCTGAATGACATGCCCCTCTCTCCGCCTTTTTCCGCCGCCTTTCCCACTCAGGGAAATACGGACAATATCACCATGAAAAGCGTTGGCACAATCTGGTTCCGGTATAAAAATATCTTCTGTCTGTCCCTCAACACGCACGAACCCAAATCCTTTCGCCGTTGCCATAAATTCACCAACCATAACATTGTCACGGGGAATTCTTAACTTTCCTCTCTTATCGATCTCTATCTTCCCCGCATTCAAAAGTGAATCCACGATTTCATGAAATTCTCCCCGCTCCTTTTTCGGCACATAAAAAAAAGCCGCCATCTCCTTTATCCGTACGGGATGATAGTTTTCATCTTCCATAAATTCTAAAATTTTCTTCTCTCTTATTTTCCTTACATCTTCCTGCATATTAATTCCTCATTTCTGAGCGATTTATCGCGAAGAACCGCACGAGAAATCTCGAA
>CANRLR010000047.1 GCA_947631505.1 uncultured Lachnospiraceae bacterium | reverse complement strand
TTATTATTATACCAGAAAGGCGGCTGAAAGTATAGAAAATCCCGGCTTTCGCCGGGACTTTGTCTACAGTCTGAGAGACTTGAAAAATCAAGTCTCTCTTGCTATAATTTACTTAGAAAGGTTATCGGATGCGTTATCCGATTGCCCTCAGTTGAAATTTATTTACTTGAAATAGCATTCACTTTAGGCGGTGGGATGCTATTTCTTTTTGTTATTCTGATTGTTTATGTAAGACAGTGTCGTAAAAATTACTAGCAATAAAGTCAATACTTCTATTGTGTTCATAGGGCATCACCCTCTCTTTCGCGAACTAGAGGGCATCTAATATTAGAAAATCGCATCCGCTCTTTCCGTTCAATTATGGAATTTATTCTAACACACCACGATAAAAAAATCCATGTCATTTTGGAAGAAAAAGATGTCACCCTTTCTATTTAACAGGACGTTGAACAATGTCTTTCTCGCTGCGCTCGAAAGCCATGGCAAGTTGTGAATAAGACATTTTACAAGAAAGATTTCTGGTCACAACTTGCACAGGTTCTGCACATACTATTATTTATATAAAAATAGAAAGGGTAACATCTGACGATGTTACCCTTTTTTTGAACTCTTTCTTTGAAGTGCATACAAGTGTTTCTTCGAAACACTTGTCCCACGGCTATCGCCGTATATACGCTGATTGTAATGCATCCGTCTTCGAGTAGACTCGGACGAATGCTTACAATCGCTATGCACTTCTCAATGCTATCGTGCGGATAACAGGACGTTGAACAATGTCTTTCTCGCTGCACTCGAAAGCCATGGCAAGTTGTGGATGAGAGATTTTATAGGAAAGATTGCCAGCCACAACTTGCACAGGCTCTGCGCATACTATTATTTATATAAAAATAGAAAGAGCAACATCTGACGATGTTACCCTTTCTATTTAACAGGACGTTGAACAATGTCTTTCTCGCTGCACTCGAAAGCCATGGCAAGTTGTGGATGAGAGATTTTACAAGAAAGATTTCCGGTCACAACTTGCACAGATTCTGCACATACTATTATTTATATAAAAATGGAAAGAGCAACATCTGACGATGTTACCCTTTCCATTTTATGCGGATAACAGGACTTGAACCTGCACGGGGGTTGCCCACTAGAACCTAAATCTAGCGCGTCTGCCAATTCCGCCACATCCGCAAGCGAATACTATTATAGCAGATGTGGAGAAAAACTTCAATAAGAAAATCTATAATGTATCCGTTTCAATTGAGAATCCGATAAAATCATCTCTGCTCACATAAGACTGATGTAAATCATTGACGAAGTCAAAGTCTTTTGCTTCATTGTAAATTACAAGTTCACAAATGTCTCCAATGAGAGATGGCTGGAATACATCTCCCCCTAATGTGATTCGTTTTACATATCGATTGGTCGGTACTTTTTCTAAAATAAATACAGGATCACCATTAATGAAAGCAATGGCGGTTTCTGTTTTAGCATTGTAGGTTGCTACATAGTGCCACCAGGTATTTTCGCAAAGTGGCTGACCGCTGAGGTCATACCACCCGGTAATTTCTTTTGAGTCTCGGATTCGGAAATCGGAATGACCTTCCCATGCGTAAGGAATAATACCACAGAAACCTGTTTCGTACTTGACATAAAGAGCCGCTGTCCACTGGTGGAGAACGTTAGGGCGCACCCAGAGAGAAATTGTAAAACTGTCATTTATAATACATTCTGAAGGAAGTTCCATAATATTCATTTCCGTTGGGCCACCGGAGAAATGAAGTGCTTTTGAATCCTTAAAAATCCCATCGCAATAGGAAAATCCACCACCTCGCGGCCAAGCTTCCTTAGTTCCGTCCTCAGATTTTAGATTACCGTCCAAGTGGAATGTTATATTATGCTGAACATCCGTTAAATATTTATTGGCAAACAGGATAAATTTATCCAGCGGCAATGGCTCCGAATAATAAAAGCCCTGCCCGATCTGGCAGCCGCACCGGGTAATAAAATCAATCTGTTCCTTTTTTTCAATTCCCTCCGTAATTACATCCATTTTCAAATCACGGCACATGGCAATTACGCTTTTAATAACTTTTTTTCCTCTTGATGAATCCGAAGAAACGGTTAAAAAATCACGGTCAATTTTAATTGTATTTACTTGTAGATCTTTCAGAAGGCTTAACGCTGAAAAACCGGAACCAAAATCATCAATGGAAATCATAAACCCTTTTTTCTGCAATAATTCAATCATCTTGAGTAGTTCAGAGCTGTCCTTTAAAAACGTGTTTTCTGTGATTTCCAGTTCCAGTTCATTAGTTGGAACATCATATTTCTGGGCAATTGCTTCTAACTCATCGGGAAAACTTTTGTTATATAAATGAAGTCTTGACATATTAACAGAAATGGGAATATGCTCTTGCTTTTTGTTTTTCCATCCTGCCTTGATTTTACAGACTTCTTCGTACATATACATATCCAGTTTGGAAATAAAACCGTTCTTTTCAAATAATGGGATATAAGCATCCGGCTGACGTATACCATCAATCGGGTGATTCCAGCGGGATAGTGCCTCGGCACCAAAAAGTTCGGAAGATATCATATTCATTTTTGGCTGAAGATATACAATGAACTCCCCATTGTCCAATGCCTCTTCCATTTCCAACTCGATACTGCGATTGATTTCCAATGTTTTGTCATAAGATTTGTACACCGTATAGCGGTTTTTTCCATCATATTTCGCCTGATACATAGCAGCATCACACTTTGCCAGAACATCATCCAGTGTCTGGGAAACCGGCTGCTCGATGACAATACCGATACTTAGGGAAATCAAGGAAAGAATATCCTTTCGGAAATCAATTGCCTGTAAAGAATCTAACATATTCCTTGCAAGTTGTTCTACCTCTTCCTGAGTCAGGGAACCATTCAGAAGAACAACATATTCATCTCCTCCGATACGGGAAGTAAATCCGTTTGCATGGTCCTGAATTAACTGGCTGACACATATTAACAGCTTATCACCCATACTATGCCCATAAATATCGTTGACACGCTTAAAGTTATCAATATCAATGAACATGGCATGAATCACAGTTTCCTGAGATAATTTATTATAATAGTCATATAAACCGCGGCGATTGGCTAAGCCAGTCAGGTAATCACACTCTGCCAAGGCGTTATTTTCTGATTTAGTTGTAGAGAAGTTATTCATCGCAATCCCCCCAATTTACAAAATAGTGATATAATTAGAAACATTATAACATGATTTGTGGAAAATGTGTAGAATAATATGAAAAAAAAGAAATAATTTGAAATCATACACAAAAAACTTTACAATTTTTGGAAACCGACGCATAATTACAGGTAGAATGAACAAAAAGGAATAGAAAAAGGAGAGAAAATATGGCAAAGTGGCAGAGAATTCTGTTTCAACCTGGAGTTGGAATAGGGAAAAACGGACATCGTGTGACTGCATGTAAAGAACATATCAGTTTGTCAAAGGAAGCAGCCAAAGAAGGTATGGTTCTGTTAAAAAATGAAAGAAAGCTGCTTCCGCTGGCAAAGGGAAGCCGTGTGGCATTATTTGGCAAGGGAACCTTTGATTATGTAAAAGGGGGTGGCGGCAGCGGAGATGTTACGGTTGAATATATACGAAATTTATATGAGGGATTTGCACAATTAGATGGCAGAGTCTCTGTGTGGGAAGAATTGGCAGAGTTCTACCGCCGGGAGGTCAGGAAACAGTATGAGGCGGGAATTGAGCCGGGAATGACGGTGGAGCCGGAGCTTCCAGAAGAGCTGTGCAGCAGAGCAAGGACGTTTACAGATACGGCAATTGTGACAATCTGTCGTTTTTCCGGAGAGGGCTGGGACAGAAAGAGTAATTATGACGAGCGCGGAGATGAGAATGCAGTTGTGATTGCCGGAAATATCGATGGACGGAGCAGAATAGAAAAAGAAACATTTCCGAACGGGGATTTTTATCTTACCGCTGGCGAGAATGCGATGCTTTCTGTCGTAAAAAAATACTTTGAAAAAATAGTAGTGGTCTTGAACGTAGGGGGCATGGTGGATACCAGCTGGTTCATTCATGAGGAAAAGATACCGGCTGTCCTTATGGCATGGCAAGGAGGCATGGAGGGAGGTCTGGCAGCGGCTGAGCTCATTGCAGGAATCGGAACTCCATCCGGGAAGTTATCCGATACCTTTGCGGCAAAATTAGAAGATTATCCGTCTTCCTATAATTTTCATGAGTCCGATTTTTACGTGGATTATACCGATGATATTTACGTGGGATACCGCTATTTTGAAACCATTCCGGGGATGGCAGAAAAGGTAAATTACCCATTTGGGTATGGTCTGTCCTATACAACCTTTGACTGGAAAGTACGTTCTGTTACCGAGAACGACAGGATCATAACGATTCGGGCAGAAATTACCAACACGGGAGACTATGCCGGAAAAGAAGTATTGCAGGTATATGGCAGTGCCCCGCAGGGAATTTTGGGCAAAGCAGCTCGTCATCTGCTGGCATTTCGGAAAACGCGTTTATTACAGCCGGGAGAAAGCCAGCTTATAACGCTGTCCTTTGAACTGGCAGATCTGGCATCTTATGATGATTTAGGGAAAATACAGAAATCTGCTTATCTTTTGGAAGCAGGTGAGTATTATTTTTATCTCGGAAATTCTGTGCGGAATGCAGCTCAGCTGGATTTTGTACATAGGGAAGCAGAAAATGTGATTGTTGAGCAGCTGGCTCCTAAGCTGGTACCTGCTTCTTTAAAGGAGCGTATGCGGTCGGACGGTTCCATGGAGCTATTGCCAATGACAGAGGCAAATGACCCGAAAGCCTGTGAACTGGATTATTTGCCAAAAGAACCTCTTGACGGGCTGAAACCGGGAACCCGCAAGGTGGAGGGGACTTACTGTTGGGGAGAACATTTATTTAAAAAAGGAGTCCGCCCTTTTATTGATGTGGCAGACGGCTTGATGTCTTTAGACGATTTTCTGGCACAGATGACCGATGAGGAAGTTGCCCACCTTCTTGGAGGACAGCCAAATACCGGTGTGGCAAATACCTTTGGCTGGGGAAATATGCCGGAATATGGGGTGCCGAATTGTATGACTGCCGACGGACCGGCAGGACTTCGTATTGCACCGGAATGCGGAATTTATACAACGGCATGGCCGTGTGCTACCCTGCTCGCTTGTACATGGAATGAAGAATTGATATATCAGGTAGGTGCAGCGGGGGCAAAAGAGGTAAAGGAAAACAATATTGCGGCGTGGCTGACACCGGCAATTAACATTCATCGCAGTCCACTCTGCGGACGAAACTTTGAATATTATTCGGAAGATCCATTTCTGACTGGTGTTATGGCGGGAGCCATGGTGAGGGGAATCCAATCGGAGCATGTGGCAGCGACCGTCAAGCATTTTGCCCTGAATAATAAGGAAACGGACCGTAAACACAGTGATTCCCGTGTGTCGGAGCGTGCGGCAAGAGAAATTTATCTCAAAGCTTTTGAACGTATTGTCAAGCACGATGAGCCGTGGGCGATTATGTCTTCGTATAACATTATAAACGGTTATCAGGCATCCGAGAACAGGGAATTATTAGAAGATATTCTTCGTGGGGAATGGGGATATGAAGGCATGGTAACAACAGACTGGTGGACACTGGGCGAACATTACAAGGAAGTACAGGCAGGAAATGACATGAAAATGGGATGTGGCTTCCCGGAACGGTTGATGGAAGCGTTGGAAAAGGGGATTCTTACGAGAGCAGAAATGGATGTCTGTGCAAAGCGGATACTGTCTTTGATTTTGAAACTGGATTAGGAACTGATGTCCACGGATTGCTCCATTGCTTCGCAATTCCCGCAATCCTGACCTTTTGACCCTGACATCATCATAAAAAGGATAAATACTGTAAATCCGTATATGAACTGCAGTATTTATCCTTTTTTGCATGTATTGATTCCAAATAATGAAATTTCTACGGATTAAATCATGTTTTTTATGAAAAGGGGAATCTTTCCAAAGTTAGTTGAAATATAGCTTTTCTTTAATGGAAAAATGTGGTATCATAAATACAGTGTTTCATA
>CANRLR010000046.1 GCA_947631505.1 uncultured Lachnospiraceae bacterium | reverse complement strand
CAAGAAACTGTGTTGCCCATAATTGATTTTGACCTACATCAGTAGTGATAACAGCATCTTTGAATAATTCGTTGATAGATTGAATAATTGTCTGCGGTGTCAAGCCGATTTTCCCCATACCAATCGGGTAATCTGTTTTCCAATGGTTGATTTCATCTGTCCACTCTGAAATATTTAACGGTTCTGCCTTTTCAAGCAAAGCACATATCGCCTTTTTTGCATCAGCTACAATGGGAATATCAACAACAATATTGCGGGAAATGGATGCCGCATCAATGTCAATGTGGATGATTTTTGCATTTGCTGCAAATTCTTCGATTTTCCCTGTAATGCGGTCATTAAAACGTGTCCCTATGGAAAAAAGCACATCACAATTACTGATTGCTGAATTTGCTGCATAGCTTCCATGAATGCCTATATTTCCGACATACAGACGATTCGTTGTCGGGATTGCCCCTTTTCCCATGATAGTCGTAATAACGGGAACGCCTGTAAGTTCTGCAAGCTGTGCCATTTCTTTATTTGCATGGGCAATATTAACTCCACCACCTATCAGAAAGACAGGCTTCTTTGCATGATTCAAAATATCTAACGCCTTATTCAACTGTCCCGTATGTACGGAAGTATTCGGCTTATAACCTCTGACAGCTATTTCTTTTGGATAATAATCGCTGCCATACGCCCTTTGAATGTCTTTCGGCAAATCAACAACGACTACCCCTGCCTTTCCTGTCCTTGCAATATAAAAAGCCTTTTTTATTGTTTCAGCTAAATCTTCCCTTTTTCGGACAGTTACCGCATATTTGCAAATGCTTCTTGTGATACCCACAATGTCCACTTCCTGAAAGGCGTCATTCCCAATAAGGTGTGTCGGTACTTGCCCTGTAAAGCATACTAATGGAACACTGTCATAATTAGCAGTAGCAATGCCAGTAACGAGATTTGTCGCCCCCGGTCCACTTGTCACAAGACATACACCAACCTTTCCTGTGGAACGGGCATACCCATCCGCCGCATGGATCAAGCCCTGTTCATGGCGTGGCAAAATAACATCTATATCCTTTTCCCCATATAGTGAATGGAACAAGTCTATTGCCTGCCCGCCTGGATAAGCAAATAAAGTTGTAACAGATTCTTCCTTTAATGCTTTTACAAACAATTCTGCACCTGTTATTTCCATTGTAATTCCTCCTTTTGTATGCGTGTACTTGCTTGCATACAGTTTATTTTTTTCGGCACTACCGTAAGGCAGTACCGATTTTTACCGTTCTAACCCTTTTATAAACATTTGTACGCTGCTTTTTATATACCCATCTTTTTCCACTTTAGATAATTCATTTCCAAAAGATGCCACTAAAAACGTATATCCGAATGTGGATGAAAAAATGGTCATAGCCAGAGCATCAAAATCCATTTCGGGAATTTTACCCATATCATACATTTTTTTCAAATACTCTGTAAAAGATAATAAAAAAGCCTGTGGCACTTTCATAATGAGGGAAGACGTTTCTTCATATAATTGTGGTGCTCTCAAACCGATAGACAGATTTACAAAATCTGGAGTCATTCTGTCCATATATGCCCTCATAAACATCTCTATGTCTGCCTGCAAGTCCCATTGCACATTTTCAAAAATTTCTGGTGTGACATTTGCCCTCCATTGTGCTTGATTTACACCTTGCAATACAATATCTTTTTTATTTTCAAATTTGCGGAACAGTGTACACTCATTCACGCCTGCAGCTTTAGCAATCTCTTTCGTGGTTGTCGCAACATATCCTTTATCCCGTACTAATGTCATTGCAGCATCAATAATTCTTTGACTCGTTTCATCCAAGTTATCACCTCCATGCAAGTGAACACTTTCATTATACATATAATCTGCCTTTATTTCAAGTCGAAAATAGGAAAGTTCGTGTCAAGTCTGCAAAGAATAATTCTTAAACCCTGACAGCCAGCTCACTTCTTATTCACATTTTAATGTCGATTTAAGTCCGAATATAAAAATCACCCAATTTACATCATCGCAAACTGAGTGACCTTCAACAATTTATGTGTTTTTCTTTTTGGGCTTTCTCTCTGGTAATTCCGGATACATTTCTTCTACCATTGTCTGCAACTCAGCTCTATCATCCAAAATAGTTACTGGCAACATAGGTTTTGCACCTTCATACGGTGGCTCCGGTACACTGTCCGGCATATGTTTTTTACTTGCCTCTGTATTCTTTACCATAAAACCACTTCCATAAATCCCACCAAATATCCGTTCTTTATAATAAAAGATATATCCACCCATCATGGGAATATTCCGTACCTCTTCTAACTCGGATAATTGGTCCATAATATAATCTGCAAGTTCTCTATTGTTTGACATAAATACCTCCATTCCTTTTTTCAGTGCCTGTACCTTCATTGCTATATTTTCAATAAAACTACATCTATCGGGTGCTGTGCTAATTTAGCAGTTTTCTCAATATGAATCATAATTTCAATTGGATCTGTTAATTTACTCTCACTGCATAGCTATAACTGAATTTTATAATATAGGTAATCCCCCGAAAAAGCCGCCTCATCATTATTTTCTTTTGTGTCATACAAAACGAATCCGACGCTTTCATAATTTTTCGGTGCAATTAGATTACTATTTGTCAATACTCGAATCTCTTTTAATCCTTCATATTCTTTTATTCTTCGAACAGCTTCACTTAATTGAGCTTTTCCAAACCCTTTCCCCTTAAACTTTGTTCTTATACCATTATGTCCTATTTCTACATATTCAGGTCTGTTTCTCGGATCCCAACATATGAATCCTATAGGTTCGCCTTTATAGCATGTTATAAAACCACATTTGTCAGCAATATCTGGATTATCAAAGAAAAAATCATCTGACTGCTTCCAGTTTTCATCCCAACATACAGCACATCTTTCATCAAATGAATATGCATCTTTGAGAATTTCGTACATAATGCCCCTATTGTAATCAGTAAACTTTCTAAATTCTATATCCATATAGTCTCCTTCTAAAAAGAAAAATATGATTTTTATCAGTCAATAGCTCGTCCAACTATGGTCTATATCCTTCCATAATATCCATTATGCTGTTCTGATAAATATTTCCCTTTAAAACATCTCCATCCCCCTTTCCAATGTTTCCCGAAATTCTGCCTTCCTCCTGTTCAATCCGGACTTGACCGTACCAACAGGAATATACCGATCATCCCTGTACTTACAGACATTGCCACAAAACTTTTTCGCCTCCATATATTTAGCTTTCTTCTTTTCGGCCCCGTTTCCGCTCTCACAATCTGTTTGTTTACTCCCCCACATATAAAGATACTTTGAAATGCAAAAATGTTCCCGAATTTTATTATAGTCGTATTGCAGCAATTTTTCAATAAAACCTTATTTTTTGTTTGTGTCTTGTATAAATTGGCACTTTTCTAATTCCCCATATTTCACGCAGAAACAAAACACTCGAACAGCCGCTCTCTTTATCGGTTCCGTTCGGACTTTCTACACTTGCCGCATAGGCTTTTATGTATCGCGGAATCCTTTGTCTTTAGCAAGTCATCCATTTGTCTCCAATACATTCTTTAAATCTTGAATATACTTCGCCTGCTGTTTCTTTAAATAACTTCCCACAAATGGCTTCATAATCAGCTTTTTAGCGATTACATTCTCTGTAAACTCAATAATTGTAATTCCGCCTTTATAAGAAAACTTTCCTGTCCAATGTCCCTGCATATTATCATTTTCCATGTCAAATTCATATTTCTTATATTTATCAAAAACAGTAATTTTAAACCTTGTAACATAACCATCTTTCGTATGTTCCTCGAACTCTTTTTCAGGCACTGTTACCACGATTTTATCTAAATCACTTCTCCACGAATACTTGTCCAATGATGTAACTATCTTCCATACTTTTTCTACTTCACACTGAAATTCAGCTTTGATTGTTGATACAGCCACTATTATCCTCCTTCTTTGCAACTGGAATATCGTACTGCTCAAGGCTGTCACTGTTTTCTGTAGAACTTACAGCAATAAAATATTTCCATTCTTTTTCATTATGTACGCTTATACCTAATAAGCCCTCTGGCTTATCGTTCATTAATCCATAAAGTTTTGAAAGGGTTCCATTTTCTAATGCAGTATCCCATTCATGTGGTATTCTTGCAAATTTCTTCCATCCCCTGTACCGAAATAGAAAACTTTATCACAGGATAAGATTTTAAAGTTATGCTTTCCTTTTTTGCTAAGGATGGTGCTATGCCGTGTATATTCTGAAATGCACGATTAAATGCTGTGGGTGAATCATATCCATATTTCAAATCAACATCAATAACTTTCGCCCCAGCTTCTTGTAAATCCACTGCTGCCAAAGACATCATTCTTCTTCTGACATACTCAGAAACAGAAATATTTGTCATATAGAAAAACATTCTTTGAAAATGGTACACCGGACAATTTGCAATCTCAGCAACCTTTTCATAATCTATTTTTTTCTAACAAGTGAGCTTCCCTATATTCAACAGCACTGTTAAATCGCTCAATCCATTCCATAAAATGATACCACCTTTACAATACACTTTCCTCTCTTTTTCTATAACACAAAAGAGAGTTTTAACATTTCACTGCTTTCTAATCGGATGCCTAATAACCGTTTTCCACTTCTCCGGTGCAACCTTCCTTGCATCAGACATATAAATTTCATGGTGCAGTCGTTCTTCATTTATATCAGTTTCATATCCGTTCTCTTCCAGAAACGCATCCATAATCGCTACAGACTCCGGTTCATTATCAAAGTGGCCTATATGCATCATTTGAACACATAAACCTTCATCAATCGTAATAAATTCTGCTTTGCTGCAATCAAGTTTTTTCTTTAGGATTGCAGTTTCTACCGCCCATTCAAAATCCTTCCTTGTAACAAAGTCAGGTAATCGAATAACAGAAATCCAGTTAAATGTGTCCTTGTTTGCATAGTCTATGCCCCCAACATCTTCTCGCCTGCCGGCTCGGTCGGTTCGCACCACAGCACCTACCGGATGCTGCTCACCCTGCCACCAGAAGCCCTCCAACGGCGGAACCACATATTCAAAAAAACCTTCTATTTTGTAATCTGTTTTATAACTCATCTTTAATGTATATGCAACTGCGTACAATACCCCTATCGCCTGCTGATACTCACCATCTGGGGTATTAGGATTACCTTTACCTCTGACAGCAATATAATTGGCTTTCGGGACATCGACAATCTCCGGTTTATTCTTCGGCATATAAAATTCTTTATATTCTTTCTTAAAATCAAAAGCCATTTCTTACACCTCCCTCACATAGCTCTATAACCTCTCTTGAACATCCGGCTGCAAAACCGTTGCTTTTGTATTTCTTTTTCAATGCCGAACTTAAACTATTCGGTACACCTCTCGGTCCTCGAACGGCATAAATCCCATACTCTTCTTTCAATATATCAAATGTAAATCTCCAAGGCTCATATCTTTTTTGGACTTTTATATTCATCAATGCCTTTATCTGAAGCCTGCCATCATTGTATTCATAAGGTATATCCGTTTCTAAAACCTTGCATTTATAAAGTATAGCCGAAACTGGTGCAGCTACATACATAAATACCGTATCGCCTCTCCTTATTCCATTTCCCTGCTTCCATGTTATTTGGTCAGTATCATCAAAAGCGTGTTCAATATCATAAAACTTAGGATTCGCTGGAATAAGCCATTCTTTGGGTAGTCTTGTCTTATTCTTATTCGCTTTAGATGCTGTCACCTGATAGCTCGTATCAATCCATCCGATTATAACATCCATAGGCACAGTACCATCAAGCAGAACAGATATCCAGTTCCCACGACTGATATGATAACCCGGTAGATATCCCTCCTTCTGTAAAAGCATATCCCGAAGCATCAAATCTTCCAGTTTGACATTCAATATATCTACGATATCCTCGCCATCCAAACCAAGCTTATTCCTTGGTACATTCATAACAAGACCGTACCATTTCCTGTTATCATCATGACAGAATACCGCATATCCCGGATACCGTTTCCAAAGATATTCTATATTGCTCTTGTATTTATTTTTCACATACTCAAACACAGATTCTCTATATGATTCCGTATCCATAACTATAAAATTCCCTCCTGACTATCAAATAATCATCCCTTCAATATTACAGACATCCCTACGACAAAATACTAATGTTTCGTCTTATGTGTGAATATATACATTCCTGCCCATGCACCAATACTTCCACATAAAAAGCTCACGAAAAACAAACCTTTCTCAGATATCCGCCAAGCATGTCGCCTTGCCTTAGACTTATCTATACCCATAATAGCCAATCCGATAATATTCATAATCAGCAGATAGCATATCAGAATCCATATCCAGTTTGTAAACCTGCGGTATATGATGAAATTTTCTTTTCAAATTTTTCTATATTTCCTTCTTCATAAAAATCTCTTTAACTCAATAAAATCTTTTGTTATTAAATATGCACTCATTTACTAGTTTTAATTTGTGCAACTTGAACTACCTTAATTCAAATCATAATATCACAAAACACTCTGTTACAATTTAGCCCCTCTACTGCTTAACTTCTAATTTCGACAAATTATTTAAACTTATCGTTTCCAACGTCTGTAACTGTTGTACTGCTAACTGCCGAAGTAATTCCATTCGCTCTTTTTGATTCTTCCCTTGATTAATCAAAACAGCATTATAGCTTTCCAGATTCGCAAGCACTAATAATTGATTCCGTGTTGTCACATCCCTCATGTTCCCTTTTTCTGTTGGATTTTCATCTTTCCATTGCTTCGCCGTCTTTCCAAACAAAACAACATTCAACATATCTGCTTCATTTGCGTATGTATAAACAATCTGCACTGAAATACACACGAACCTCGTGACTTGCCAGACATTTTCAAGGGACAGCGCATCCTCCCTACAGTCGTCGCAGACTGCTATCCGCATAAGTCTCCTCCTCTTTACTGGTTGCATTTCTCGTTCCACCCTGACATGCTAATTTTGCTTCAAAATACGTTAATTTTGCATATTAACTTTTTTTGCTACGACAACAAAACGCCCCCCTTCCGAAATCCCGGAAAATTCCTCCGGGGCGCAGCACACAATCGT
>CANRLR010000045.1 GCA_947631505.1 uncultured Lachnospiraceae bacterium | reverse complement strand
TTCGTGCTTGTCGCGAATGCTTCTTTGTTTTCATTCAAGATTGCGAACGAGCTGAGCGAGTTTCGCAATTACCTAAATAAAAAAACGCCTGTTAGAGAAGTTTTCCCTAACAAGCGTGAATCAAGCGTTTCGCCTAATATCAATTAAAAGGATATCAACATAAAGATAATTTGTTAAGTAGAAATTCAAATTTGTAGAAGCTGCCATGGGTATGACAGGAAAAGAATCTATCTTTGTGAGTACTCCCAGTAGGAATCGAACCTACAACTGTCCCTTAGGAGGGGACTGTTATATCCATTTAACTATGAGAGCAGATTGCTCCGTGTAACGAAGCAAGTATTGCGGAGCGAAGTCTGCCATAGGCAAACTTCAAGAGCGTCGGTCTATCACGACGCTTTTTTTATAGATATTTCTTTAACTCTTCTACCTTATCCAATTTTTCCCAAGGCAGATTCAAATCGTTTCTTCCGAAGTGGCCATAGGATGCCGTCTGCTTATAAATTGGCTGACGGAGATTTAACATCTTAATAATGCCGGCAGGTCTCAGATCAAAAGTATCATGAATAATATCTATTAATTTTTCTTCTGGTAGTTTACCAGTTCCGAACGTATCAATACGGACAGAGGTAGGTAAAGCAACGCCGATTGCATAAGATAACTGAACTTCTGCTCTGTCACAAAGTCCGGCTGCAACAATATTTTTGGCAACATATCTTGCTGCATAGGCAGCAGAACGGTCAACTTTTGTCGGATCTTTTCCAGAGAATGCACCGCCGCCGTGGCGAGCCCAGCCGCCATACGTATCAACAATAATTTTACGGCCCGTTACACCACTGTCACCGTTTGGACCACCAATTACAAAACGGCCTGTCGGATTAATATATATTTTAGTGTCTTCGTCTATTAAATTTGCCGGAAGGACTACGTCAATGACATTCTTCCGAATGTCATTTTGAATCTGTTCCCAAGTAACATCCTCACTGTGCTGACTGGAAACAACAACGGCATCCAGACGAAAAGGCCTGCCATCCGTATCATATTCGACCGTCACCTGAGATTTCCCATCTGGGCGGAGATATGGCAACGTACCGTCCTTGCGGACTTTTGTTAGCTGCTGCGATAATTTATGTGCAAGATAAATGGGATATGGCATATATTCTTCTGTTTCGTTGGTTGCATAACCAAACATCATACCTTGGTCACCGGCACCGATAGCATCAATTTCGGAATCCGTCTGTTTCGATTCCAATGCTTTGTCAACACCCATCGCAATATCGGAAGATTGTTTATCTAATGCTACCATAACTCCACAGAGGCGGCCATCAAATCCCTTTTCCGTTGAATCATAACCAATATCACAAATCGTATCACGGACAATTTTTTGTATATCGACTTGGGCATTTGAAGTAATTTCACCCATAACTAAAACCAGTCCGGTTGTAATAGCAGTTTCACAGGCCACACGGCTCATAGGATCTTGTGCCAGCATGGCATCTAAAATACCGTCGGAAATCTGGTCACAAATCTTATCCGGATGTCCTTCTGTAACAGATTCAGAAGTAAACAGTAATTTTCCCATACTTATCCTCCATTCCATTTTATGTTACTTTTCATAAGTAGATATCATAACATTCATATTTTACTATATTAAAATTCCTACGTCAAGAATTTGACCTTATTTGAGGAAAATAATCGTCAGTCTTTCCTACCTTATTCGGAACTATTTGTAAAAAAACTCTTCATATTATGAATAAAAAGTGTTATAATATAGCAATATTGTTACTTGTACAGTTCATTAGAATCCTTGGGAGGAAATGGAATGGCGAAAGAAAAAGGGAGGCATTAAGTGAGAAAAATACTGATTATTGAAGACGATTTATCAATTGCTGAACTGGAAAAGGATTACTTGGAACTAAGTGACTTTAATGTGGAAATCGAACCAGATGGTTCGGAAGGCTTGAGGAAAGCATTGACCGGAAAATACAATCTTATTCTGCTGGATCTGATATTGCCAGGAACAGATGGGTTTAAAATCTGCCGGAAATTTCGGGAAAAATATTTAGAACCGGTTATTATGGTATCAGAGAAAAAGGAAGATATCGACAAAATCCGCGGTCTGGCATTGGGAGCTGATGATTATATTACGATACCTTTTAGCCCAAGTGAACTGGTGGCAAGGGTAAAGGCTCATTTGAATCGATATGAGACCTTGATAAAAAGGGCAGCGGTACAAGAAGATAACAATGAAATTATTCATACCGGTGAGCTGAAAATTGATAAAACAGCACGCAGGATATTTATTCGGGGCAAAGAGAAGAACTTTACGACAAAGGAGTTTGATCTACTATATTTTCTTGCTCAGAATCCCAATCGTGTATATTCAAAAGAAGAATTGTTTCAAAAGATTTGGAGTTCTTCTACTGTAGGGGATATTGCTACGGTAACCGTGCATATAAATAAAATACGTGAGAAAATTGAAGTGGATTCATCCAATCCCGAATACATCGAAACAATATGGGGAGTTGGGTATCGGTTCAAGGCATAGGGCAGGAATAATTTTAAAAACAATGTTCATACTAAGATAGCGGTTCGCGAAAACGGATTGCTATCTTTTTTTATCTTATAGGAAAGACCGGCATTACACGAATTATCAGAGGAAGGATAGGTGAAAATACATGAAGACAAGATATGTAATAATGGCACTGACTATTCTGCTTATTTTCTTGACATTTCGATTTCTACTGCCTTTAGTTCTACCGTTTGTGCTGGCGTTTCTTTTTGCTAAGGCAGTTTCACCTATTGTTCATTTTCTTACCGATAAACTTCATTGGAAACATAAGGTAAGTGCTATACTGGTCGTAGTCGTTACGGTAGCTGCACTGGCTGGTTTTTTAATTTATGTAGGCAGTGTTGTTATTGGACAACTGATTCTGCTTGTTCAGAAAGCCCCGGTGTATCAGCAAATGGCAAATCAGACATTAGAGGATCTGTGCTGCCAGTGTGACCGGGTGTTCGAATGGACAAGGGGTACCAGTTACGCTTATGTAGAAGCGCAGTCCATGAAAATGTATCAAGAGCTTAGCAATGATATTGTACCGCGTATGTCGGAGTATGCGGCCAAAGCATTTCAGTGGACAGCAAAGGCCGGAGCAGGTCTATTTATCTTTTTCTTATCGACACTGTTAATTTTATTGGATGAATCCTTTCCGAAAATTCGTGGAAAAATGCGTAAAATAACGGCAAAATTAAAAACGGCAGGGCTTGCTTATATCAAAGCACAGATTATTATCATCTTTATTATTGCTGTTATCATGAGTGTCGGATTAATGATTATGAAAAATGAATATGCCCTGTTGTTCGGAATTGGAATTGCTGCTTTTGACGCATTTCCCATTGTGGGGAGCGGAATTATATTAGTTCCATGGGCAATTTTGCAGATTATCGGAGGAAATTACTTTGAGGCAGCAGTTCTTATTACATTGTTTGTTGTCGCATCTTTTTTGAGAGAAATTTTAGAGCCGAAATTATTCGGTAAAGAAATCGGCATGAAACCGTTATTTGTATTAATTGCCGTTTATGTCGGGGTGGAGCTTTTTGGCATGGCCGGAATTATCCTTGGCCCGGTGGCTCTGACTATTATAAAAGCGGTTGATGAAGTAACGAAAGAAACCGTTCTTTAATATTACCGCGTAATCCATTGACTCATACCGGAACCATGGTTTCCAAAGGGCCTTTTGTGAAAGCCCAGCTTTTCATAAAAGGCTTCTTTATTCATGGCAGACATAAGATTTACCATAATGGTTTCTCCTTCATCTACCTGACTTTCCAGCCAAATAAGGACATTTTCGATAATCATTCTGCCCAGTCCCTGAGATTGATAAGAAGGACGTATGATCACATCGCAGATAAAGAAAACATATCCGCCATCTCCCACGACTCTTGCCATTCCAACTGGTGTATTTCCATCCATGGCAATCAGGGTGTAGAGAGAATTTTGTAGAGCAATGCGGGCACGTTTTGGCAAAATGGTAATAAAACCTACACTGGCACGTAAGTCGTTGTATTCTTCAATGCCAATTTTATGGGTAAAGGTAATTGTATTTTTCATACCGGGTCCATTCCTTAAACAAATTGATTCGTTGTCTCATCATACTGGTAATCAATATCGGAAAGAGTTGTGCGAAGCTCTTCTTCATTCACATCATAGGTACGGCAAAACTCTTCCAAAGTTGCAAAATGGTCACGTAATTTTGTATTTACATAACTCACAAGTATAATGGGATCATGTGGTATGTCCAAAATGACACCTCCTAGAATTTATTGTTTTACAAAAATTAAATAATAACATCAACATTTTACATAGAAATCCTGTTTTTTGTCAACCCTATAGTATATGGAATTTGATTTTGGAGGTGCTTATGGCTGAGAAATCGGAGTTTTCAAAAGATTTTGAAGAAAATAAAAAGCGTATTGATACGCTGCTCCATGTGGACAAGAGTTTCGATATGCTGTACCGGGTGGTGATAATTGGTGGTAAAAAGGCTTGTTTTTACTTTATTGATGGTTTCTGTAAAGACGAAGTTATGGAGAAGATACTAGAATTTCTTTATAAAATAACACCGGAGGAGATGCCGGATACGGCACATGAATTTTTAAAAAGCAAGCTTCCCTATGGGGAGATTGATTTAGTAAGGACCGAAAAGGATTTTCTGCAGCGGGTGCTATCGGGGGTTCCGGTACTGGTAATTGATGGATACACGGAATTTCTGGCAACGGATTTTCGTACTTATCCGGCAAGAAGTGTAGATGAACCAGAGAAGGATAAAGTCATGCGGGGTTCACGGGACGGGTTTGTGGAAACCGTTGTATTCAATACTGCGTTAATACGAAGAAGGATTCGTTCCCCGGAATTAGTGCTGGAGATGCATACAGTGGGAAAAAGCTCCCGCAGTGATGTCGTAATCGGATATATGTCGAACCGGGTAGAGCCGGAGATGCTGGATAATATACGAAAGAGGATTGATGCGATTGATATTGATTCCCTTTCGATGAACCAGCAGAGTCTGGCGGAATGTCTTTATACTCACAAATGGTATAATCCGTTTCCGAAGTTTAAGTTTACGGAGCGTCCGGATACAACAGCGGCAAGTATACTAGAGGGAAGCATTGCGATTCTTGTGGATAACTCTCCCTCTGCTATGATACTGCCCACTTCGGTCTTTGATATCGTGGAAGATGCAGATGATTACTATTTTCCACCGATTACAGGAACGTATCTGCGGTTATCCCGTATGGTTATTAATATAATGGCGGTTTTTATGACACCTTTATTCTTGTTATTGATCAATAATCCGGGCTGGCTGCCGGACTGGCTGAAATTTATACAAATAAATGACCCGATCAATGTGCCGATTTTTATGCAAATGCTTATATTGGAATTTGCAATAGATGGCTTGAAATTAGCTTCGGTGAATACTCCGAACATGCTGAGTACACCTCTTAGTGTAGTGGCAGGTATTATACTGGGAGATTATACAGTAAGTTCCGGCTGGTTCAACTCAGAAATTATGATGTATATGGCATTTGTTGCCGTGGCGAACTATACACAGGTCAGCTTGGAGCTGGGATATGCTCTGAAATTTATGAGAATTATGCTCATATGTCTCACAGCAGCCTTTGGTGTGTGGGGACTGCTTGGTGGTGTTCTACTGGTAATTCTTTTCGTTACTACCAATAAAACAATCAGCGGAAAGAGCTATATCTATCCGCTGATTCCATTCAATGCCAAACAATTTTTACGGCGGTTTTTCCGTGTCAGTCTGCCAAAGGCAGAAAAACGGTCAGACGCCTAAACGTGATCGTATTTCGGCAATCTCCTCCTTATAAGGCGGAGTTGAATTTTTCGGGTTATCGGTATCTTTTATATAAGGGGTTTCCAAAATTTTTGGTACGTTTTCAAAACGGGAATCGGAAATAACCTGCATTAATGCATCGGCACCAAGATATCCCCTGCCAAAATTTTCATGACGGTCTTTGTGGGCACCCCGCTCATTTTTACTGTCATTAATGTGAAAGGCAGCAATTTGATCAAGACCGAGAATCCGGTCAAACTCTGCCATCACGCCCTCGTAATTATTTACCAGATCATAGCCGGCATCATTGACATGACAGGTATCAAAGCAGACACGGAGCTTCTCCGGATGGTCACAGCCATCATAGATTGCTTTTAACTCTTCAAAGGTGCGTCCGATCTCACTGCCCTTTCCTGCCATAGTTTCCAGTGCAATATAAACCGGAGTATCGGCGGTGAGAACCATGTTCAATCCTTTGCAGATCTGAGCGATTCCTGCTTCTTCGCCGGCACCGACATGAGAGCCGGGATGGAGAACGAGTACCGTTGCGCCCATCGCAGCCGTGCGGTCAATTTCTTTGGCAAGAAATTCGGTGGCGAGCTCAAAGGTTTCCGGTTTTACCGTATTGGCGAGATTGATAATATAGGGAGCATGAACAATAAAATTGTTCATGTTCTTTTTTTGCATTAATTCCCTTGCTGCTTCAATGTTTAATTCGCTGATTTCTTTGCGGCGGGTGTTCTGGGGAGCACCCGTGTACACCATAAAGGTATTGGCATGATAGGAAAGTGCCTCCTTTACGGAATTTAATAACATATCTTTACCGCTCATCCCGACATGGGAACCTATTATTAACATAATAAAAATCCTTTCTTAAACGCATTTTACAAGTCTATTAAAACAAAAAAAAGAGCATTTGTCTAGAAAAACAATGAAATAAAAAAATTTCAAAAATTTCAATTTTTTTGAAAAAATGCAACATTTTGCCACTCTCAATCGTATTATTAGTAAAAGCTCAAAACAAGAAGAAATGGGGGTAATATTATGAAGCGTAAAATTTGTAAAAAGTATTTATTGGCAATGGGGGCACTTCTTGTGACTGCAGCAATAACAGGTGGTGCAACCAGAGCAGAGGCAGCAGGGAAACTAAAACACACGAAGGAATATTCTTATCGGGTAAGTAAAGGGAAAGTAAAAATTGTAAAATATACCGGAAAGAAGAAGAAAGTTACGATTCCATCTAAAATAAAAGGAAAAAAAGTAACCGTTATCGGTAATCGTGCTTTTGAGAAAACGAACGTAACTTCCGTAAAGATTCCAAATACTGTGAAAGAATTAAAAGCCTTTGCCTTTTATCAGGTACCAAAACTAAAAAAGGTTACATTGTCGAAGAACATTAAGAGAATTCCGGATTATTGTTTCAATTATTGTGGGAAATTAGAAAGTATTCAGATACCGAAAAAAGTAACCAGTGTGGGAGCGGCCTTTGAGGGCTGTACAAAATTAAAGAAGATATCACTTCCGAAAACGGTGAAAACTCTTAAATATCAAACTTTCGCGGACTGTACATCACTGAAAAAAGTAACAATGAATCCTCACATGAAAAAAATCGATGGAAAAGCGTTTGCGGGCTGCAAGAATCTTGTTTCGATCGGGGATGTGACATTAGATGAAGTGGAATTTAGTGCTTTTGATGGCTGTAGGAAACTGACGTCTAAAATTACGCTTTCCGACAAATGTGTAAAGGTGGGGGTATGTGCTTTTGCCAATTGTTATAAGGCGGATATCATAATACCGGAGAACGTAAAAGAAATTGAACAGATGGCATTTCTCAATTGTAAAAAACTGACTAAAATAACAATTCCGGCAGATTTTAAAAGAATCGGTGTTGCGGAGTATGGTGTATATGATCCGGGCACAACAGATTTTGATGATGAACACACAAGGTTCATGAGAAATCGCATTGGCAAAAATTTTGATATGTGCGCTTATGCCGGATGCAGCAATGTGTCTGAAATTGTGGTAAAGGACACAAGCGGGGCATTGATTGAAGAGAACGGTGTCCTCTACAACAAAGATAAATCAGCGGTATTGTATGTTGTGCCGACGTATAAAGGAAATCTAGATTTTTTGAAAAAAGTAAATACGATCGGTTACTATGCCATGAGCGGGTTCAATCAAGCAAGCATCACGATTCCGGACAATATAACAGATATCCGGGAGGGAGCTTTTTACGGTGCAAAGAGCTCTCAGATCAGTTGGAACAAAAATGTTAAAAAGATTAACAGTTATGTTTTTTCATACAGTGAAATTACTTCCCTTGCTGTTCCGGAGGGAGTAGAAGTTCTTCAAACGGATGCCATTGCAAATTGTAAACAGTGTAAATGGATATCTCTGCCGAAGACGGTACGTGCCATCTATTATGATGGCGATTTCGGAAGTGTTTTAACAGGAATGTCAGCATTGGAGAAGGTAGAAGTAGCAGCAGCAAATCCTGTGTACAAATCAAAGGATGGACTGCTTTTTAAAGTCTGCAAATAAAAAGTCAAGAAGAAATTTGTGAACTTTGAAAATTTTATACAGGTTGAATAAAAAGCACAA
>CANRLR010000044.1 GCA_947631505.1 uncultured Lachnospiraceae bacterium | reverse complement strand
GCCCCGGAATAGAAAAGCTGTGCCGGAGATTGTCTCCGGCACAGCTTTGTCTACAGTCTGAGAGACTTGATTTTTCAAGTCTCTTTTGTGTTTTTTTACTTTGATGGAAAAAACTTTACATTTCCCACTTAAAGGTCAAAATTTAGGTTCTAGCGGGTAATCCCCGTGCAAGTTGTGACCGGAAATCTTTCTTGTAAAATGCCTCATCCACAACTTGCCATGGCTTTCGAGCGCAGCGAGAAAGACATTGTTCAACGTTGAGGGAAGATAAACAATTCGTTGATATGAAAACTCTCTATCTTCATTTATAATAAAATACAAGAGACAAAAACAGTGCAGAAATGAAGAATATTATAAATGGAGGGATATTATGAATGACGAAATTGTACAGAATGAATTTGGAAAAAGAATTGCAGAATGTAGAAGAGAACAACGGTTGACACAGGAGGAATTGGCAAACCGCGTAGGCATAACACCACAAGCATTAAGTCAGTATGAAAGAGGACTTCGCTATCCAGATGTTAGTATTTTGAAATCTCTGTGCGGTCTTTTAAATACAAGTGCAGATTATATACTTGGCATAGAAGATAAAAAAATCACAGAGAGTAACAATCCCCGAATTCAAAATGAAATCTGGTGGAATCTGAGAAATTCGTTGAATCCATTAGTCATTGCATTTGGAAATGATATTGTTCCGGTATTTATAGATGAACAATACGTTGAAACGATTTCAGAATTAAGACTTCGATTTTCAAAGGAAGGAATCCTGATGCCAATTGTGAGAATACAAGATATGCTGAATCTTAAACCAAGAGAGTTTATGATTTTAGCCTATGATAACATTTTATATCAGGAAATTATACCGGAAAACGAAGAGATTTCTACTGAAAATATAATTCAGAAATTAGAAGTGTCCGTTAGAAATCATTATGGGGAAATACTTAATGTAGATATGATAAAGAATCTGACGGATAATTTGCGAATAAATCATAGTGCATTGATCGATGGGATAGTACCTGAGAAAATATCATACAGCTTGCTTACAAGTGTCTGCAAAGCATTTGTCGCGAGAGGTAACACACTGAAATATTTTCCAAGAATTATAGAATTTGTAGAAGAATTTCTTAGAAGTGGGCAACATAAAACCGATGCAGAAATTACAGAATATGTAGTGAAACAGATTGAAAACAGGAAAAACCTGTGGTTCTGGCTGCATGAGCATGATAATCGGTAAATTAGAGCAATTAAGAAAGGGGACTTCGTGATGTGAATGTCCCCTTTTTCTCATACTCCCTGCTCCTGCATTTCGGAACGAGGATTTTTATTCTCGAACTTTCTACAATCCCACTGCCAGAAGAACCAATACCACCTTATCATCTTCATCAAAATAAAAGCGAAGCTGATAGGTCTCCCCATCTTCTCTATACGTATATTCACAATATGATTCACACCCTTCCAGCTCCAGTCCATCAAAAACAGAAGCAATCACACTGTCTGTATAGGAAATGGAATGAACTTTCGTCTCACCATACGCAGCAAAGACCTGTGCTTTTGTATCCCCCTCACCGATTCCTCTCCTTGTCTTATCCGCTCCCTCAGCAGAAATATAATCGGTTGGATAATTCCAGTATTTTGCATAATCAATGAAATTTGTATAAGAATTATTTTTTTCGTCGGTAAAAACTGCATGGAAATCTTCTCTGGACAGAGCATCAACCACTTGAACCTGACAACGGTAAGTTTCCGACTTTAATTTTACTGTGATGACAGCCGTTCCCTTTGCCACACCACTGATTACCCCTTTGGCACTGATGGATGCTACGGATGGATTGTTACTTTTCCATCCCCGGATAACTCCCTTTTTCATTTTAACTGCTTTCATCTGAAAAGTACCACCGCGAAATACCGTTACAACCTTCCGGTTTAGATAATTTGACTTTACTGTAACTTTACACTTCAAAGTTTTTTTGCCTGTCTTTACCTTTATTACCGCTTTTCCTTTTTTAAGTGCCGTTACCTTTCCCTTTTTCACAACGGCAACTTTTTTGTTGGAAGAAGACCATTTTAGAGAAGCCCCTTTTGCGTTCTTCACCTTTAACTTTAAATCCTGCCCCGTATATATTGTAGCCTTTTTCTTATTCAGCTTCTTTGTCGCTGCCTCTGCCTTGTTCATTGGCAGAAAACAGCATAATACCAGAAGCAGAAAACCAATCCCTATTGCCCTTTTTGTAACTTTTTGTTTCATAAAAAACCTCCGTTCTAAAGTATTACATTATTTTTAACTTCATATATAATACGATTGAGGTTTCCAAAATGTTGCATTTTAGGGAATATTTTTTATTTTTATCTGTTATCGTTCCCGGATAATATTTTTACTACACAAATATGTTATCACAAAATAGCCGCCATATATCAGCACGAGCACTCCGGCTGCAGCTAGAACAGATGGCAGGAGCTGTCCGATTCCCATTGATTCCAATAAGAAATTAGAAAACTGAAGCCCAAATACAGAATGAACACAAGCCAGCAGCAACGGAATCAGGAAGAAAATGCCAATCTGCCGGAACAGAGCTTTTGAAATCATTTTCTCATCTGCCCCCAATTTGCGGAGCATCTGATATCGATTAACATTATCTGTACTCTCTGACAATTCTTTCAATGCCAGTATCGCCGCACTGGAAATCAAGAAGATGATTCCCAAATAAAGTCCGATAAAAGTTACCATTGCGCCCAGACCCGTACTGCTTTCTACAATTAAAATGCGGGTCACAGCATCCGGCAGCATAAATTCCTTTTCCTTTGTCTCAATTGCTGTTATTTTCTTTTCTACAGCAAGCTTTTCATCTTTACTATCTGCCGCATAATTAGCAACAAGATTATCTTCTGTAATACAGGATTGATCTACAATTTCATCTGGTACAACAAATATTCCTGCATTTGAATAATTGGCGGATAGATCAATAAATCCATTCTGGCATTCTGTATATTTTGGTTTTAAGTCATGTCCCCAAAGATGAATGGTTTCTTTTTTCTTTAACACCTGATTTCGGATTTCTACAATGGATTCATAATCTGCCAGCAAAATATATTCCCCTTGTTCCAATGTAAAGGTATCTTTTCCATACAGGGCGGCTACTTTATTATAATCACTTAAACGGACAATTTTTTCTTTTGAACCATAAATCATGAACGGATATTTTGCTTTGACTGCTTCATATTCACTTCCCAAAAAGTCTTTTAAAGTCAGTCCTTTTGTTCTGTACGAGTAGAACTGTACATATTCCTTTAAATAAGGAAGAATGTCCATTCCCGCCTTTTGATAGACCTGTAAAATATTGTCACCTGCTGTTTCTAATTGCTTTTTATTATATTTCTCCCGGCTGTCTCCCTTCGGATTGATTGGTTTTGCCAGCTGCAGATCCACAGGTGCCAGTTCATTCAAGTTTGCCGTTACAGAATTTTTTATCGCAAGAGCATTGGATAAAATACAAATGGTAAGAAACAACATAATGCAGATTACTGTCATGGAAAATACCGTGGTATTCACTTTACTGCTGATCTGCCGTAAGGTAAAACTATTCAGCCCCCTAAAATACATCTTCTTTGCAGACATCACAATCCGCAGCATAAGCCCTGAAACAGACCAAAACAGAAAAAAGGTAGAAACACAGCCAATTCCAATTAAGAAAAACAATGTATTTGCATTGACGGAACTTGCTTCCGCACATACCATATAATAGGCATACCCGAGACATGCTGCCGCTGCAAGAAATACAATCGTACAGACTACCGGGTTTTTCATCCTCACCTGCTCTGTTTTACGTCCTGCTGTTAAAAGGTCAATCAACTTGCATTTACTAATACTGATTGTATGAAATATCATTACAACAATATACATAATGCCAAAACAAAGAAGAGCCTTCAAACAAGCATTCTGTGAAAAAACAAACGTAAACTCAGACATATCTGCCTCAAAAAGATATGCCACCAGCACACTCATGACCTGAGACAGACAGACTCCTACTCCTATTCCCACAATTAGGGAAATAATGCCGATCAACATCGTTTCCACAAACAGAATCATGGAAATTTTTCTCTTGCCCATTCCCATAATAAGGTATAAGGCAAATTCCTTATTTCTTCTCTTTATTAAAAAACGACTGGCATAAATAATCAAAAATCCAAGAACAAAAGATACAAAAACACTTACACCGGAGAGGACATCTGTCATAATATCAATGATCTCATAAGCAGACTCCTGTACTTTCAAGAGAACCGTCTGTGTCTCCAGTGCATTAAATACATAAAAAACTGCTACTCCCAGTATAAGAGTAAAGAAGTAAACGGCATAGTCCTTCATACTCTTTTGTATATTCTTCATTGAAAGTTTAAAGAGCATCGCTTACATCCCCTCCCAACAAAGTAACAACATCAATAATTTTGTCAAAGAATTTCTTTCTGCTGTCTTCTCCCCGGTTAATCTCGTGGAAGATCTTACCATCTTTAATAAAGATAACACGGGAGGCATAACTGGCAGTAAAGGAATCGTGTGTCACCATTAGAATGGTCGCCCTTAACTGCTGATTCAGATAGACAAACCGCTCCAGCAACATCTTCGATGATTTAGAGTCCAATGCTCCTGTGGGTTCATCCGCTAACACCAATTTCGGATTTGTAATGATCGCTCTCGCTGATGCCACCCGCTGTTTCTGTCCACCAGACATCTGATAAGGATATTTTTCCATTACATCCTCGATATTCAGTTCTGCCGCAACTTTCTTTACCTCATTTTCAATTTTCTTTACCGATACATTTTGAATGGAAAGTGCCAACGCAATATTCTCGTAGGCAGTTAATGTATCTAACAGATTAAAATCCTGAAAAATAAATCCCAGCTGTTCGCGCCGAAATTTATTCAGCTCATTCCCTTTTAGCGTTGTTATATCCTGACCGGCCACATAGATATGACCGGAGGTTACCCGGTCAATTGTGGAGATACAGTTTAAAAGTGTTGTTTTTCCACTTCCTGACGCTCCCATGATTGCCACAAACTCTCCAGGTACAACCTCAAAGGATAGATTGTCAATGGCTTTTGTCAAGCTTGACCTGCTGCCATAATATTTTTCAATCTGGTCAATTTTTAAAATGTTTTCCATGAATATTCCCTCCTTTTATAATTGGATTGTACCGCACTATAAAAAGATTGTCGTTAATGGAAGATTACAGAAGGTTACAAATTTGTAAGGTTCCTTATACTTTACTTATGATTGACAAAAGAAGTCATGTTTCCCGAACCAGATCTTAATCTCCGTATAGTCTCCCCTTTCCGAAAGAATTTCAATTTTATGCCCCAGCCGGTCACAGAGCTGTTTCACAATATAAAGCCCCATACCCGTCGATTTTGCACGGGCACGTCCGTTTTCTCCGGTAAAGGACTTCTGAAAGACAGAGGGCAGATCTGAAGCCGATATACCGATACCATTATCCCGGATGTGTAAAATAACAGCATCCGAAATTTCTTCTGCTGACACACAAATCAGGGGCTGTCTGTCCTCTGCCCGGTATTTCATACTATTATTAAAAATCTGATTTAATATAAACTCCAGCCATTTTCCATCCGTACGAACAATGCAATCCAAATTCTCCACCTGAAGATCTATTCCATGCCCCAGCAAATCATCCCGGTTCTTTACTGCCACCGCAGACACTGCCTTTTGCAAATTCACTTCCTTTATTAAATAATCCTTTTCTGCATGTTCCGAGCGGACATAATACAACACTTGGTCCGTATAACGGTCCAGTCTGCGTATCTGTTCCATATATTTTTTAGCTTGCAGCTCCCTATTGTTGTGGCACATTAATTGAAGACTTGCAATAGGCAGCTTTACCTCATGAACCCACATTTCAATATAATCCTTAAAATCATTCATATTACCTTGATATTTTCTCACATTTTCACACATGGATTTATTGATTTCATACATCGCATGATAAAATAACCGTCCCTCATAAAAATCCGGCTCTGACACCATTTCTGCCACCAGATATTTTTGGTCCAGACGGTTCAGATTCATAAATAATTCATCATAGAACTTTTTTTTCCGAAAAAAGCCTACAAAAAATACAAGGAAAAAACCAAGGAAAAAGAGAACCGAAAATAGAGTTATGAAAGAAAAGGGACAGCGAAATGCCAATAATATCAAAAACATAATCCCATAAAATAAGAAGCTGATTAATATCTCTCCCCCATGGTCCTTTCCATACTCCCGCACATTCATAATAATATATACCCCTGTTTCTTTCTTGTTTCAATGGCATCCGTATAACCAAAATCCGCCAGTTTTGAACGCAGTCTGCTAATATTCACTGTCAGAGCATTGTCATTCACGAATTCATTATTATCCCATAGATCTGTCATTAGTTCATCTCTGGATACTATCGTTCCCTGTTTGTCTAACAACAATTGAAAAATAATCATCTCATTCTTTGTCAGAAAAATTTCCCCGTCCATTCCGTCCGCCCTTTCTTTTGCAAGGGTTCCTTTTGCCGGATTAACCGTCAGATCCCGATAAACGAGAGAATTACTCTTTTGACCGATTCTCTTAAATATTGCAGCAATACGAAGCAATAAGATCGTTGGCGAATACGGTTTTGTAATATAATCATCTGCCCCATAGCTCATTGATAATACCTCATCCACCTCGGATGTCCGGCTTGTCACCATAATAACAGGTGTATCTGTTTCCTTCCTGATTTCCCGCAGCAGAAACTCTCCATTGAGCCCGGGTATATTAATATCTAACAAAATCAAATCTGAACCGGCTCTTAAAATATCCTCCCTTGTTTTAGAAAAATCAGAAAGAGCCATTGCCTCATATCCGGCATTGGTCAGTAAATCCGTCAATTCCTGACGTATTACTGAATCATCTTCCACAATTAGAATCTTCTTCATACAAATCCCCATTCCGAAGCTAATATCAACCTATCTTTGTCACAACATTACTTCCCTCATCCTCCTGATAGGTAAAGGAAATAACATCACCCTCTTTATACCTGACAATATCCAGCACAGCTGCCACGGAAGCATCAAAAATCTGATTATTGTTTTCAAGAAGAAAATAGAAATGGGAATTTCCTTCCTGTACCGCTTCCGTCATTCGAACAATTTTACCGGAAATTGTTTTCTCTTCTTTCGGAACTGTTTTCTCGCCCGCTCCATTTGCTTTCAGCTGGGCAATATAATCCTTCTCACATTCCGTTACCGAATTTCCAATCGCTACAATGGTATATTTTTCAATGTTCACCATTGCATATTGTTTCACAAGTCCGGCACTATCCTTCAGACAGATAAAATACGTCGGTGTATTCGCGACATTTAAAAGCAGCGGAAATGTTGCATCATACCCTAAATGCTGTACCTTTCCCTTCGCAGAATTCATAGCAGAATACTCTTCTGCACCTGAAATTTGATAGTATTTGGTTTTTCCGGTACGCTGATTCATAAGTACAAATCCTACATTGGACTGGTCCTCACCCACACTGGTAACACCGGTATACACCCATACATCATTGTCTAAGGCAATGTAATTATATCCCTCTGTCGTCTTGAGACAGTCTTTCTGACTGAGAACGGAATTCCAATAGCCGTGCTGCAGACTTCCATAATAATCATAATAAGAAATAAGCAAATCTGCGGAATAGACCCGGTCGACCCACTCCGGCACATCTTTTACGTCATACAGCTGATGTTCCCCTGTTACCGCATTTACAATTACGACCTTCCGTATCGTCTCTCCCCCGAACAGACCGATCGTGTAATCTTTCACCGGACAGATATAAACCGGATTTCCCTCTTCATCAACTTCAAAATTCAAGGTATCAAAAATATAAGTCGGATAACGGAAACGCAGAAAACGGTGAATATTCCGGTTAAAATGGTCATTTTCCGTGTACTTCATTCCTTCTTTCAACTTCACGCATTCCGCATTCTGCGTTGCCATGTCAATCTTGATATAAGCAGGAATTCCATCGGACATATTCGTGATCCACTTCAACCAGTTTCCATAGCGGAGCGGTGTAACACGTACCGGTTTATCCTGATAATTAATCTGCGTGTAATCCGATGCCACTTCAAACTGGGAAATATATTCAACCATGGTTCCCATTTTCCGGTTTCCGATAATCTCTGCTGAATCTTTATCCAAAAGAGGAATTTCATTATAAGAAATCTGCTCAATATCTTCTGTAAAATTACCATCTGCAATGTCAATTAAATCATGATATTTGCCGGCATTCACAATCTGACTGGACAGCAGGCTTCCCACAAGAAAAACAACGACAAGTACCGCAGCCAATCCAAGAAAGATACGGGAGAAAAGTCTCTTCCACCCACCAAGGGACTGCCAATCCATAGAGATTGCATGCTGCTGTCCCTGACTCCACCGGATTCCGGAAATACCAAAAAGTGCACCGATGGCGACACAGAGCACAATGACAAATCCCCAGAATCCCTCTGAGTGAATGTTCAGTGCCGGAAGGTTCACATAATAATATACTCCTGCAAACAAAACAACAAGAATCGAAATAATAAACTTCATTTTTGTTTTCATCTTCATTTTTTATCCTCATTTCTGAGCGATTAATCGCGAAGAACCGCACGAGAAATCTCGAAGAGTTTCTCGTGTCGGATCAAAGCTAT
>CANRLR010000043.1 GCA_947631505.1 uncultured Lachnospiraceae bacterium | reverse complement strand
TTCCTCCTTAAGGTTATTATAACAAAGGTTGTGAGGAATGTCTCATTTTAATTTGTGCTAATTATATGCTAACACTAGGAAGAGTTGGATGATCTTTTGATAGAAATGGATAATATGACCTATCTTGAGAGAAAAGAGGTTAAGGGGAAGCTTGAACAGATGCTGATGGAAATTCAGAGAGGATTCATATTATCGGAATTATCAACGGAACAGAGGATGCTTTTGGCAAATGGACTCTGTGCATTGGGAGCAATTTACCGAAGAGATTTTGAATATCCGGAGGACGAAGATGCTGATGAAAAACGGGCATGGGAATTTTATATGCAGGCGAAGGAAATCTATGATGGGGAGTTTGGAAAAGGAAATTATGATTCCTGGAAAGTGGCTTCGATTCTTTCGGTCATTACTATAGATAGCGAAATAAACAGCGCTGAGACAATGCAGGTTTTGCAGGAAATATTGGCAATCAATGAAAAGAACCCGGAGGCAGATGCAGGAAGAATAGCTGACTCATATAAAAGAATGGCAGAGATCAGTTCAAAATGGGAGCAGGATACGGATAAGGCTATTGCGTATTATCAGCCCTACCTGAAAAGAGCAAGAGAGATATATGGCGAAGAAAGTGATTTTGTAGCAGACTGCTATGAGGAAATTGCCAGATTATGTCAAAATTGTGGTGACATACTTCTTGCCTGTGAATACACAGAGAGGGCATTGACAATAAACATACGTGAGATGGGGAAAATGTATCTTTTGCCAACGATTTTTAGAAAAATGGTCGTAGGCGTTATGAAAAAAATCGGTAAGATTGATGAGGAAGAGAAATTTAGTCGCATTATGTCTGTTTCCGATAATTATTGTAACCTTGGCAGTCGTTATTTGCGCATAGGTAAAGCACAACGTGCGAAAGATTGTTTGGAGAAGTCAATTGCACTTTATGAGATGGAAATGAGAGTATCTACATATGACCATGGTTTAGGGCATGAGCTTTTGGGGGACAGCCTGTTTTCTCTGGAGGAAAAGGAAAAAGCACTGCAGGAATATCGTACGGCGTGGCAAATATATCATTATATAATGATAAGAAATATAGCAAGAGATGATCCTGCTTATAAATGGGAGACTGAGGAATGCAGGGCAGGCATGGAGCGGCTATCTTCGAAGCTGCAGTAAACTAAGAAAGAAGTTACAAATAGAATTGGAATCAGTCCATTCTGAACGGATATTACAGATTCAACAATATGTAGATGGAGAATCCATTTATATTCCCCGTGCAGATGGAAAAGAGAGAAAATGGGGTGAATCTACGGACATACGTTCTGCCTTGGATTTGAGAAACAAGGAGATATATGATAAATATAATAACGGTGTACTGGTTCGGCAGCTGGCGGAAGGCTCTTTCCGTTTTAGAGGATAATGCACACTTGATCAGTATGGTGCCTGTTGAAGAACTGCTGCGGTTTGGTTATGAACTCGGATTACAGGAAGGCGATACGGTACTTGATTTATGCTGTGGAGATGTAGCAGCTTATTATGATAAAAAATATGATGTGGTAATTTGCAGCGAGACGATTTCAAGCATTCCGGAAACATTGTCGCTCGGCAAAAAATTTCTAAAAACTGGTGGGGTGCTTGCATATCAGAAGTTGTATTCAAGAGTAGATAATCCCCCACAGGAACTTGTTGATTTTGATGAAGAAGTTCTGACACTTTCTGAACTTAATAGCATTTTTAATCAGCAGGGATTTCAAGTGACTTCAATGGCCAGTGACAGCATGGGTATGTGGGAACACTATGTTCTGAATTGGAGTGGGAAAAGAGATCTGTTGCAACTTTCTCAAAATGAAATGGACGAAAATTTATGGCTTTGGATACAGACATGGTATAATATGTATTTCAAATACCGAAGACAGTATGAAGGGCAAGCATTATTCGGTGCTTAACTTTTCCCACGATATCTCCGATAACATTATTAATAGTATGTATTGGAAAGGGAAAGGGGTGAGCCAATGGGAGTATCCATTCAGAATTCATGTCAAACAGCTGCCATAGCAAAGAGTACACAATATAAAGTATATAGTGTGAAAAGGAAAAATAACAAAAAGAAAAAGAAACTGAGCTATAATGCGAGGGAAATATCTTCTCAGATTTTGCGGGCGACCCGTTCGGTCGGTGCGGCACAGGTGCTGGTGCGGGCAAAGATCAAGGTAGCACAATTACAGCGCTGTGCGGTTACAGGGGATTATGACGAAAATGCGGTACGGGCGGCATTAGCTCATGCCAAGCGCATGGTGTCCTGTGCCAGAAAGAAACTGAATCATATGGAAGAGGAGGAACAGCTCCAAGGTAAAAGCCGCCGTTTACGAAAAAGGACAAAAGATACGACTGAGGAAATGCTTCTGAAGCAGCAATTGCAGCAGCTTCGGCGTAAAAACAGAAGAGAGGAGAACAACAAAATTAAAGAGGCAG
Source organism: uncultured Lachnospiraceae bacterium (assembly GCA_947631505.1). Classification (GTDB taxonomy): domain Bacteria; phylum Bacillota; class Clostridia; order Lachnospirales; family Lachnospiraceae; genus Eubacterium_F. Next base: position 7,269 of record CANRLR010000043.1, on the reverse strand, counting down.
AAATGCGTTACATGAAAGAGAAAATACGGCAGCAGCAGAGAGAGAACGCAGAAAATATGGCAGATATGACTGAGGCTGCTTCCGGAGAGATTCCGCTCGAAAGTACACCAATAGATAGTGGTGCAGAGAATTTGTCCGCAGGAACAGTGGATGTATTGTTATAAGGACTACACATTTTTATCACAGTCCATCCACAAATAATTCAATAAGATTATCTACAATAGAGGAAAATCTATGAGTGAGGTAATTCAGAATGAATGATGGAAAAAGAAAAGGGATGTGTATCGGGCTTTGTTTTGCGTTGGCAGGGGCGATGCTTACGGCGTGTGGCAGGGAAGAAGCGTCCGGGGCAGAAGTCAGAGGACGAATCACTAGTATATCGGAACAGGAAATTACACTGGAGATATTTCGGCAGCTGGAAGGTGAACGGTCAAAGGGTGAAAAACCAGATGGAAAAAATGTAAGTGGAAGTGCGGTAGGAAAAATGGAAAAGCCGGCGGGAACTCCATCGGCAGGAAAATCGGATGAAAAGGCACCGGATAATGTCAGCGGTGGTGCAACTGGTAAGGGAAATTCATTGACAGAGAGTAAGACCTATTCCCTTAGTGGAAGTACGAAGATCTATATGCAGCAGGGAGAAGAAAAGACAAAAGTTTCGTTATCGGATTTGGAACTTGGCTCCATGGTATCGGTGACAGCTTCCGGGGATAAGGCGGATAGCATTACAGTACAGGCTGGAAACAAAAAACAAAATGAAAACAATCGATGATATTGCATGGATTTTAGAAAAATTGGCGTAATTAGAACTTCATCTGGAAGGTGGCACGATTGTGAGTTAATTGACGTTAATCCATAGATATGGTACGCTTAAAGAGCTTATAAAAATTTGCGTGTTACGAATAAAACATGGTGCTGGTTCGGGAGTAATCAGTACCATATGGATGAGGTTGATAGGAATGACTAACAAAAAACTGGATTTATACATGAAAAACCTGATAGACCAGAGAAAAATCCGTTCAGGAAGCTATTGTATTGCGAAAGACGGCAAAGTGGTTTCCTGCAATGCGATGGGTGATATGGATTTGGGCAATGGCTTAACAAAAAGTGTATCGATGGATACACTTTTTGAAATTCAGTCGATAACAAAGATGTTTACCGCAGCAGCAATACTGATTTTGCAGGAACGGGGACAGTGTTCCGTATATGATAAAGTGGGAACTTATATTGAGGAATTTAATCAGGACACTTTTTCGTGCATTACAATTATGCACTTACTGACGCACAGTTCTGGAATTGTTCCGATTGAGGGGGCTTTTGCTGACAGAGACTTGAACTGGGAAAATGGTGTGGATGAAACGAATGTGGCTGACAGCTGGATATCAGCGGTTTTGAGAAAAGGACTTTACTATGAGCCGGGAAGTAAATGGGAATATTCCATGGCAGGATTTTGTATATTAGGGGAAATTATTGCCCGGATTACCGGAGAGAGGGCAGAGGATTTTATTCGCAGGGAAATATTGAATCCATGTGATATGAGGGAAACGCATTGGAAGAGAGAGATAACGGATGAATGGGCATTGCGTTACCTGATACGGACAGAACGGCATAGGCGGCAGTATGCAATGTATCCGGTTGACGGGAAAAAAGCATTCATTGATTCTTGTACAAAATGGAGTGAGATTCCGGAAACGGCAGGAGGTCTGATGTCAACGCTGCAGGATTTAATCCGATTCGGAATTATGTTGTCTGAGGGTGGAGTGTATAAGGGGAAACGGATATTGCACGAAGAATCCCTGAAACTGCTCGAGGAAAATCAATTGAGAGACGGTGTGAGGGATTTTTGCTGGGAGCATGGAGGCATTGAAATTGTATATGGCGCCGGATGTGCTGTTTATGACTCCAGATTTGACAGAACAATGTGTGTCAGTGAGAAGACGATTTATCATGAAGGACTAGGTACCTGTGTGCTGATGGTAAATCGAAAGGATAAACTGGCTGCCGTGTGGGATGTACCCTTTTTTTATGAGAATGAATGGTATGCGGAAGCAGTCAAAGGAATTGCTACTATTATTTGGAATACAGAATGTAGATAAAATTCGCCCTTGCGGCGAATTTTGTTCGTTATTTATGTTATTGTTGGGTAGAAAATAGCTTGATATAATAAAATACAGGAGGTTCGTATGAGTAAAAAGATACAGCTGGTGATGAAAGAATTGCGGAAACAACTGGGAATAACACAAAAGGATTTGGCAGAACGGCTGAATGTATCCTTTCAGACGATTAGTAAATGGGAGAATGGTATTAATTTACCGGATATTACGTATCTTCCCAAACTGGCAGATATCTTTGGTGTGAGCACAGATATTTTGCTGGGGTTGAAACCCTTTGTAATTGAAAATCCGTGGCGCAAATTCGACGGAAGTGATTACTGGGTCAAAAACGGAGAGAGAACAAGGCTTTGGAAATCGTTATACTGGAATGAAGATTACTTTTCCTTTTTGGTCAAAGAGGTGTGGAAACTCCAAAAACCAGTTCATATTTTAGAATATGGATGTGGTTCAGGATTTCTGGGAAGGAAGCTTTTGCCATTATTACCGGAGGGGAGTTCTTACACGGGAATAGAACTGGATGGTGACCTGATTGAGGAGGCACGTCAGTTCTTTGCAAAGACAGACTATAAGACAAGCTTTCTACAAGAGGATGTCTATGAATATAAGCCTGAAAAAAAGTACGATATTGTAATTTCCATGTATTTAATGTCGTATTTAAAACAACCCGATCTCATCTTAAACAAAATGAAAGAATCGTTGGTGGACAAAGGGATGCTGATTCTGATTGACTGCAATAAAGAGGTTGAGCAGGCGGGATATTATTCCGGTCTGGAGCAGGAAGAGGAGGGGATGGAACGTCCCGATTTTATTCCTGTCTGGAAAAGTGAAAAAAATCATAAAGAACGGGATTATAGAATGGGGACAAAACTGCCTTATATGCTGAAAGAAATCGGCATGAAAAGGATTGAGGCACGTATGAGCGACAGGGTTACGATTTATAATCCAGAGGATGAAACAAAACGGGAAATGAATGATATCTTTCGGACCGTTTATGAAAGTACAGATTCTTTTATGAAAGGGAGTTCCTACTTTATTTCCCGCGGGATCTGCTATTCCGAGGCAGAAGCCTATGTGGATTATTTTCAGAGAACAAAACAGTATTTTGATTCGGGACATGCTTTGGCGGTTCAGACGGCTGGTTTATATTTTGTATGGGGAATTTATGAAAAGGAATGGGATGGAGAATGAAAGAACAGAATAAAAAGAAGCAGATATTGCTTGATATTTTTGTGCTCAGGCCATGGGGGTTTGTTTTATTTCTGATATTGGGCATCGTTATGTTTATGCTTGTTTCTGTCAACATTAAAATCCCGGTTTATATGACCGTGGAAACTTATGCTGAGAAAGAAAATGACAGAATAAAGCTTCCCATGCATAACCAAAAAATTCAGACGGATGAACCGATTTTTTTGTATCATGCAAGAGATGAATCGTTGGAGAAAATTACGGCATATCAGCTGAAAGACGGATACATTGTGGTGAAAGATACCGGACTCTTCTCTGACGGAGAAAAAGTGAACATCGATGTACAAACAGAGGAAATAACATTGTTAAAGCATATATTTGCAGAAGGAGGAAATATATAAATGCATGTCGCTGTGGGGAAAAGGAAGAAAGGGAATGCGGAAAAGCTCAATTTTTTTTCTACCCTTTCGTTCCTGAATCAATTTCTGGATAAACTTCATATTCAGCTTGTATTCTTCTATTTTGGATGGCTGTTTGATACACTGGCAGAGGTGGTGGCACCGATTCTGTTTGGTGTTATGATAAACCAGATTGTATATTACCGGAATTTGTCTTTGTTTGTACAGATCAGCCTTGCTTTTTTTGGACTGTCGGTTTTTTCGTGTATTTTATATTTTCTACTATACGAAATGTATGGAAATGTTTGGAACGAATTGATTTACCGAACGAGATGCCGGATGTTTTCGGTTGTTCAGAAAATGGAAGCGAAAGCAATGTCGAACAGTAATTATGGCGATATGGCACAGTTAATACAGTGGCAGGCTATGGAATGTGTCCATTTTATCGTTCGGAATTTAATACACAATGTAAATAATTATATTCGAATCCTTATCTGCCTTGTGATTACATTTGTCATTAATCCGTGGATTGCACTAGTATTGTTGGTCATGGTTCCGGTTTCTGTCTATATTTCCTGGAAGTTCGGCAAAAAAATACGGGAGGAAAGAGGGCGGAACCAAGAAGCGTATGGAGGATATATAAGCTGGCTGTATGAAATTTTTAATGCGTTAAAGGATATCCGGTTGTTAGGGGCAGAAAAACGGGTCAACCGTATTTTTCACAGGCATCAGGATAAATTAATTAAAACGGATATTAAAGCGGGGATTGCGGCATTGAAAGCAAAACAGATCATTGACAATATCAATACCTATATACAAATGGTTTTGTTTGCTGTTTTAGCTTTTTTGGCACTTCATCAGCGTTTGTCGATTGGTTCTGTCATTGTAATTCTTACCTATTTTTCTTCCCTGACTGGAAGTCTGCAGAGCGTCAGCAGCAACTACATGGATGCACAAAATAGGATTACTATTATCCAAAGAATGAAAAATTTAATGGAGCAGCCGACAGTCAGTTCATGGAAGGGAAAGGAAATTTTAGAAGTAACGAGAGGAGAGATAGAATGTTCGAATCTTTCCTTTGCCTATTCCGACAAAAAAATGGTTGTCGATAAATTGGATTTACATATCCGGGAGGGTGAAAAGATTGCCATTGTGGGAGAATCCGGCTGCGGAAAGACTACACTGAGCTATTTGATGCTTGGCTTTTATGAGCCTGTAATGGGGGAAATAAAGATAGATGGCAAGAGGATTTCAGAATGTACGTTGAGATCCATTCGGGAAAACATCGGAGTCGTTCAGCAGGACGTTCTCATTTTTGACGGAACAGTTCGTTATAATATCACACTCGGAAATGAACATGTGACAGAAGACGATTTGATTCGAATTTGTAAGGCAGCAGGGGTATATGATTTCGTTATGGAAATGGAGGAACAATTTGAGACGGTACTGGGCAGAAATGGCAGACAGCTGTCCGGCGGGCAAAAACAGAGGATTGCCATTGCCAGAATATACTTAAAAAATCCCCCGATTATAATTTTTGACGAGGCAACGGCATCCCTTGATAATGAAACGGAATCCCAGATACATGAGGCATGGAAAAAGATGTTAGAGGGAAGAACCGCGATTGTCATTGCACATCGGCAAAGTTCCGTTATGCTATGTGATAAAGCAGCGATTTTAAGTGAAGGCCGTATTGTGGAAACCGGAGAGCCAGAGGAAATGAAGAGAAACAGTGTCAGATTTCGTAGTTTATTTGCGATTCGGGAGGAAAGGTGAAAAATGTTACAAAAAATCATGTATCGAATAAATGTACTAAAGAGAATACAGTCGTTGGTATTTGGTGTGAGAAAGCTGTTTTTTGTAAACCTCTTTGCGGCTGTCATAAGCCTTGTTCTGGCATTGATGCTTCCGGCTATTTATAGTATTTTTGTAGAAAAGGTGATTCTTGGAGGTAAAATTAAGTTGTTAATACCGGTTGTTCTGGGCTATGTAGTCATACAGCTGGCAAATACAGGCATAGCCTTTTTAAGAAATTATTGCGGGTATCGTATTAACAATCAGGGCACGGTGAAAATGAAAGAAAAAATATTGTACAATCTCCTGCACCGTCCTTTCACCGATTATGAAAAAATAAACGTGGGAGAGCAAAAGATGACGATGGATGATGCTGTTATGAGAATGTGTGATTTCACGAATACACAGACAGTAGAATATGCCATTGATTACTGTAAGATGATGGTTCTGCTTGTATTGCTGTTCATAATGGAATGGCGTTTGGCTCTTGTTTTGGTTTTTGCCATTCCCCTTACTTTCTGGTTGAATCATATCATCGGAAAGAAATCAAAGAGGTATAATGATGAGGATTGGGAAAATAACCAGAGAATGGGAGCATGGATTTATTCCTGTCTCAATGGATGGAGGGAGCTCCGTGCCCTGAATCTGGAGGAAACATGTCAAAATACCTTTGAGACATATGCAAAAGAACATTCAAGAATACATACGATATGGCTCAGATACTGGGTGGCAAGTGTTTTAATTATACCAAAGATCAAGGATGAGTTTGTCATGCAGTTTTTATTGTATTTTCTTGGCGGTATACTAATTTTTAATGGGAATATTACAATCGGTGTATTACTGGTATTTGCCCAATATTATTCACAACTGGTAGACACTGTACAAAGGGTTGTTGTGGCAGATGCCGATTTACAGGTGAATACCACCTTCTATGAAAAGGCTCTTACAGCAATGGAAGAAAAGATAGCAGAAAATCACAGGGAAAAGAAAGAAGTCAGAAGTTTTGACTTGGTTTTTGAGCATGTAGCTTTTTCGTATGAGACCGATGCAGCAGATATATTACATAATTTTTCAATGGAGATTAAGCAGGGGGAACGGGTTGGTATCGTCGGAGAGAGTGGAAAAGGCAAAACAACGTTGTTAAAAATGATTGTGGGAATGCTGGAGCCGACAGAGGGCACGATACGCTTTGGTGGTGAAGATTTAAGAAATTTGTCATTGCAGATGATTCATAGAAAAATAGGCTTTGTATTGCAGGAAAATATGTTGTTTAATACTACCATACGTGAAAACCTTTTATATGGAAATGAGAATGCCACACAGGAGCAAATGGTACAGGCATGTGAGAAAGCCTATATTGATGAGTTCATTCAGAGCCTGCCGGATGGTTATGAAACGGTTATCGGTGAGAGGGGCATCAAATTATCTGGAGGTCAGAAACAACGTTTGGTTCTGGCACGGTTATTTTTGCGGGATGTGGATATGTTTATTTTTGATGAAGCAACGAGTGCACTGGACCAAAATGCGGAATTTATGGTGCAGCAGGCCATTCGTAATATAGACAGAGATAAAACGATTATTGTTGTTTCACATAGAAAATCTTCACTTAGCTTGTGTGACAGGCAGATCGTTCTTTAAGTGTTAGCACATAAGTGATTATTTTGATGAAAATAGAGTATAGTTGAGTTAAAAGAGAAAATGTGATATAGTGTTAGCATATAATTAGCACAAATTAAAATGAGACATTCCTCACAACCTTTGTTATAATAACCTTAAGGAGG
>CANRLR010000042.1 GCA_947631505.1 uncultured Lachnospiraceae bacterium | reverse complement strand
CCGTGAGGAGATTTTTGATTTTAGCAACAAAAAAATGCCGTATTCATGCGGCTTGTGGCGTTTCGCAAACGCCTATGGAGAAATTTTTGAGGAAAGGAGAGTGAGGATGTGGAAGGAGTTGATTTTTATGTACATGGCTATCTGCCTATTCATATAGGGGAAGCAACGGTATATATTACGACCAGTCATGTATGTTTAGCGATTGTTGTGGCAGTGATTTTCGTATTTGCCATTGTGGCGAACCGGAAGATTGCGAAAGCAGATCCATGCAAGGCACCGAGCGGGTTTTTAAATGTAATTGAATTACTGGTAGAAACCTTAGATAATTTAGTGCGTGATAACATGGGAAAAATACTGGCACCCAGATTCAGAAACTATATCGGAGCCGTATTCATGTTCATTATAGTATGTAATCTGTCCGGCTTGTTCGGTCTCAGACCACCGACGGCAGATTATGGTGTTACGCTTCCGCTTGGAATAATTACCTTTATGCTCATTCAGTATCAGGGAATTAAGTGGCAGAAAATGGGAAGGCTCAAAGGAATGTTTGAACCATTTTTCTTATTCTTCCCAATTAATGTAATCAGCGAATTTGCAACACCGGTGTCATTGTCGCTGCGTCTCTTTGCTAATATTTTGTCAGGAACAATGATAATGGCACTCATATATGGACTGCTTCCCAAGTTCATATTATGGGCATGGCCGGCTGCACTGCATGCCTATCTGGATGTCTTTGCCGGGGCATTGCAGGCATATGTATTCGCCATGCTGACAATGGTATTCATTGCGAATGCCGCAGATATTCAAGAAGAAAATTAAATTAATGTATCGTGCATAAAATGCACAGAAAGCGAGGAAAATCTTATGGAAATGACATCAGCTATTATTAAAGCAGCATCCGCTATTGGTGCGGGATTAGCAGTAATTGCAGGTATTGGACCTGGTGTAGGACAGGGTATTGCAGCCGGATACGGTGCCAGTGCGGTAGGACGTAATCCGGGTGCCCGTGGTGAAATTATGTCCACCATGCTTTTAGGACAGGCGGTAGCCGAGACAACAGGTCTGTATGGTTTGGTTGTAGCGATGATTTTGCTCTTTGTAAATCCATTCGGAGCATAAAGGACAATCCATCCGCAAAGTTTAAGAAAGGAGGGATTGTGAGTGGATCCAAGAATAGTTGGACTGGATGCTCAGTTATTGTTTGACACTTGTATAACGCTGGTAGCGATGTTCGTGTTATTTATGGGATTATCATATTTATTGTTTAATCCGGCACGTAATCTGCTTCAGAAGAGAAAAGAACTGATACAGAATCAGCTTGATGAGGCGGCTGGTGTGAAGCAGGAAGCATTGACTATGAAAGAAGAATATGATACCAAAATTGCCAAGGTCGAAGATGAGTCAGCGGCTCTTCTTACAGAGGCAAGAAAGAAAGCGAAAACGAGAGAAAACGAGATTGTAGCGGAGGCGAATGAAGAAGCTCATCGCATTATCAATCGTGCCGAAAAAGAGGTCGCTTTGGAAAAAGATAAAGTCCGTGATGAAATGAAACAGGAAATGGTTCAGGTTGCAGCACTTATGGCAGGTAAGTTCGTAGCTGAGTCCATGGATGAGGAAGCGCAGGCAAAACTCATCGATGATACGCTGAAGGAAATGGGTGATGAAACATGGCAAAATTAGTTTCAAAAGTATATGGTGATGCCCTGTTTTCACTGGCACTGGAGGAGGAGCAGGTGGATGTTCTTTGGAAAGAAGCTGCCATGATGCATGAGGCAATTGACAGCAATCCGGATTTTTTGTCAATCCTATGTCATCCGGAGATGACAATGGAGAAGAAGCTTGCCCTGCTGAAAGAAGTATTTCAAGAAGGACTGTCCCAAAATATGATGGGACTTTTGAATGTTCTTGTGAAAAAAGGACGCATCGGTGAAATTCTGTCTGTTCTGGATTATTTCATGGAACAGGTAATGGCATATAAAAAAATAGGTGAAGTTGTAGTTCAGACACCTATGCCGTTATCGAAGGAGCAGAGAGAAAAGATTGAAAATAGACTACTTGAGGTTTCGGAATATGAAACATTATCCGTTGATTATCAGATAGATAAAAGTCTGCTGGGAGGGATCGTGATTCGTATCGGTAACCGGGTTCTTGACAATAGTATACGTTCTCAGATGGATGCAATGTCAAGACAATTAAGTAAAGTAAAACTGTCCAGTTAGAAAGAAGGTGTGCGTTTACATGAATTTAAAACCTGAAGAGATTAGTTCGGTAATTAAAGAAGAAATCAAGAAATATAGTACGGAGTTTGAAGTCGCGAACGTAGGAACCGTCATTCAGGTTGCCGATGGTATTGCCCGGATTCATGGTCTGGAGAAGGCCATGCAGGGTGAACTACTGGAATTTCCACACGAAATATATGGAATGGTGCTGAATCTGGAGGAGGATAACGTAGGTGCGGTACTTCTCGGAGACACCTCCAATATCAATGAAGGGGATATTGTAAAAACAACCGGCCGGGTTGCAACCGTACCGGTCGGTGATGCGATGTCCGGACGTGTTGTGAATGCCCTCGGTCAGCCAATTGATGGAAAAGGTCCGATTAATACGGATAAAATTCGTCCGATCGAACGTGTGGCATCCGGTGTTATTTCCCGTAAATCCGTAGATACTCCGCTTCAGACCGGTATTAAGGCGATTGACTCCATGGTACCGATCGGAAGAGGTCAGCGAGAGCTGATTATTGGAGACCGTCAGACGGGTAAGACAGCAATTGCCATTGATACGATTATCAATCAAAAAGACCAGAATGTGCTTTGTATTTATGTTGCCATTGGTCAGAAAGCTTCTACTGTTGCAAACATTGTAAAAACATTGGAAGAAAGTGGTGCCATGGACTATACGACGGTGGTTGCGGCAACTGCCAGTGAATTGGCTCCGCTTCAGTATATTGCTCCATATGCCGGTTGTGCGATCGGTGAAGAATGGATGGAGAATGGGAAGGATGTGCTCATCGTTTATGATGATCTGAGTAAGCATGCCGCTGCTTATCGAACTCTTTCCTTACTTCTTCGCAGGCCGCCGGGACGTGAGGCATATCCGGGAGATGTATTTTACCTGCACTCGAGACTGTTAGAGCGTGCGGCAAAACTTTCTGATAAGCTGGGCGGCGGTTCCCTGACGGCTCTCCCGATTATAGAGACGCAGGCAGGTGACGTATCTGCATATATTCCGACCAATGTAATTTCGATTACGGACGGTCAGATTTATCTGGAAACAGAAATGTTTAATTCCGGTTTCCGTCCGGCAGTCAATCCGGGACTTTCGGTATCCCGTGTAGGTGGTTCTGCCCAGATCAAGGCAATGAAGAAAATTGCCGGACCTATTCGTATTGAGCTTGCTCAGTACCGTGAACTGGCAGCATTCTCACAGTTCGGCTCTGATTTGGATGCGGACACGAAGCGTCAGTTAGATCAGGGAGAAAGAATCCGTGAAATTTTGAAGCAGGGACAGTATGCACCGCTGCCGGTATGGTATCAGGTAATCATTATATATGCGGCAACGAAGCAGTACCTTCTTGATATTCCGGTAGAGGATATTCTCAAATTTGAGAAAGGGTTATTTGATTTTATGGATAACCGCCATCCGGAAGTGCTGGCATCCATTCGTGATGACAAAGAAATTAAAGAAGAGACGGAAGAGAAGCTGAAAAAGGCAATTGAAGAATATAAAAATATATTTTTGCATGAAAATTAGAGAGGTGTGATAATATGGCGTCAATGAGAGATATCAAACGTCGCAGGGAAAGTATTCAGAGCACTTCTCAGATTACCAAGGCAATGAAACTTGTGTCTACCGTTAAATTGCAGAAAGCAAAAGGGCATGCGGAGGAGACGAAACCATACTTTGATAAAATGTATGAAACGGTATCCGGTATGCTTGCCCATTCCGGCGGAAGTTCATCAAATCCGTATATCCGGGCGGATAAAGGAGACGGGCCGAAGAAGAAAGGCGTTATTGTCATTTCTTCCAACCGTGGACTGGCCGGTGGATATAATTCCAATGTGGTTAAATTAATTACGCAGGGAGATTTTGACACAGAAAATACAGTTATTTATCCGGTCGGACGCAAGGGTATGGAACATCTTCAGCGGCTTGGCTACAGGTGTGAGGGAGATTATTCCGAGGTAATGAATAAACCGCTCTTTGGCGATGCTGTTGCCATTGGAAAAACGGTTAGCAGTGCATTGGAGAGTGGTGAAATAGATGAAGTGTATCTGGCATACACAGTATTTAAAAATACAGTAACACAGATTCCGACTCTGATTAAAATTCTTCCTTTTGATGAAGAGGATCTGGTATCCGATACCGAAGAGGATTCTTCAAAGGAGAAAAAAGGTGCGGAGGCACTGATGAATTATGAACCGGAGGAGGAAGAAACACTTAATTATATTATTCCTTTGTATATGAATAGTTTAATTTTTGGTGCATTGGTAGAGGCCGTGGCCAGTGAGAATGGTGCCCGTATGCAGGCGATGGATTCTGCTACGAGCAATGCAGAGGAAATGATTGGGACACTGGGCCTGCAGTACAATCGTGCCCGTCAGGCGGCGATTACGCAGGAATTGACAGAGATTGTAGCAGGAGCGTCGGCGATCAGCTAGATGGTGACGTTTCGGAATGGAGTTAATGTGAAAAATATGCTCGATATAGAACTAAAGTTCATTATATTTTTCACATCGCTATTTGTGTAGAAGCGTCACAAATAGTAAAGATGCACAGAGCAAAAACACCGAAGCTGCTTTTTGCTCGTGCCTCCTACGCTAACGCTTCGGAATGGAGGAAAAAATGGCAGAGAATAGCAGTAGAAGTCTTGGCATTATTTCTCAGATTGTCGGAGCCGTTTTAGATATTAAATTTGATAACGGCAGCCTTCCGGAAATTAATGAAGCAATTAATATTAAGACAAGAGAGGGCGGCAATTTAGTTGTGGAAGTAGCACAGCATTTGGGAGATGATACAGTGCGCTGTATTGCCATGGGGCCAACGGATGGTCTTGTGCGCGGTATGGAGGCAGAGGCTACCGGAGCACCAATTTGTGTACCGGTAGGCGAAGAGACGTTAGGACGTATGTTCAATGTGCTCGGGGAGCCGATTGATGAGAAAGAAGCTCCGAATGTAAAAGAATATAGTCCGATTCATAGAAAGGCACCGGCTTTTGAAGAACAGTCTACGGAGTCCGAAATTTTGGAAACAGGTATCAAGGTGATTGATTTGCTTTGTCCTTACCAGAAGGGTGGAAAGATTGGTCTTTTTGGTGGAGCCGGAGTTGGAAAGACCGTATTGATTCAGGAGCTGATTACAAATATTGCGACCGAACATGGTGGTTACTCCGTATTCACCGGAGTAGGAGAGCGTACCCGTGAAGGGAATGATCTTTATTACGAAATGATCGAGTCAGGAGTAATTGATAAGACAACCATGGTATTCGGTCAGATGAATGAGCCGCCGGGAGCAAGAATGCGGGTAGGCCTTACCGGACTTACGATGGCAGAATATTTTCGTGACAAGGCAGGAAAGGACGTACTCCTTTTCATTGATAATATTTTCCGTTTTACACAGGCAGGTTCTGAGGTGTCGGCATTGCTCGGACGTATGCCGAGTGCCGTTGGTTATCAGCCGACTTTGCAGACGGAAATGGGTGCTTTACAGGAACGAATCACTTCGACGAAGAGCGGTTCCATTACTTCCGTGCAGGCAGTTTATGTACCGGCAGATGATTTAACCGATCCGGCACCGGCAACAACCTTTGCCCACTTGGATGCAACGACCGTACTGGAGCGTTCCATCGCAGAGCTTGGTATTTATCCGGCAGTTGATCCGCTGGCATCTACTTCCCGTATGCTGGATCCACGTATTCTTGGGGAAGAGCACTATCAGGTGGCCCGTGGCGTGCAGGAGATATTGCAGAAATATAAAGAATTGCAGGATATTATTGCCATTCTTGGAATGGATGAATTGTCTGAGGATGATAAGATGCTGGTAAACCGTGCCCGTAAAGTACAGCGTTTTCTGTCCCAGCCATTTAATGTGGCAGAGCAGTTTACCGGACTTCCCGGCAAATATGTTCCGTTGTCGGATACGATACAGGGATTTAAAGAAATTCTTGATGGACAGCATGATGAGATTCCGGAAAGCTACTTCCTTAACGCCGGCAGTATTGACGACGTTGTGAACCGTTATAAGGAGTCAAAAGCGAGCTGATAATTTGGTTTCGCAGAAAGGAAGTGGTACGACGTGGCAGAACAAAAAACATTCCAACTGGAAGTCATTTCACCGGAACGGATTTTTTATACCGGTGATGTGGAAATGGTAGAACTTACAACAACAGAGGGAGATATCGGTATTTATGCCGGACATATTCCTCTGACCACCATTGTAGCTCCGGGAGTGCTGACCATAACAGAATCCAGAGATTCACTGAAAGAGGCTTCTCTTTTAGAAGGGTTTATGGAAATAACACCGGAGAAAGTAACAATTCTTGCCCAGTCCTGTGAATGGCCGGATGAAATTGACGTCAACCGCGCCAGAGAGGCAAGGGACCGTGCAGAGAGACGAATTAAAAGTAACGATTCCAATGTTAATATGTCCCGTGCAGAACTTGCATTGAAAAAATCTTTGATTCGTATTGGATTGGCAGGAAAATAGAGTATTATGGTTGTTAAGCACGCCGGAAACATAGTGTTTTCGGCGTGTTTTTTAAAAAAAAGAGGATATGAATTTGACACTAACTTTCGATTACAGAGGAAATAATTATGAAGATGGAGTTACAAATAGCAATATGTGATGATGAAAAAATATGGGCGGATGAACTGGCACACCAAATCCGGGAATACGGCAGGGAGCATGATATTATTTTTTATATCAATGAATTTTCTTCTGGTGCGGATTTATTAGAACAATTGGAAAAGTTTGATATTCTTATTCTGGATATCTGTCTGCGAAAGGAAAACGGAATATACATAGCAGAGAAGATCCGGGAAAGAAAAATGGCAACGGAATTAGTTTTTTATTCTGCTTATCCCCAATTTGCCCCCGACGGTTATCATGTAAATGCCAGTGGATTTATCATAAAAGGTGAGCCAAAGGAGCAGTTTGAAAAGAAATTCGGATATGTTCTGGAACGTTGTGAGGAGAAAAATTTTAAGATAGAGTTAAAAACGGCACACGATAGTGTATTTCAAAATATTGGCAATTTATTGTATATAGAATACGGTAATAGGGAATTGGCATATCACTGGGAAGATGGAACAAAAATACTGGAAAAGGGTTCCCTGAAACATTTGGAAATGCTTATAAAGAGCAAAAGGCTGTTTCAGATCAATAAAAATGTCGTGGTAAATCCTCAGTTTATTGAATGGTGTTCTTCTTATGAGATTAAGCTGATTGCTAAGAGTGAAAAAATGAAAGTCAGCCGCAGGAGATGGCAGGAGGTCAAACAGGATTACTTAAATTATAATAGAAGATATCTCAGATAGGAGTGTACATATGATTCTTGAGACAACGGATTTTATCATATCTCTTATTGGTATGGGAATTTATTTTTTTATATTTTTCAAAATATCAGATGGTGTTCATAGGCGTTCGCTTCTGTTGATCAGCGTTTTGGCGGGCGGTATTTTTATGTCTGGACTTGACTGCTGGGAAATAAATGAAAACTTTAAATTATTGTCTGGGATTCTTTTTATTACGGTTTTGAGCCGATTCATTTTTTACATCCAAATGCATCGCATTGCACAGGCTTTGCTGTTGACGATTGTTGGTACTCTTGCTTCTAGACTGTTATCCTCCGCCCTGCTGATGATTTCCATGGGAAATGATTTTATCATTCAATTTGAGGCGAAATCAGAGATTCAGCTGCAGGAAAGGATTTTTTCACAAACTCTGTTATTTTTTCTTGTGATTATTGCGACAGATATTCTTCGGCAGCAGGAGGAAAGTCTTGGCTGGAGAGAAATAGCACTCATATTAATTCAGCTTTCTACTTGTATAGGTACCTTGATTTTAATCGCGGAATTATCTAGATACGGTGAGGGGGTGCTTCGGGTTCCGCCTGGCTATGTGTGCTTTATGAGCCTCGGGTGTGTCTTAGTTTATTTTACCAGTTATTACATGATATCCCAATATTTTAAGACAAAAAGAGAGCAGCTTGAACTGATGCAGCTTCAGGCGGCAGCCAGACGCAAGCTGCAGTATTATGAGCATCAGCTGAACAGTCAACAGCAGGTGAGAAGGTTGTATCACGACATGAAAAACCATATGCTGGCGCTCCGCAAACTGTACGAGACCGGAAGCGATAAGTGGGAGTCGTATTTGGATTCGATGGAGCAGCAGGCGGCTGCCTATAGCGAAGATTTTCGGACTGGCAGTGCCGTGACGGATGCACTGCTTTATGAGAAAAAGAAAATGGCAGAAGAAGCCGGGATTCTCTTCGAAACAGATATTTCGCCGGACTGTATCAGGGGAATACCGGACATTGTTTTGTGTACGGTATTGGGGAATGGTTTGGATAACGCACGGGAGGCGGTGAGTGCGGCGCCTCAGGAAGAAAAGAAAATATCACTTGTGCTGTCCGGTGATGAGTGTCACCTGTGCATTGCTATCCGGAATAAGTATGTGGGAAAATTAAAATGTCAAAATGGAAAATTTTTTACGGGAAAATCAGACAAAGAAAAGCATGGGTTTGGTTTGAGAAGTATACGTCAGGCGGTAAAAGATTGCCAGGGGAATTTATCTATCAAGACAGAAAATCAGATATTTGAACTGTTTGTTTTGTTACCGATGGACGAAAATGGTGAATAACCCAAAATGAGACGGACACATTGCGTATAGAAAACAGCTAGTTTTGACCGTTCATGTACGAATGTTGACCGTTCGTGTTTTTGTAGTTGTAATACAGGAGAAAGACTGGTAATATTAGGAAAAAGGCAGGGGAACATAAAAAAACATTTATTTGAATTTTGCAACATTATGCATAATTCAATCATATATATAATAAAGGGGATCGGAAGATAAGTGGAAATGGGGGGGTGAATCTTTGACAAAAGAACAGATAGCAGTCTATGCTTATCAGAATGTGCCGTTCTATCAGAACCTTATTTCGGAGATTCCAAAGGATTTTGAACAACTTCCGGTTATAAGCAAAGAGCAAATGATTCAAGAATTAGGGCGGAATCTGGCACCGGAGTATATGGTGGATTATTTGACAGGAAAGCTGGACCGGGTTTTGACATCCGGCTCGACAGGGCAGTGTATGAGTATCTACTGGGATGAGGCACAGCAGAAAAAATCGTTAATGCCGTTATGGTATTTGAGGAAGAAATATTATGGTATTATGCCGGGGGATAAATATTGCTCCTTCTATACAACAAGGGTTTTAAAGGGGCGATGTATGGATAAAGTAGTACATAAACAGGCACTTAGCTTTTCTAAGCTTGGATTGTCAGAAAGCAGATTATTGGAAATTTATAAGGAATTGCTGGCATATGAACCGGTATGGATTTTGGTCCAGCCCAGTATGGCTATGCTTTTAATACAGACAGCAGAGAAAAATGGGTTGGCTGCCCCGGCATCCGTAAAGTATGTGGAACTGACAGGGGAGCGGATTTATAAGGGGACAAGAAAAAAGATTCAGGATTTTTTTGGATGTGCCACAGCAAGTCAATATGGGTGTTATGAGGTAAACAGTATTGCCTATGAATGTCCACAGGGGAACATGCACGTTATGGGGAGCAATGTTTTTGTGGAAGTATTAGGTGAAAATGATTGTCCGGCACTGGGAAAGGAGGGAAATATTGTAATTACTTCACGGCAGAATAAAGTAATGCCATTTATTCGTTACAAGACCGGAGACCGGTGGACAGTTCGAGAGGGCACATCCTGTCATTGCGGAAACAGTTCACCAATCCTCGAACTGACAAAAGCAAGGGAAAATGATATGGTTCTGAATTCAGACGGAAGTAAGACGCACAGTGATATTTTCGCCCATGCGGTGGAAATGGTGAACCTTGCGACAGAAAATATTGTGCAGTATCAGATTATTCAGAAAGATTATGGGGATTTCGATGTATTACTGGTGCTGGACGATGAAGAGGAAGGGGATACGACAAAGGAATTATTAATTCAGGCATTGGGGGATTTTGCCAAAGGGAAGGACTTTCATTTTATAAGGAAAGACAGAATAATTCCGGATATGCGGACAGGGAAGCTGGCATGGTTCCGGACAGAATTCCCGGATTCCGTGGACAAAGAATGTAAATAAGGCAACAGAAGTCTGTTGCAGCGTACAATTGAAAGGAGAAGGAAAAATATGGAGTCATTAAAAAGAGCAGTATCGGTTTTTACCGCACTTACCTTTGTGGTATATTTTGCAATGGGGCAGACGGCATCTATGATATGCGTACAGGCAAAGGAAGAACAAAAGGATTATATTGTCTGTACTCAAAGTGAAGAACAGGTGAAGTCCATAGAGAACGAACATGAATTATCCGGGGAGATAAATGGGAACGGGGAAGACCTCTTACAGGAGAACCGCATGACTTCGGTGCAGATGACAGAAAGGGAAGCGGAGAAAATTTCAGAAGATAACGATGTAACGTTTGTGGAAGAGG
>CANRLR010000041.1 GCA_947631505.1 uncultured Lachnospiraceae bacterium | reverse complement strand
TTTCGAACTGCTAAAAGGGAAACTATTGCGGCTTGAATTAAGGCGTGCCATCAACTAACTTTGGAAAGATTCGAAAAACAGTTGACATTACTATCACATCAACAGAAAATCTAATATAACATCGGACTGACATGAGCACTAACCGAAATTCGGTATTTGGTGCCAACATGATTGCAAAAAAAGTTTGAAAATTTTTTAAAAAAGTACTTGACATTAGCCGGTATTGTAAGAAGAATAGATGATTTGGGACGTGTGGTAGTGCCAAAAGAAATACGAAGAACTTTAAGGATAAGAGAAGGGGACCCGTTAGAAATATTTACGAACCGGGAAGGCGGAATTATTTTGAAAAAATATTCCCCGATTGGTGAGCTGGGAGCTTTAGCGGTTGAATATGTGGAAGCGGTCGCACAGGTGGCAAAATGCACTGTCTGTGTAGCAGACAGAGACATGATCGTGGCAGCATCAGGGGCGAATAAAAGGGATTATATTGGACATGATATTCATCCGGAGCTGATTCAATGCATTGAAAGAAGAGAAAATATTCTTGCTACCGATGCAGACGCAAGATTTTGTCAGATAACAGCGGAGCAGTCCGAAATTATGTCAGAAGCAATCAGCACAATTGTTTCTGAGGGAGATGCGATCGGGGCAGTTATACTATTGACAAAAAACCCAGAACGTGAATTTTCGGAACTGGAAGAAAAGCTGGCGGTATGCGGTGCAAACTTTCTTGGCAAACAAATGGAACAATAACCTTAAATTACCATAAAAATGCAGAAAAACCTTGACAAAACAAAGAAAAAAGGTTATATATATTCTATAGGTTATTTAGAAATCTAGTAAATTAAATTTTCGAGGAGGATATAATCCATGAATAAGACTGAATTAGTGGCAGCTATGGCTGACAAAGCAGGAATGTCCAAAAAAGACGCTGAGAGTGCTTTAAAATCTTTTATTGAGGTAGTAACTGATGAATTGAAAAAAGGTGAAAAAGTACAGTTAGTTGGATTTGGTACATTTGAAGTAGCAGAGAGAGCAGCAAGAGAAGGAATTAATCCGCTCACAAAGAAACCGATGAGTATTCCTGCTTCTAAAGCTCCTAAATTCAAAGCTGGCAGAGGCTTAAAGGATGCTGTCAACGCATAATTTTGTTAGCGAAAATGGATTTTTTGTGATAGGAAAAGTTTTATCACTTTTTTATAGCCCTGTGGATTCACGGGGCTATAATTATTATGATGTCAGGGTCAAAAGGTCAACATTGCACGTGCTTGCACGAAAGCAATCCGTGGACATCAGTCAGGGGCAAAAGAACGGAGGTTCGTATGAGACTAGATAAATATTTGAAAGTATCGCGTTTAATAAAAAGAAGAACCGTGGCAAATGAAGCGTGTGACGCCGGACGAATCCTTGTAAATGACAAGGTGGCAAAGGCATCGCTGAATATAAAGCCGGGAGATATCATTGAGATTCAGTTTGGCAACCGGAATACAAAGGTCGAGGTGCTTCGTGTAGAAGAAACTTATAAAAAAGAGGAAGCAAAAGAATTGTATAGGAATTTATAGGGCAAAAGAAGCATATCCTCTGTTCTTCCTGCATATATTGTCCTAGAACAGTAAGAAGCATATGGAAATGAATCTTTGTTTCTATTAAGACTTTGGAAGAGGAGGAAGACATGGTACAGCAATCAGCGTCGGTATCCGGGGGCAGGCATAAACTTGTAATGCAGGATAGAAAACGTGTTGAGTTGACGGGTGTGACAGAAGTGATATCCTTTGATAAAAAGGAAATCTACTTAGAGACGATAGAAGGTAAGCTTCGTTTTGGCGGTGAAGACCTGCATGTAAAACGCCTTACATTAGAGCGGGGCGAGGTTGATGTGGAAGGGCATATTCAGGAAATTTCTTATCATGAATCGGACAAGAACAAGACCGCAGGCGGTATGTTCGGAAGGTTGTTCCGCTAATGGAGATGATATGGGGGCAATTAGCCTATTTTGGAGCTTCTTTTCTATGGGGGATTGTATTGATGCTCATTTATGATTTTGTGGAGGTGTTCCGTCATAAAGTGAGGCATGGAAAAGTGGCAAGATTAATAGAGGATTGGCTTTTCTGGCTCATTGCAGCAATACTTGTTTTTCAAATGATTTTTGCCCTTAACAATGGCATTATACGAAATTTTTTTATTGCCTCTTTTTTGGGTGGCATGATTTTATATCGAAAAATAGTAAAAGACCGTGTTGTCCGGTTTCTTTTATTTATCCTTCATACAGTTTGCCGACCATACGTTTGGATTTCAAAGAAAATATGTAAAAAACAGAAAGAAAAGGCAAAAAGTCCTTGAAATCCTGCTAGAAACCCCCTATAATGAATAGTAATTACTACAATTGTGGAAAATACTATTGTAGAATAAAGGGGTGTATCCATGAAAAGAAAAACGCGTAAACGTCGTACCAGCTTATATTTGGTCATGCTGGTAATTGGAATGTTTCTTACCACGCTGATTGTTCAGGGCGTGAATTTGAGAGCCAATTGTCAGAAGCTTTCCACGGAACGGGCAGAGCTTGAAGAGAAAAAGAAAAATCTGGAAAAGGAACGGGAAGAGATTCAAGAAGAGGCGGCTTATCGAAAGACAGATAAATACATAGAAGATGTTGCCAGAGAGAAATTCGGACTGGTATATGATAATGAAATTATATTTAAGGCAGAAGATGCGGAATAGAATAGAGGAAGCAGGGTAAGACGGCGAAAAAAGTCGAAAACTTTTTTTGCCGTCTTACTTTGTTTTGACAAAATATGCCGGCGGTCTTGACTATACTATGTCTACATCCATTAAGAACGGTTTTAAGACGGGAGGCGTAGGGATTTTGAAAGAAAAAAGATGGCTGGGATTATGGCTGGCGGGGTTTATGCTGGGGCGGGTATGGTTTCTTAGCATTAACCCTTTTGCTGTTGCGTTTTTTGCTGTATTGTGCCAAATGAAAAAAGGGTATAAGGGAACTGCTTTCGCCATATTGGCAGGAATGTTGTCTTCGCAGGATGGCATACCTATTCTCAAATATATGTTATTATATATGCTTGTAATCGGTATTGAATACATAAGAGAAAAAAGAGCAGAAATGAAAGGTGTGGGAAGAACACCGTTGTCTCCTATTGTGACAGCTGTACTATGTACAGGTATGAATTTCGTATTCGGTCTGGCATTGAGTGCATTTTCAGCAAATACATGGGAGAATGTATGGCTGGGATTATTGGAAGGAATCGCTGTATTTATGCTGACGCAGGTATACAGCCGGGGAATTCATTTTTATCTATATGAAGAATGGAACAGATATCCGCAGAATGAAGAAATTATCAGTGTGTTAATTCTAATATTTACATCTCTGTATGCTATACCGGATCTGGCACAATCCATTTTTTCTGTCACATCTACCATTAGTTATTTTCTGGTGCTGGCATTGGGATACCGTTATGGTGCTGCCATAGGAGCTGTGGCGGGAACTCTGGCAGGAATATTGTCAGCATGTTCCGGCGGCGGTATGGTGATGATGGGAGTATATTGTGTATTGGGGATAAGTACGGGGCTGTTTCGGAAAATGGGAAAATGGCTCAGTGCGATTACCTTTGGGGTTGTGGGAATGTGTATGCTTTACATGGCGGTAAAAGAAGTGAACGGCATTTTGGAATTACGTGCAATTGCTTCTGCGATCGTTATTTTCCTTGCGGTTCCTAAATCCATTTTACAGAGAGTAGAACCCGCAGAAGAAAAGGGAGTAAATCCGATTATAAAAGAAGATATCAGGGAATTGGCAAATGCGAAGCTGGCCGATTTTTCGGATGCTTTCCGGCGGCTCTCCAAGAGCTTTGAGGGGGAGAGGAGAGAGGAGCAGGAAGTTCCGGTGGAGGAAATAGAAAGAATTTTTGAAGAACTGTCAGAGAAGGTATGCAGTGACTGTGTGAATTGTAAATATTGCTGGGAGAAGCATTCAGAAGAAACCAGTATTAATATGCATAATATTCTTTGGCAGGTGGGACAAGATGCGGCATCTGCCCTGCCAAAGTGGGAGGGAGACTTTGGAAGACGCTGTATCCGTTTAGAGTCCTATGTGGAATATGCCAAGGAGAAAATGGCAGTGGCAAGAATCAATTTGGGATGGAGAAACCGTATTGCCCAAAACCGGGAGATCATGGCACGTCAAATGTCAGAAGTGGCAACCGCGCTCAAGTCTTTTACAATGAATCTGGAAGATCTGCAGGAGGTACCGGGGGATTGGAAAAGGGCCATGGCAGAGGAATTAAAAAAACAAGGAGTACAGGTTAAAAAAATAACGGCAAAGCGGAGAAAGGGACTTTTAGAAATCGCTTTTACCGGAAGCTGCCGGGGAAACGGATGCCTGACCAAAACGGATCTGGCGAAATCATTATCAACGGCATGTGGAATTCCCCTCTCTCCGGACAGAGAGACGAGAAATGTATTGTCTGACAAAGAGGATACCATGTTCTTCCGCGAAGATACGAAACTGAAAGTATTGACAGGGATTGCCCGTATGGCAAAATCCGGTGAGGCCGTCTCCGGTGATAATTATTCCTTTTTAGAACTTTCGGAGGGAGAACTGCTCATGGTACTGGCCGATGGCATGGGGTGCGGAGAAAATGCAGCCAGAGACAGTGTAAATCTCATAGAAACATTGGAGCATTTACTGGAGGCAGGCTTTGAAAAAAAATCCGCTCTCCGACTACTGAATACTTTGTTCGTGGCAAATTTTGAAGGGAAAACTTTTACTACACTGGATATCACATCCATTAATCTCCATACGGGGATGTGTGAAATTATAAAAAGCGGTGCAGCAGCAACTTTTATTCAGAGACAGGAAGGAGTAGAAACTATCTTTTCTGAAGCTCTCCCCGTAGGGGTTGATATGGAGGCAGAAGGAGAGGTGACGGAGATACAACTGCATGACGGAGATATGGTCATTATGGTATCGGACGGTGTTATGGATGGCTATTATAGCCGGGGAAGGACGGAAGAGGAAACATTAGAGCGGTTAATTGAAGAGCTTCCCTGTCAAAATCCGACGGATCTGGCAAATCAGATTCTTATGAACGCATTAGCCCACAGTAACAGGGAAGCCACGGATGACATGAGCGTGCTTGTGGCGGGAGTATGGGACAAGCATTAAAACATTGGAAATATTGACGGGAGGAGAAAAAATCGGTAAGATAGAAAGGGAAAATGTAGAGTACATCAGAAGAAAATTCTGTTCGGAGGCATAAGGTGAAGAAAGAATTTATACGATATATTAGGAAAAATAATTTAATCCATAAAGGGGATACTATTGTGACAGGGGTATCCGGCGGGGCAGACTCAGTCTGCCTGCTTTTGCTGCTACAGGATTTGAAAAAGGAGTGGGAATTGAAACTTCATGTTGTGCATATCCACCATGGTATCCGTGGAGAAGAGGCAGACCGGGATGCTGCTTATGTGCAGGAATTAGCCAGATCTTTTGGGCTTCCTTTTGTCCTTGTGAAGAAGGATGTTCCATTGCTGGCGAAGGAATGGGGAAAGACGGAGGAAGAAGCCGGACGGTGTATCCGCTATGAAGTATTCGATAAATATGCGAGGGAGCTCGGTGGTGCACTTATTGCCGTTGCCCATCACCGGGATGATCAGGCGGAGACCGTACTGTTCCAAATGTTCCGTGGGAGCGGGCCGCGGGGATTAGCAGGAATGTCACCGAGGAGAGGTGCTGTTATCCGGCCGCTGCTGTTTGCCGGAAGGGAAGAGATCGAGGAATATCTGAGAGAGCAGAACGTCCGGTATTGCGAGGACAGTACGAATAATAAGAATCAATATACAAGAAATGTAATCCGCAATGAGATACTTCCGATCGCCAGAGAACAAATAAATGCACAGGCGGCAGCACATATTGCCGCAGCAGCGGAAAAAATAGCAGCGTGGCGGCAGTATGTGGAACAAAGGGGACAAGAAGCCCTTGAACGTGTAATGCCAGACAGGGAAACGCTGGATATTGAGAAATTTTCCCTTGAAGAAGCGGTAATACAGGATGAGATCCTTCGGCATATATTCGGGTACTGGATTCCCGGTGCGAAGGATATAGGAAATATCCACTATGAAATGGTGAAGGGCTTAATGGCGGCTGATACGGGCAAGCTGGTACAGCTTCCCGGAGGTCTTTTGGCGGTGCGGGAATATCAGGTTTTGAAGTTCTATCAGGAAAAAGAAGAAAAGGACATATCATTTTCAACGCATTTTAATGTCAGGCAGACCTTTTATGCCAAACGGGAAACCCATGGAATTCATTCTTTGGAATATCAGGGAATAAAGATTTCGATTCAGGTAAAAAGGCGAGAAGATTTACCTGTAAAATTTCCAGAAAAGGACTATACGAAATGGTTTGATTATGATATGATAAAAGGTGCTTTAATACTACGAAATCCCGTTGAGGGTGATTATTTTATACTGGACTCTGGCGGGAAGAAGAAACTGAGCCGCTATTACATGGATCGTAAAATTCCCCGCTGCCAAAGGAAGAACCAACTGGTCTTGGCGGAGCAGAATCATGTTTTGTGGGCAGTGCCGGAGCGGATCAGTGCGGCATACAAAATAACGAATCAAACGAAAATGGTTTTAGTAGTGACCATGGAAAGGGAATAGGATGAAAGAGCAGATTAGGGTTTTAATTGACGAAGAAACCGTGCATGCAAAAATACAGGAACTGGCAGAGCAGATCAATCGTGATTACGAGGGGAAAAAAGTCCATTTGGTGTGTATTCTCAGTGGCAGTGTATTTTTTACCTGTGAACTGGCAAAATATATTAAGGTACCTTTGACGATGGATTTTATGCGGGTGTCCAGCTACGGTGATGGCACAGCCAGTTCCGGATCTATTTCCATTGACCATGATCTGAAAATCAGTATTGAGGATCGAGATGTAATTATTATAGAAGATATTGTGGATAGCGGACGTACTTTGACATTTTTGTCAAATATGTTAGCGAAAAGAAATCCCAAAAGTTTAAAAATCTGTGCCCTTTTGGATAAACCGGAATGCCGTGTATCGCAAGTAGAAATTGCCTATACCGGTTTTACAATTGGGGATTTGTTCGCGGTTGGTGTGGGAATGGATTATGCCCAGAAATACCGCAATCTGCCATATATTGGCGAATTAGAATTAAAGGAGGATTAATACCATGAAATCAATGAGAGGATATGGTTTTTTTGTCATAATATTAGCCATCATTCTTATCGCTGTATTTTCGAATGATTTCTTCTCTGGTATGAATCAGGAAAGTTATACTTATAGCGATTTTAAAAAAGAAATAACGGAGAAAAAAGTAGCATCGGTAACGGTACAGCAAAATGAGCAGGTGCCGACCGGCTGTATTGTCGTGACTGATACGAGCAGTAAGAAGAAGAGTTTTTATACATCGGATGTCAATGAAGTTCAGACTTATTTAGATACAGCAGGTTTTACGAAAGTGACGGTAATCGATGTCGCTACTACGCCGTGGTATATTGAACTTCTTCCATATCTGCTTGGCTTTATCTTTATTTTCTTCTTATTTAGTATGATGACCAGTCAGGCACAGGGCGGTGGCGGCGGTAATGCCAAGATGATGAATTTTGGCAAGAGCCGTGCAAAAATGACCGCACCGGATGAAAAGGTAAAAACGTTCGAGGATGTAGCAGGGCTTGTGGAAGAAAAAGAACAGTTAGAAGAAATTGTCGATTTTCTGCGGGCACCGCAAAAATATACAAAATTAGGTGCAAGGATTCCCAAGGGCGTCATTATGGTCGGTCCTCCGGGAACGGGTAAAACATTGCTTGCCAAGGCAGTGGCAGGAGAAGCGGGCGTTCCCTTCTTTAGCATTTCCGGTTCTGATTTTGTGGAAATGTTTGTAGGTGTGGGAGCTTCCCGTGTACGTGACCTCTTTGCCGAGGCAAAGAAAAATGCACCGTGTATTGTGTTTATTGATGAGATCGATGCCGTTGCACGCCGCCGTGGAAGCGGTCTGGGTGGTGGCCATGATGAGCGTGAGCAGACCTTGAACCAAATGCTGGTGGAGATGGATGGTTTTGGCATCAATGAGGGAATTATTGTGATGGCTGCTACGAACCGTGTGGATATTTTGGATCCGGCAATTCTTCGTCCGGGACGTTTTGACCGGAGAATCCATGTCGGACTGCCGGATGTTCGCGGACGGGAGGAAATTTTGAAAGTCCATGCAAAGAATAAACCATTGGCGGAGGATGTGAATCTAGAAGACATTGCCCGTACAACGGCCGGCTTTGCGGGGGCAGATTTGGAAAATCTGCTGAATGAGTCAGCGATTGCAGCGGCGAGGGATAACCGGATATTTATTGTGGATGAAGATATTCGCAAATCCTTTATTAAAGTGGGAATCGGTGCAGAGAGAAAGAGTAAGATTATTTCGGATAAAGATAAGAGAATCACGGCATTTCACGAAGCGGGCCATGCGATTCTGTTTCACCTTCTTCCGGATGTCGGGCCGGTATATACTGTGTCCGTGATTCCTACCGGACAGGGGGCAGCCGGTTATACCATGCCTTTGCCGGAAAAAGATGAAATGCATTTGACAAAGAGTAAGATGTTACAGGATATTACGGTCTGTCTCGGCGGTCGGATTGCTGAAAGTATTGCTTTTCATGATGTGACGACAGGAGCGGTACAGGATATACGGCAGGCGACAGAGGCGGCAAGAGATATGGTCACGAAATATGGATTTTCAGATGAACTTGGTATGATAAACTACAGTACATCGGATGATGAGGTCTTTATTGGAAGAGATTTAGGTCATACAAAGAACTTTAGCGAGGGAACAGCGGAAGTGATTGACAGGGAAGTCAAGAAAATCATTGATTATTGTCATGAGAAAGCGACAAGGATGCTGAAAGAGAATGAAGAAGTTCTCCATCGTTTGGCAGAGCTGTTAATTGAGAAAGAACGAATTGGTCAGGAAGAATTTGAAAAGCTGTTTCAACAAAATGACGAGAATGCTCCGGTAATTGAATCGTAAATTGTGCAAAAGTTCAAATGGGAGAAAAGTGTTGGGCAATTTATACAAAAGAAAATATGAAAAAAATCAATGTTTGTGCACACTTATTTAAGAGTTGGTGTTATAGTATTACTCGTAAACCCCAATACATTATATAGTTTTTGCTACACCCCATAAGTAACAAAAATACCTTCTCCCAAAAGGACAGCGTCGTGAAGCTGTCCTTTTGACTTTGTAAAAGCAATTTCTCAATCGCATAAAAAAGAAATAAGTAGGGAATCGAAATTTTGGAGGTAATCATGACAGAAGGAACGATAAATCGAGCTGCCATATTTAGCGATGGCACAGCAAATTTTGTATCACCGGCGGAACCGGAGATGTATGACAATGTTACAATAAGCTGTCGTGTGGGACGCGATGATGTTGAAAAAGTAACGGCAATGGTAGATGGGGCACCTTGTGATATGACTTTGTCAAAACGAACCAGATATTTTGAATATTACACAGCAACGTTTCGTCTTACAAACAAACAAGTCGGTTATTATTTTCTTATAAAAAAGGGAGGGGAAACGGTAATCTGCAACCGTCAGGGTGTCGTAGATAATCTGGACTCTTATTTTGATTTTTGTATTATTCCGGGATTCCATACACCGGCATGGGCAAAAGGCGCCGTTATGTATCAGATTTTTGTTGACCGTTTTTACAACGGAGATAAGAGTAATGATGTAGTAGACAGTGAGTATTCTTATATTGGTGAACATGTTACACAGGTGATGGACTGGAATAAAATGCCGGCATCTATGGGAGTTCGGGAATTTTATGGCGGAGATTTGAAGGGAATCCTGAAAAAACTGGATTATCTGAAGGATCTGGGCGTGGAAGTTCTTTACCTGAATCCGATTTTTGTATCTCCTTCCAATCATAAATATGATACACAGGATTATGAACATATTGACCCACATTATGGTGTGATTATAGAAGATGGTGGTGAGCCATTAGCAGAAGGGGATTTGGATAATTCTCATGCGACAAAGTATAGGAAGCGTGTTGTTGATGTAAAAAATCTAGAAGCAAGCAATGCCTTTTTTGCCGAATTTATGAAAGAAGTACATAGCCGTGGAATGAAAGTGATTTTAGATGGTGTATTTAATCACTGTGGTTCCTTTAACAAATGGCTTGACCGGGAAAAAATGTATGACAAGGATTCCAACTATGAAAAAGGTGCCTTTTTAACAGAGGATAGTCCATATCATGATTTCTTCTATTTTTATCCGGATGGCAGCTGGCCGGATAACACCTACTATGATTCATGGTGGGGAAATGATACATTGCCTAAGTTAAACTACGAGGGTTCTGATAAATTAAGCCCGTTCATTCAGCAGATTGCATCCAAATGGGTATCAGAGCCATATTGTGTAGACGGATGGCGTTTGGATGTAGCGGCTGATTTAGGCCATACACAGGAATATAACCACCGATTCTGGTCAGAATTCCGCAAAACAGTAAAGGAAGCGAATCCGGAAGCAATTATATTGGCAGAGCATTATGGGGATCCCTCTTCTTGGTTAGATGGTAAGCAGTGGGACACGGTAATGAATTATGATGCGTTTATGGAGCCGATCGGCTGGTTTCTGACAGGAATGGAGAAGCATAGTGATGTATATAAGCAGGAAATGATTGGAAACGCAGATGCTTTTTTTAGAGATATGACGAATTATGGTGCACGTCTTACGATTCCTTCGGCACAAGTGGCGATGAATGAATTATCAAATCATGACCATTCCAGATTTTTAACGAGAACGAATCATATGGTAGGACGTACTGCTTTTGCCGGACCTATGGTAGCCAATATGGGAGTTAATACTGCGGTTATGCGTCAGGCAGTTGTAATGCAGATGACATGGGTCGGAGCACCGACCGTATATTACGGAGATGAGGCAGGTGTCTGCGGATGGACAGATCCGGATAACCGGCGCACCTATCCATGGGGCAATGAAGACAGGGAAATGATTCGTTTTCACAAGGAAATGATTCGTATCCATAAAGATTATGAGGTATTTAAGACGGGAAGCCTGATTTATCTTCACAGTGAACCGAACTTAATCGGATATGGACGTTTTGATGAATATGAAAAGGCTTTTGTTTTTGTGCAGGTCGGCGGCTCTTTCCGGGAATTGGAAGTAGAAGCATGGCGGCTCGGTCTGGAAGACGGCGATAATGTAGCGGCAATGATGTACACGGACCAGAATGGATATTCCGTAGCAACTACAATATGCCAAGTAGAAAATGGTAAAGTCAGAGTGAAAATCGGTGAAAACGGAGCGGTTGTATATAAAAGTCTGGAAATTGGTGTATCGGCATTTTGAGCAGGCAATAGTTGGCTCAAATAAAAAATCAGGGCTTGCGTTTTCTGCAGATTCTGTTATAATATACTTTAGTTCGCGGAAGCGAAACGATGCTGGTGTGGCGGAACTGGCAGACGCCCAGGACTTAAAATCCTGTGGGTGGTGACACCCGTA
>CANRLR010000040.1 GCA_947631505.1 uncultured Lachnospiraceae bacterium | reverse complement strand
ATTGCTACGATTGGAACTGTTGCAACACTCACATGGATTGGAATGGGTATGCTGATACAGAAAGTGTATCAAAAACATTATAGAGTGATTAACATTATTCTTGCTTTAACCTTATTAGAGTGTGTATATAGCATGTTGAAATAGCAAGGAGGTATTGCTGAATATGCAGATAAAAAGAAATGTTCTTTTAAATCCCGGTCCGGCAACAACAACAGATACCGTAAAAATGGCGCAGGTTGTACCTGATATTTGCCCTCGTGAAAAGGAATTTGCGTCAATGATGAAACAGATGCGTGAAGATTTAGTTCGGATTGTACATGGTAATCTAAATAAATATACTTCTGTACTTTTCTGTGGATCTGGCACGCTTACTATGGATGTGTGTATCAATTCACTATTGCCTGAAGGAAAGAAGATATTGATTATCAATAATGGAACTTACAGTATGAGGGCAGTGGAAATTTGTGAATATTATAATCTTCCATTCGTTAATTTTATATGCCCGATAGATGAAGTGCCAGACTTAGACAAGGTGGAACAGACATTAAAAGAAAATTCTGACATCGCACTTGTTTATGCAACACATAATGAAACAGGTACGGGTATTTTAAATCCTGTTAGAGAAATTGGTTCACTGGTACATAAATATAATGCAGTTTTTATCGTAGACACAATTTCCACCTATGCGATGCGTCCGATTGATATGGAAAGAGATAATATTGATTTTTGTATGTCATCTGCGCAAAAAGGGCTAATGGCAATGACAGGACTTTCTTTTGTCATTGGAAATATAGAAATGATTAAGAAGTCGGCAGAATATCCGAAACGTTCGTATTATTGCAATCTGTATATGCAGTATCACTTCTTTGAGGAAACAGGCGAAATGCATTTCACGCCGCCCGTTCAGAATATTTATGCTGCCCGTCAGGCACTTGATGAATACTTTGCAGAAGGCGAAGAAGCAAAATGGAAAAGGCATTTGGAAGTGTTTGAGGCGATTCATGCAGGGCTTGATAAGCTTGGCTTCAAGGATATTATCAGAAGGGATTTACAGGCAGGTCTTGGCGTTACGGTGAAATATCCGGATGATAAAAACTGGAGTTTTGAAAAAGTGCATGATTACTGTTATGAGCGTGGATTTACGATATATCCCGGAAAAAAATCAGTACAGAACACATTCCGGCTTTGTGCGCTTGGAGCTATCACGAAGCAAGATATTGAGGAGTTTTTTGTTGTTTTATGTGAGGCACTCAGGGTGAATAAGATTCAGATACCTGTCAGCTACCATGATTAACAACAGATTAGTAAATGAAATATATTAAATCAATAAATTTGTCAGGAGGAAACTATCATGAAAGATGAAACAAAATGCCTGCATGCAGGTTATCAGCCTAAGAACGCAGAACCGAGAGTTATGCCGATTGTACAAAGTATCACATATGTTTATGAATCTACCGAGGAAGTTGCGGCAGTGTTTGATGATCCGATGAAATCACTGATTTATTCCAGATTTGGGAATCCGACAGTTATGGCGGTTGAAGATAAGATTGCAGAGCTGGAAGGCGGTATCGGTGCGATGTGTACCACGTCAGGTCAGGCGGCTGTGCTATTGTCACTGCTTAATATTTGTAATGCGGGAGACAGTTTTATCAGCACAACGGAAATTTATGGTGGCTCTATTAACTTGTTTTCCCATACATTAAGACGATTGGGAATTGAATGTATCTACATCGATAAAAATGCAACAGATGAAGAAATTGAGGCAGTATTTAAGCCGAACACAAAGGCGGTATTTGGAGAAACGCTTGCAAATCCGGCACTGACAGTTTTTGATATTGAAAGATTTGCTGGCATTGCACATAAGCATGGTGTTCCTCTTATTATCGACAATACCTTTGCAACACCCGTTTTGTGCAAACCATTTGAATTTGGGGCAGATATTATTGTCCATTCCACTTCAAAATACATGGATGGTCATGCGGTACAGATCGGGGGTGTGATTGTTGACAGTGGAACTTTTGACTGGACAAATGGTAAATTCCCGGATTTAACAGAACCAGACGAATCTTATCATGGTATTTCTTATACGGAGACATATGGAAATAAGGCATACATTGTAAAAGCAAGGATGCAGCTTATGCGTGACTTTGGTGTATATCCTGCGGCCCATTCCGCATTTTTGCTGAATCTCGGTCTGGAAACATTAGCTGTCAGAATGAAACAGTATTGTGAAAACGCCATGAAGGTGGCAGATTATCTGGAGCAATCAGAAAAAGTAGAGAAGGTAAATTATCCGGGCTTAGAGAGTGATGAAAATTATAGATTGGCTCAGAAATATCTGAAGGGATGTAGTGGCGTGATTTCCTTTGTTATCAAAGGCGGAAAAGAAACGGCTGTAAAGTTCATGAATAAGCTGCAGCTTGCATCGAATGAAGTCCATGTTGCGGATATACGGACCTGCGTATTGCACCCGGCAAGTGAGACGCACAGGCAGTTGACCGATGAACAGTTGGTTGCTGCGGGAATTGAGCAGGGATTGGTTCGTCTCTCCGTTGGTTTGGAAAATGTGGAAGATATTATTGCAGATTTGGAACAGGCATTTTCCGAGTTATAAATTTTATCTAAGTAGTTAAAGGAATAAATAGTAGGAGGTTCTTTCAATGAGAAAGGTATATAATTTTTCAGCGGGTCCGGCTGTTTTGCCAGAACCTGTATTGCAGGAAGCAGCAGATGAGATGTTAGACTATAAGGGAAGTGGTATGTCCGTTATGGAAATAAGCCACCGTTCTTCCCTATTTCAGTCCATTATAGATGAAACAGAGCAGGCTCTACGCACGCTTATGAAAATTCCCGATGATTATGTGGTTTTGTTTCTGCAAGGTGGAACTTCCCTGCAATTTTCCATGATACCAATGAATTTTATGAGGAATGGAAAAGCAGATTATATTCTGACGGGATATTGGGCAAAGAAAGCATATCAGGAGGCTAAGAGATATGGAGAAATCCATGTTGTGGCATCTTCAGAAGGAGACAATTTTTCATATATCCCAGATTGCAGTGATTTGGAAATTTCTCAGGATTCAGATTATGTATATATGTGTGAAAATAATACGATTTATGGAACGAAATTTAAGGTTTGTCCAAACAGCAAGGGTAAGATATTAATCAATGACATATCATCTTGTTTTTTATCGGAACCGATGAATGTGTCGGAGTATGGTATGCTTTTTGGAGGTGTGCAGAAGAATCTGGCTCCAGCAGGGTTAGTAATTGCAATTATACGAAAAGATCTGATTTCTGAAAAGGTTTTGCCCAATACACCAACCATGCTGCAATATAAAACTCATGCAGATAAAAAATCTCTGTACAACACACCGCCTACCTATAACATTTACATTGTGGGCAAGGTCATAAAGTGGATTCAGTCATTGGGCGGTTTGGAAAAGATGAAGGAAATCAACGAAAAGAAGGCTGCCATTTTGTATGATTACCTCGATTCAAGTTCATTGTTTTATGGATTGGCAGAGAAGGACAGCCGCTCTCTTATGAATGTAACTTTTTGCACAAAATCGGATGCGATAAATGCAGATTTTGTTAAAGCTGCTGAACAAAATGGAATTATCAGCATCAAGGGACACAGGGCAATCGGTGGAATGAGGGCAAGTTTGTATAATGCCATGCCAATGGAAGGGGTACAGCATTTGGTTGGGTTTATGCAGGAGTTTGAAAATCGTGGAGGGCACTATGACGAATAAGGATGTTTTGGAAAAGGACGGTAAATATATTGCCCATACATACAATCGTTTTCCGGTAGCATTGAAGGAAGGGCATGGCTCACAGGCTTTTGATTTCGAGGGTAAGAAATATATTGATTTTGGAAGCGGTATTGGAACTAATGTACTTGGCTTTTGCAATGAAAAGTGGCTTGAGGCGGTTATTGCACAGGCAAAGCTGATACAGCACACTTCCAACCTGTTCTGCACGTTCCCGGATACTCTGTTAGCAGAACAACTTTGTAAGATTACCGGATATGAAAAAGTTTTCTTTGGAAATTCCGGTGCAGAGGCAAATGAAGGTGCAATAAAACTTGCAAGAAAGTATGGCAGGGAAGCGAAAGGAGAAAATTGCAACCGTATTATTACACTGGAAAATTCCTTTCATGGAAGGACGGTTACAACGCTTTCTGCCACAGGGCAGGCTATATTCCACCAGAGTTTCTTTCCGTTTACAGAAGGTTTCTGTTATGTTCCGGCAAATGACAGCCGGGCATTGTATGAAGCTGTAGATGATACTGTGTGTGCAGTTATGATTGAACTTGTACAGGGTGAGAGTGGCGTGAATGTACTGGAAAAGGAATATGTAAAAGAAATTGAGCAAATATGCAGGGAAAAGGATATTTTGCTTATTGTGGATGAAGTGCAGACAGGGATAGGCAGGACAGGTACATTCTTATGTAGTGAACAGTATAGGATACATCCGAATGTGATTACTTTGGCAAAGGGATTAGGTGCAGGGCTTCCAATCGGAGCAGTTCTCATGGATAAATTGACTGAAAATGTCTTTCAGGCAGGAGACCATGGCTCAACTTTTGGAGGAAATCCAGTTGCCTGTGCTGGTGCAATTGAAGTATTAAATCAGGTTGCCGAAAAGGATTTTCTGACTGCTGTTAATTCTAAATCTGACTATATGCATGAAAAATTATCTACTATGCCAAATGTTACAGGTGTATCAGGAATAGGGTTAATGCTTGGGTTGTCTTTAAAAGATGGTGTAATGGCAGCGGAAATTGCAAAGAATTGTGTAGAGCATGGACTTCTTATATTGACTGCCAAAAAGAAACTTCGGATAATGCCTCCGTTGAATATTTCCAAAGAGGAAATGGATACAGGCCTTACTATTCTCAAAGATTGTTTGTCAAGGGAATAATGGTGGTTTAGAAGTTTTGAATCATAGTAAAAACTTATATAAGATGTACATTATGAAAGGAAGATAAAACAGGTGATGTATTATGGCTGATATTTTATACCGTTATAAAAAACAGGTTTATTTTAACATTACGAATAAATGCTGTTGTAGCTGCACTTTTTGTATCCGTAACCATCAGGATTACTATGGGGAGGCGAAGAATCTTTGGTTAGACAGGGAGCCTTTGGCAGAGGAAATATTGGCTGCTATTGCTGCCTTTGATTTTAAAGATTGTGAGGAAGTTGTATTTTGTGGTTTTGGAGAACCAACGATGGCGTTGAAAACCCTGCTTGAGGTCAGCAGCTACATACGTTCCCATTATTCGTTCCGCATCCGTCTTAATACAAATGGTCTTTCTGATTTGATTTATAGTCGATCTACTGCACAGGAAATTTGTAGTGCTGTTGATAGTATTTCTATCAGCCTGAATATGCCAGATGCCAAATCTTATACAGAAGTCGTGCGCCCTGTTTACGGCGAAAAGGCTTTTGAAGCTATGTTGCAGTTTGCACAAGATTGTAAAAAATATTTGGATGATGTGCGTTTTAGTGTTGTTGATGTTATCGGCAAAGAAAATGTAGAAAAAAGCCAGCAGCTTGCAGATTCTCTTGGAATTCCCCTGCAAATAAGGGAATATTCCTAAATTCCTTTTATTTAACATGGTTATTAAAAGTTTGCAGTTGTGCAATGAAGGCATTGAATTAGTAAAGGTAAGGTGGATTTCTGTTAGAGATTAGCAGGAAAGGGATGGTAATTATAGATAGGTTACTTATTTCCTGTGGAAATGGAGTGAATATGAAAAAAACAATTATTACCGTGGTAGGGAAAGACAGTGTTGGTATCATTGCAAAAACCTGTACCTATTTAGCCAATAACTAGATTAACATTCTGGATATTTCACAGACAATTGTAGGTGGATTAAGTGGTGCTTTTATCCCGGTAAGTGAGGATCAGGGAATGATTCATGCAGTAGAGGATGGCGCATTGACTTTAGAAAAGCTGGAGGCAATGACATGTGTCTGCTCTGTGGGGCTTGATATGGTTGCTATTCCGGGAGATACCAAAGCGACAACAATTTCCGGTATTATTGCTGATGAGATGGCGATTGGAATGATAAACCAAAAAACAACGGCTGTCCGTTTGATTCCGGTAATTGGTAAAGGAGTGGGAGAAACGGTGGAGTTTGGCGGTCTGCTCGGGTTTGCTCCGGTTATGCCGGTAAATCAGTTTGACTGTAGTGAATTTATCAATCGTGGAGGAAGGATTCCAGCACCAATTCATAGTTTCAAAAATTAGTGAAGAACAGATATATTTTTTGGAAGAAGGTGTTTTTATGGGAAAATTGTTGATTGTGGAATTTAGTGATGAGGAAGAAACAGCATTTGAGAAAGTAATTCAGCTTTTGCGTTATGATTATGGTTTTCCAGGAGACAGAGAAATACCTTTGACATCAAAAGAATTTGGCATTCTTTGTATATTAGCTGCAAATAAAGAACGAACCGTTTCCTGTGAACAGATATATCAGAAAGTGTGGGGCAATGATCCCGATAAAGGCATCAATAAAATAATTAGTTACCATATCCGTAATCTTCGTAAAAAATTGGATATGGATATATCAAAATCTCCTCTTACCATTCAATGTGTCAGGGAGGTTGGTTATCTAGCAATTAGGGAGGCTTTTTTGTGGGTGTTCAGGCATGATTTATCATATAATCTAAAAAAATTTTTTCATCCAAATATGAGGACACCCCTCGTCATCCTCTACATTGCCAAATTCAATAAAACCCGATTTTTTATAAAAATCAACTGCACGACATTGGGCATGTAGAATGAGAGTTTTTCCTCCCTTTTTCTGTACATATGTTTCTGCTTCTTTTAGCATAATAGAACCAATATTTTTCCCACGGTATTCTTCTATAACAGCAAGCCTTCCGAGAACATAGGCGTTCATGATTGAATCCCAAAATACCCGACAAGTTGCAACAGGTACTTCATCTTTATCATACATTACAATATGTGCAGCTTCGTTATCTATTTCGTCAAATTCATTTTGAAACCCCTGCTCATTTATAAACACTGCTTTTCTAATCTCTTTTGAATCATTTGGCAGACTCTCATATACTGATATTCTCATTAAAAATCAATCCTCTAAATCCTGATTATTCCCATTCTACAAACAGGTAGTTGTCATGCTAAACGACATGATAGCCCGCTTTACATAAAACGTCTATCGCTTTATCAAAATTCTTTTCTTTGGTCAAAACATAGTCTGTATTGTAGGTCGAAATAGCAAAAATTCCGATTTCATTTTCTGCTAATAGGGCTGATATTTTAGCCAGAATCCCTATCAGCGCAAAATCAAGAATCCCTTGTATTCGGAATGCTTTCCATCCGTTATCACATTCTGTTGCATTTGCTGGAACATCGTTCGTAGCACACACTAATGAATTTTCCTCGTCGGTTTTGCTGATAAAGCAATACTCGCTTTCAAAATTAACCAATGAATAGTTTTTTACTTTGCATATCGAAAAAATACAATCAATTATTTTTATTTCCACATTGTTTCTCCTCGTATAGATTTCTGTTTGTTATTTCAATTTCATCATAACATAATGTTTTTTGTTAAACAAGACAAGCAATGCTGATTTATACCCGATCTGACATTTCCTTTACTGATTTGCTTTTGAAAACATATTAAATGTGACCAGTTGGTTCCTAAAAACAGGCAGGAAAATCCCCTAAAATAAATGACAGGGTTGACAGACGGTAAAGCGGTTCGTGTAGCTGTGTTTTATCGGCTAAATGTTTGTTGCTTATACAGAGAATAGCTTGTACTGTCTATCGCCCGCTTACAATTTCATAGGACACGCACATTCCGTAATGATATTTTCGCCTCTGCCTGTGTTGCGGCAGGGGAGAATGAGGTATCATACGCACCTGGATTTCAGCGGAACGCATTTCCAGAGAGTGGCTGCTTGCAGACGGACCTTGATGGGCATGGCTCGGTGCAATGACGGTTTGCAGACCGTGTTTGTGTTACCCGGTTGGGGGATAAGGTTTGGGGTTTCACTAACGCATGAATGAACCATGCGGAGTGAAACCAAGTCAAACCTGTTTATATGAGGACAGAAACGGATATCAGGTGCGGTTTTACAGGATGGAGGAAGGGGCATGGAAGATAACAAGTATCATTATAAAGTGACAGAGGATGGAACGGTTGTGCTGGATCAGAATAATGAGGTTGTGGTTCAGTGTCCGACGGAGCAGGAAGCAGTGGAATATATCAAAGAGCATGGGGAGAAGCCGGAATAGGGTTTCTCTTTTTTGCATGGAAGGGAGATAGAAATAGTGTCAGTGGAAGAATTGGAAAAAATGGCAGACATTCCGATTAGCGGAATTGACCGGAAAGAGGTTGCCGAGTTTGGCAGTATCAGGATAGATGAAGGAAAAACAGTGGAAGAAAGGATATTATCGTTGATTGAGCAGTCCGGTAATCCGTATTTCCGCCGAAAAGGAAATCATGTTGTAAAAATATCCTTTGCCAATAACGGGCAGTCTTTTCAGAATAATTTTGTGGCAGCACTGGATGGGAAAGTATAAGCTGCTATGTTGTGGGCAGTTTTGGATTCCGTAAAAAAGTTAATTTCCTGTGGAAATTTTATGGCAGGGATGGAATAATGGCATCAATAAGGACAAATCTAATTTCGTATTGAGATATACCATTCCTCTTGAATTTTGGGCTTCTAACTTAGAAAATCAAAAGGAGTGGTAAGTGATGAACAAAGCAAGATAAAGCTGCCATCTATGTTAGGTTATCTAAGGAGGATGGCGATGTTGCGGATGCAAAAAAAGCAGAGAGCAACAGTATCTCGAATCGGGAGTTAATTCATAGCCAGCCAGAGGGCTGGCTCGTTTCACGCCATAGCTTCTAAGCATGAAATAACAGACAAAATAAGCATTAGACTTTTGTGGAGATGGTTAGTACAATAAATTTAGAAAAAATCAATTTTTTTTGTCCCATACTTGACAGATGCAGGTTACCCAATCTGGTGGAACAAAGAGCCAATGATTATCCGCACTTTTCTGGAATACTATAATCTGAAGGGAAAGAGAATTGTAACATTCTGCACCAGTGGCGGAAGTGGAATCTCAGGAAGTATGAAAGGGGTAAAAGCGTCAGCAAAAGGTGCAAAAGTGGTAAAAGGAAAAGATTTGAAAGATATGTCTTATAAGAGTGTGGCAAAATGGGCAAAGAAGAAAGTGAAGTAGGAGCTGCGCAAAGTAAATAGTTCATGGCGATTGATTAAACGGAAAAAGTTGGATGAGTTAATCAAGAAAATATATTCAATTTAAAATAATACTGGATATATTGGCAGTGTTCTGCTATACTGTTAAACAGGGCGGCTGCTCATTTTCTGTTGTGGGGAAAGGAATAAGCAATGGCAGGAAAAGGGTTAACGACCAAGAGGAAAGATAAAGATTCCTGATATAAAAATTTAAGCTTCTTAAGCCAAAAGTTAAGCCGAATTAGAGTTGTATTCCCGACGCTCAAGACGTTAGAGAAATAGCAATGCAGTAAAATAAGGTGGGAGATAAAAGTAGACGAATACGATTTGTAGAAAAGGGGTGTTAAAGCAATGGATAAAGAGAAAAGAGGTAGGTATGCAGATGTTATGTTTAATGCATATCAAAATGGCGTGTTCAAAATCATTTGGGGTACATCTGGCTTTTCCATGGCTGTTGATCCCAAGAGAAAAAGGATGATTCCGGAAGTAAAAGACAAAGATTTTGTTGATTATGCATTTTCTATCATTAAGATGGTAGTTGATTTAGCACAAGAAAGAGAAATAGTTGGAAAAAATGAATTAGATTTAGAAATAGCCAAAAAAATATTTGAAAAAGAACATGATTTAAAAAACCATCTTTATATAAAAAGAAATAGTAGAATAAATTGTTTTAAATTATTAGATTATGAGATTATTAGTCACAGAAGTGAAGAGAATCCAACAAAAATAGAGGCAACGTCTGCTATTGTGAGAATAGAAGCTGAGGAAGAGAATGAGGAAGTTTCATATACATTTGAGACTTCAAGAAGAGATTTAGAAGACATAATCGATAAATTAGTTGAGCTAAAAGAAAAATTAGACATTATACAATAGGGGGAATACGAATGGCAGAGTTTTTTGTAAAAGAATCGGAAACAAATTTTCCTGATATGTATACATACAGAAATACAAATTGGACAAAAAAAGGATATGACTCTGTACTAAATTTGAATTATAATGCATATAATAAAGATATGAGACATAATATCATATTTTTGCCAAATGGCAATATAAATTATCAAGAAATTGAACAGTATTTTAAAAAGGTAGCAAAAAGGTTTGAACAGATTCAAATTGATGAAAAAAAATTAAACGGTATGCCAGTGATAAAGGATACTAGGATACCAGTAAGTCTTATTATAGCATGCTTAAAAGATGAAATGACTTTTAAGGAAATTTGTGAGGAATATAAACTGACACAGGAAGATATAGAAAAGGCTATGGAATATGTAATTGAAATTTTGGATGTTCCGTATCAGGAAGGTTGAAAATGAAAGTACTCTTAGATGAAAACATCACACAAAAATCAATACCGGTGTTAGAAAAATATGGACATGATGTTATCCACGTATTAAACAGATTTCGTGCGGGAGAAAGTGATGAGGATGTATTTCAGTTAGCATTGGAAGAAAAACGTGCGTTGATTACTTTAAATGGAAAAGATTTTGTTATTTTGATACCGCCTAGTACAGAATTAGAATTACACTATGGTTTGATTTGGCTTAGAGGATTTCAAGTTACTAAGAAAACCTATGAAAGTGTAATGGATGTGATTGGACTTTTTTTAAAGAATAAAGGAAATTCAATAAAAAATACATATTATTCGGTAAAGAAAAAGGACGATTCGTATGAAATAATTCAACGATATCCAAAATTATTTATTAAATCGTAGTATACAAGAGGACTTGAAAGGACAAAACCTTACAAGCCCTCTTGTTAGAAGTAAGAACAAAAAGTAATAGTCTTTACCATTATTGTTCTTTTGATTTGACAGAGATTTTTGTTACAATAAAATCAAGGAGTGATTTAGGTGGATAATGCGAAAGAAGAAAGTGTTGGAACAAGAATTTATTTGCTCAGATGTGAAAAGGGATATTCAAGGGAATATTTGTCAGAGCGGGTGGGAATTTCCTCCAAGTTTTTATACGAAATCGAAGTGAAGGGGAAAGGATTCTCTGCTCGTACACTAGGTAATTTAGCGAGAGCTTTAGATGTGACAACAGACTATATTTTATATGGAGTGGGGAATGTTCAATATGATCAGAAAATTGCGGCAACGATTGAACAATTTAAACCTGATACATTAGAGATCGTGAAGAGGTTATTGGAAATTGCATATGAGCTTGCCAAAGCAGATTCATGAAAAGACGCTTGTTATAGGCGTCTTTTTTGTGTATAATAAGAAGAGTATACAATGTGGTTTTTTTATGCATAGTGAAATTTAGCGCATAATGAAGTGAAAATCTCCTCTCTATGAGATTATATCATACAAGCTGGATTATTCATCCATAAACGGATAATAGAACCATATTCTGGTAAAACTATAATTGTTATGATATAGGAAAAACAGGAAAGGTGATTATTCATGAAAGACACATTGAAAAGGACAAAAAATCCGGCGAATGTATTTGCCGGCCGGAATCTGAAATATTTTATGGATGTCAATGGTATTGAGGATGAACAGCTGGCAGCCAGCTTCGGTATTGAGCCGGATTCCCTTCAGAGAATTTTGAGTGGACGAAATGCAATTTCAGGTCCATATAACTATATTTTGTTGAATGAGTATAATTGTGATTTGAATTTTATTTATGGCGGGGTATCTTATTCAAACAAGACAAATATTAAATTCGAAGTAACGAAGGATAAAACATCAGATGCTAAAATGCACGAAGCCGTTAGTCGGGAACTGCACTATTTGGCAGATGTTTTAGATGATATGAGTGAATAAATGGAGGAATTATTATTTTGCATGAACCATATAATTGAATTGATTCAGACGCTTATCTGTATTAACTTTTTATTTTGCCCCCGGTATTATTTTAAGATACATGATGGGATTTTCATTGTGGCAGAAGTTTCATTTTTTGAGATAATCAATTTTTATCATTTGAATGATACTGTTGTAGTAATAGCATATTTAGGAATATATGCTTATGCACTGGCAAAGTTTAAGAATAGTAATAAACGGACATTGGTAAATGTTGTTCTGTATTTTGTTATTAATTCTTTTACCCAGTTAATCTGTTCCGGTTTGATTTCTCTTGTTAGTTTGAAGTTTCCACTGGACAACCAAATTGGCAGTTTTGTCATTATTGATGTTTTTGCACTTTTGTTATTGTTAATTGCAAGCAGGAAAGAACGATTTTATAGGATATCCCAGTATGTGTTAAGAAGCGACTGGTTGACTTGGATCGCAATGGCGGGCAGTCTTTTTGTAATTACATATTTGATTGTTGTATATAAAGCAAGTAACTATTTTAGAGCAACCGATTATTGGGTATTCGGTATTGTGACAATATTGATCTGTATACTGGCAATCTCGTTGCAGAAAGAGAAATGTGAAAAAACGGCGAAGGAAAAGGAAATTGCCCTGCGGGAGCAATATGATACCATGTTTGAGGATTTGATAACCTCGGTCCGAAGAAAACAGCATGATATTGATGACCAGATCAATGTGATTTATTGTCAGCATAAAATGGCGAATTCGCTGGAAGAATTAGTTGCTCTGCAGCAAAATTATTGTGACTGGATTGAGGAGGACAGTTCCTTCTCCCATCTGCTATCAATTAAAAATCCTATATTGGGAGGATTTTTATACTCCAAGCTCGGACAGTTAAAAGAAGCCGGCTGCATCGTAAAGTACGAGGTCAAGGTGGCTGGTTTGACATGTGCTATGCCGATTTATAAATTCGTTGAAATATTGTCCGTGCTGCTAAATAATGCAAGGGAAGCGGTAGAGAACCGGGAGAAGAAAAATCTTTTTCTAAAAATATTGGAGACCGAAGAAGAAATCAGGCTTATGGTTCAGAATTCTTTCGATTATATTCCACGTAATGAACTCGTTCATTTTTTAGAGCTAGGCTATAGTACCAAAGGGAAAAACCGTGGTCTGGGATTAGCGAATGTAATGGAGATTTTACAAGAATATAATGGGGAAATAGAGATCGAGTCTGATAAGGATGAAGAGGATGCATGGATATCCTTTGAAATTTATATTAAGAAAGAGGGATAGGACCCCTCTTCTTAATATCAGTCTTCAATTTGATCCGGATATTTTGGTTCGCCGAAGAATAGTAGACTTACCCTATCCCAGTACCAAATTCCTGAAAAGGCGATGC
Source organism: uncultured Lachnospiraceae bacterium (assembly GCA_947631505.1). Taxonomy (GTDB): domain Bacteria; phylum Bacillota; class Clostridia; order Lachnospirales; family Lachnospiraceae; genus Eubacterium_F. The sequence goes on along the minus strand of CANRLR010000040.1, from coordinate 1,696 downwards.
AGAGAGAACAAAGCCTATACATTAATGTCCGTGTGTTTCCTTTCATTGTAATTCCTCCTTTTTGTACTTAAATAGTTTTGCCGCAACTAATTGAATGGATTGCAGCACAATTATCCAAAATCCAACCGTACTGTAAAGGTTGAATGGACAAACATATAGAAAAAGAACGTAAATAGTAATGATAGTACAGGCTTGTAGTTTTGATTTTTTAATCCGGATTCCGGTAGGAGTCGGCCGATAGCATGATACAATCGGAGCAAAATAATAGTTTGCAATTAAACAAAAAAACAAAACAAAAAGCATATATAATTTAGTAAAAGGTATGGCAGGCAATACATTGATACTAATAAATAGGAATGCAAATGTAAAAAGCAGACAGGAAGTATAGTGCTTGAAATGCAATCCTCCTGTACAGGTACGCAATAAGACCAGAACAAATATGGCAAATGCGTAAAAAGAAAACTTATGAATGAGTGCGAAATAGATTCCCATTAAAATTAATTTGCTTGTTTCCGAAAAGATACACTCCAGTGTATAACGGATTTGTCCCATTTGGAAATTAGTAAAACCATATTCCAATTGAATTTTTTCTTTTAACATATTCGTATCCTCCAACAGGATGAAGTATATCAGATAAAGAAATCCCAAATGACTTTTTTTACGCAACAATGCTGTTTAAGAATTGATACAGGAGAAATTGTATCGAATAAATCGTACAAGATGTTTCATTTCCCGAAAAAATAAGTTTGGTAAAAGAGGAGGCAGGTTGTGAAAGAGGTACTTATTATTGAAGATAAAGAAATTGAACGAAAAACACTGAAGACAATTGTTTCTGAAATTGATTCCCGTGCCAGAATTTATGAGGCGAAGGATGAAGAGGAAGCCTATGCGATTGCCATGAAGACGACCATTGATGTTTTCTTAGTAGATATTATTCTGCACCCGGAGCATACCGGAGACCAGGCAGGAGCAGAATTTGCCCAGAACATACGAACGGTAGATAAATACCGCTTTACCCCGATTATTATTGTTACTTCTCTCTATGATTCAAGGATGAGCATTTTCTCCGCTGTCCGTTACTATAGTTTTATAGAAAAGCCCTTTGATTTTAAAAAAATAAGGAAAACGATTTCCGAAGCAATGTTCTATCAGACAGAAAATGCCGATGACAGGAAGTATATCTTTCATGTTGACGGTCTGCTGCACTCGGTAAAAATCAAAGATATCTGCTATATTGAAAGCAGGAATCACAAGATGAACGTGGTGCTGAAAAAGGAACGGTTCAATATTCCCTATAGGTCCTGTAAGACAATTCTTTGTGAACTGGACTCACCGGATTTTATTTTGTGCAGACGGGGAACGATTGTAAATGTGAAGCAGATCTGTAAAGTGGATTCCGTGAACCGGTTCATTTATTTTCAGGGAATGGAAGACTATTTAGAGATTGGTCCGGTGATGAAAAAGGAGTTTATGGAGAAGTTCCGTGCCGGAATAAAGTGAAAAATAGGGAGAAAAACAACGGTTTTACGTTGTTTTAGTAGGAAAATAACCGATTTGGACGCTTATTTTAAAAAACTGTTTTCCGAGCGAGTATTCTATATCAGGAACAAAAAGTTACTTTCTTTATAACAATTGTTCTTAGGGTGTGGTGAGATTTTTTGATAGAATATAAGCAAGGAGTGATGGAATTGGATGA
>CANRLR010000039.1 GCA_947631505.1 uncultured Lachnospiraceae bacterium | reverse complement strand
AAATGCCTCTGTCAGCCTTTCTGTAAAAGCTCCTGCTGCACTTTCCGCACCATGCGGGGATCTCATTTCCGTTTCCGTGCCGGTAATCTCATTCATCTGCCGGGACTGTGAACCATCTTCTGATTCTCCCGATTCTGTTTCCGTTTCAACAATGACTTCAAACGTATCCTTTACAGGTTCTGTTGTCACTGTCTCTATGCCATCCGCCATTTCAGAATCTCCAGCAATGAACTGCATTGGCTGTTCCTTCGACGCTCCCTCTGTACCAGCTGCCATTTCAGAAAACAATGCAACAACTTGTTCCTTCAGCATCTCAAACTCTTTGTTCAACGTGTCACTTGTTACAAATGCTGCCTTATCGGTAATGCCATGAATATTCATCACCAAGTTCTGTAATGCATTCTGTAACTGCTGCATCACATCCTCCATAGAAGCCGCCGGCCCTATAAAGTTTCCGAACAAATCGGGAACTTGAATTCCTGACAGTTCCAGTACATCTTGAACCTGCTCTGCACTCATCCCGAAAATCGTTTGAATAATCTCGGAAAAAGAAATCACTGTCATCATCAGTTCCATCGCTTCCTTTTCATCCTGACCATCCATTTTCTGTTCCGCCGTCTTCAAATCGATTGGCTTTTTTTCGGTGGATTCTACATGATTTTTTGCCGGATTCGCAGCCGATGTATTCTCCGTTTTCCCCACTTCGGACACGTTCTGATTTTCCGCTTTCTGAGGAAACACATCTGCCCGTTTCGCATCATTACTCTGCCCTACTTTGCAAGCGTGATTTGTCATAAAGCTCTCAAAGGTGCTGTCATTTGCCTTCGTTGCCTGTGCTCCTGTACGGTCTGACACATTCGACGTAACAAGGGAAATTCCCTGTGTTTTCATACCTGTACCTCCTTTCTTTTAAATTTTCTACAAGGAGTATATCGGCTTTTTCTTCCGCATTGTTTATACTTCACTCCTATTTTTTCATTGCCGTCATTTTTGTTGTCACCTGTGCTGCTGTTGTCGAACTCATATTCTGAAGAATGGCGGCACTTTTCGACGCCTGCATACTATCCAAAATACTGGCCACCAAAGATAAATTATTAGACATTTCTTCTAAAATGGCAGCGGCCCGTTCCGGCTCCATTTTACCGTACATATCCGCCTGATCTTTGATTTCCTGATTGTACTCAAATTTCTTGCAGACCTCCCGGTAGATCTCTTCCGCATTATCCGGATTAATCCCCTCATAATAAGTCTTATATTCGTCTACATCCGGTGCTTTATCATTATATACCACATTCTCATCAAATTCCTTTACTCTCTTGGCAAACTGACTCTGATTCTCTTCAAATTTCCGAAGTCTCTCCACTTCCGCTTTTAAATCCTCAATTTCATCTCCATTTGCCGCATCGGTATTCTTTATCGTTGCCAACTGGTTCTCCAATTCCTTAATTCTGGCATTGGCCTCTGTCAAATTATCGTACTCACCTGAATTTTGTGCACGGTCTTCCCCGTCTACTTCTGGAAGAACCCAATTTAAAACCGGAACATCCTTTAAAACGGGGTAAAGCACATCACTACCAAAATTGCCCACATTTAACTTAATTAACACACCAAATATAAACAGCCATATCAAAACAATCACGAGCACAATTAAAGCAGTCACCAATTTACTTCCGGCACTGTCGTCACCATTGTTTACGCTATTGTCTTTGTCTTTCTTTGCCATTTTTCTCATCCTTTCTCATCATTGCATGGACACAGCCCCTGTTCCATAACGGTAACTGACCAGCTCGTCAACTTCCTTTTGTTCTTTTCTATTTTCCTCTGCTATAAACGCTTCAAAGGCTTTTTCTTTCAGCTTCTCAAATGTTTTTCGCTCTTTCATCGCCTCATTGAGCTGTTCTCTCGCTTCTTCCAGTTCCTGCTCCCGCTGCCGGACTACAATTTCCTGTTGGCGGACATACATTTTTAAAATTTCTGCCGCCTCTTCCTTTTGACGGATCTCCAGAACATCTAATACAGACACCATCACTTCTGTCAGCTGTACCTGTGCCATCTGCCATCGGTTCTGAAGAAAGAAAAGCTTTTCTTCCGCCTCCTGCAGCCGCATATTTGCACGGCTATAATTATTTTTCGCCTGTTCCTCAAGTTTTTCCTTCATATCAAGAAGATTCTGCATTGAAAAAACAAAACCTGCCATTATACCTCCTCATTTCCGTCGGATTCAAAAATTTCTCCCATTTGCTGTACAATATCATCAAATAAAAACTTCTCATCCGTTCCCTGCCGCAAAAATTCATTCACGGCATCAATTTTCTCAATAGCGAAGTCAATATTTTTATTGGAACCTGCTTTATAAGCACCTATATTGATCAGATCTTCTGCCTCACGATAGGTTGCCAGAATATTTTTCATCTGCCCTGCCAGCTCTTTATGCTCCCTCGTAGCAACCGTACTCATCACACGGGATATACTTTGCAGTACATCAACAGCAGGATAATGGTTTTTTTGTGCCATGGAACGGGATAACACAATATGTCCATCCAAAATACCACGAGCCGTATCTGCAATCGGCTCATTAAAATCATCACCATCGACCAGAACAGCATAAAGTCCGGTAATAGAACCCCGGTCGGAGTTCCCGGCCCTCTCTAATAACTTTGGCATTTCAGAATACACACTGGGAGGATACCCTCTGGATACCGGAGGCTCACCGGATGCCAAACCAATTTCCCTTTGCGACATAGAAAAACGGGTAAGGTTATCCATCATAAGAAGCACATCTTTTCCCTTATCCCGAAAATATTCTGCCACTGCTGTCGCTGTTTTTGCCGCCTTATTGCGAATTAATGCCGGCTTATCCGAAGTTGCCACGACAACAACCGACCGTTTCATCCCCTCTGTCCCAAGGTCTCTCTCGATAAATTCCCGAACTTCACGGCCACGCTCACCTATAAGTGCAATCACATTAATATCTGCCTTGGTATTACGGGCAAACATACCCATCAACGTACTTTTCCCCACTCCACTACCGGCAAATATTCCAATTCTCTGTCCTTTTCCTACCGTAATCATTCCGTCCACCGCTTTCACTCCCAGCGGTAATACATCTGAAATCATTTCTCTTGACAAGGGATCCGGTGCCGTTGCTTCCACCGAATATTTAGGACAGTACTCCGGCAGTTCTTCCATCTGCATCGGAATTCCTACCCCATCGATCACTTGTCCTAACAATTCTTCGCTTACTGCCACCTTCAGCGGTGCCCCGGTATTCACTACCCAGCTGCCAAGCCCAACACCTCCTACATCATCATAAGGCATCAAAAGAACCCTGTCGTCACGGAAACCTACCACTTCCGCTTTTACGGGTTCTTCTTTCGTATTCGATTTAATAAGACATAAATCATTTAATTTTGCACTGGGCCCAATGGATTCAATGGTAAGACCTACTACCTTAGCCACTTTTCCCAATGGACTTGCAAAGTTCCTCTCTGCCAGTGCCTCATATTTTTCGAAATTAATGGAATTCATACTATCATTCCTTTATCTCTATCCTGCCAGCATACGAATTGTCATCATCAAATTATCTAACTGTGTACGGAAACCACAATCAATCATCTGTGTATCCGTTTCAATGATACATTCGTCCTTGTCAAGCCCTTTTTCTTCTTGAATATCTACCACAACACCCGCACCTGTCTGCAATAGAATTTCCTCTTTATGATTTTCCACAAACAATACATTCTCTGTAGCGACCCGGATAATGTAGTGTTTTGCCGGATTCATATCAACGATACTGGAACGGATCAGGTGCAGCATCACATCTTTTTCGTCCGTAACAAGAATACCTGTTAACTTCCGCAGCAATGAGCATAGCACATCCGCATATTTAGGCTCTAACTCTTCCATGATCTGTTGGAACTCTTTTTCATTCTCCGCTCTTTCCAGCTCAATCTGCTGTTTACGGGATTTCAGCTCTTCTTCCGCCTTCGCCAGACCTTCTTCCCATCCTTGGTTTACTCCCTCTTCTCTTGCCTGTTCCCTGACCGTCTCAATTTGCTCTCTTGCTTCCTGCAAAATCTGCTCTGCCTTTTGTCTGGCTTCTTCTACAATATTTTCTGCAAGTTTTTTTGCTTCTTCTTCCTGCTCTTTGAATAGATCATCAAAATTCCTGACTGGCATTCCCGGCTCGAACTGTCCCTGCATACCGGCATGGCTATTTGTTTCTCTTATCGGTTCTACCGGTTTCTCTAGAATTGTTTTACCGAGAGGAACGAAATTTTCTCGCTCCAATTTCTCATAATCCACCATATAAGTATCTTTATTCTGTAAATTCACAAAAGGATATTTAATCAGATTAGACAATAATCTCGTCACCTCCACCGCGGGAAATCACAATTTCTCCAGAATCCTCCAGCTTACGAATCACATTTACGATCTTCTGCTGTGCCTCTTCGACATCCTTTACACGAACCGGTCCCATATATTCCATATCTTCCTTAATCATATCCGACAAACGGGAAGACATATTGTTGAAAATAATGTTCTGTACTTCTTCATTGGCATTTTTCAGAGCAACCGCCAGCTCATTGTTTTCAACTTCACGAAGTACACGCTGGATAGAACGGTCATCCAGCATAAGAATATCCTCGAATACAAACATTTTCTTCCGGATTTCGTCGGCAAGTTCCGGCTCTTCGATTTCGAGATTTTCCATAATATGTTTCTCTGTTCCGCGGTCGACCGTATTCAGAACCTCTACTACCGAATCCACACCACCAACAATCGTGTAATCCTGACTGACAAGATTGGCAAGCTTCTGTTCTAATATATTTTCTACTTCTTTAATAACATCCGGTGATGTCCGATCCATCGTAGCAATACGTTTGGCTACATCAGTCTGCTTGTCTGGCGGCAGTGCACCGATAATTCCAGCCGCCTGCTGCGGTGAAAGGTATGCCAAAATAAGAGCAATCGTCTGAGGATGCTCATCCTGAATAAAGTTAAGTATTTGGGAAGCCTCCGTTTTCCGAATAAATTCAAACGGACGCACCTGCAAGGAAGCTGTCAGTTTACCGAGAACCTCTTTGGCTTTATCTTCTCCTAATGCCTTTTGGAGCAAATCCTTGGCATAGCTGATACCGCCTTCCGCAATATACTGCTGTGCCAGACACACTTCATAAAACTCATTGAGAACCTTTTCCTTTTTGGCAGGAGATACACTTCGGGTATTTGCAATTTCCAAGGTAAGCTGCTCAATCTCATCTTCTTTTAAATGTTTAAAAATCGTTGATGCCTTTTCCGGTCCAAGCGAAATCAAGAGAACCGCTGCTTTTTGTAATCCATCCAGTTCCGTCGATGCACTTGACATAATTACATACCTCCCCAGTCTTCGTTAATCCAGTTGCGAAGCAAAAGTGCTACTGCCTCCGGATTTTCATCTACAAATTTCTCGATCATAATTCTCGTTTCCGATTTTTCCTCTAATTCGATATCATCCAATCCCTGACCCTCCTCCTGCGTCGTCGCAAGAAGGTCTTCCACCGATAATTCCGGTTCTAACTCCGTAACTTCTACCGGCGAGGTTCCCTTTATAATAACAAAGACCAATAATCCGGCAATCAGTATTGTCAGGAGCACCATAAGGTAATTTGTAACATTATCACCAAAGGCACTTCCCTCTGCTGCTTCATATACCGGTTTCTGTTTTATCTGAATGGAAATGTTATTGGTAGCAATACCCGTTGCCGCTGCCACTAACTCCGGCAGTGTCTCCGGCACTTCCAGATCTGTCACCGCACTATTCTGATCCACATATTCATCAAAAGAGATATCATCTAACAAGCCCTGTTCTTCCAGACTTTCCTCTTTTACCACATTGTACTGTGTCAAAACGATAGCAATCGAAGACTCATCCGGTTTTACCGCGCCAACCTCATGCTCAATATTCTGCACGGTCTCATTTGGAAGATAATTATACTTATCCAGTGTCGTAGAACTATTACTTGTCCCCGAACTCTGCAGCATAGTATCTGTTTCATCTCCATTGGAATCCGTTCCCGGAATTCCACCGCTGCCGGAATTTCCTTCCGATTTATAATTGTAAGAGCTGGAATATAAGCCTTGGTCCTGCCCCTCATTTGCCGTATAAGTCTTAATCAGCTCCGTGATTTTGTCCATATTGAACTGAATGTTGGCACTGCCGATCTGAACATCATCATACCCTGCTTTTAAAAGCATATCACCGACATTCTTTTCAAAAGTGTTGCGAAGCTTTTCAATATATTCACTGCTGCTGGAAACCGCTCCGCCTAATGTGTTATCTTCTTTCATTCCATACAGAAGCGTTCCTGTCGTATCGGTAATAATGACATTATCTGTCGTAGAACTTCCCACTGCATTGGCAAGATAATATGCAATTGCCTGTGCATTCTCTGCTTTTATTTCCGTTCCCTTTGATAATTTCAAAGATACGCTGACAGCGGCTTCTTTCTTTTCAGAAAAAATTGTACCATCATCAACCGGTTTATTAACATAAACCGTTGCATCCTCTACTCCATCGAAAGTTAACAGCCCTTTCCGAATCGATGACTGTAATGCCAAAGTAAGTCGTGTTTCCTTTTCCTTACTAGAATCCGACATGCTGGCCTCCAAAGCATCTTCCCATGTCATCTCATCATCTGTAATCTTATTTTCTCCCATCAAAAGAACTGCATCGGAATACTGTGACTGTTCAACACGGAATGTTGTTTTTCCACTATTGTCCGATTCTTTTTGATAGTTAACACCTGCACTCTTCAGTGCAGAATCAAATTCAGTTGCCGTAGTTCCTGTAAGAGTAACCAGATTCGTATATACCGGACGAGTCAGAAAATACCCCAACAAAACAAGAGCAAAGAAAATCGCTAATATCACACAGATAATGACTGTTTTTTGCTTCGTTGTATAATTATTCCAAAATGCAAGGATTTTGTCCTTGATGGCTATCAACTGGTCCATCATTGTTCTATCGCTCCCCAAAAACTAAACTCGTATTCTTCTTCCTCTATCTCTATTAACTAAAACTGCATATTCATCAAGGTTCTGTATGCTTCTACCACCGTGTTCTTTACAGCAACTGTATACTGCAATGACACGTTAGCTTTCTGCTGGGCAATCAATAAATCATGCATGCTGTCAGACTGTCCCGTCGCATACTTAATTTCCTCTTCTTCTGCCGCATTGGAGTAATCCTCTGTCTCTTTTACCAGATTCATAGCAGAATTCAACAAACTGTCAAAACTGGTCCCGGTTACTCCCGGCTGCTCTGCATTTTGCTGAAGTGCCTCTGTTGTATGATACCGGCTCACACTCTCTAAGCCTTGAATCGCTGCCATACTTAAAACATCCATCTAACTTTTGCTCCTCTCTCTACCTATTGTCCGATATCCAGTGCTTTCAGTGCCATCCCTTTCGTAGAATTCAATACTGTCACATTCGCTTCATAAGCTCTGGTAGCATCTATCATATTTGTCATTTCTGTTACCGTATTCACATTCGGATAGATGACATAACCATCTTCATTGGCATCCGGGTGAGAGGGGTCATATACCATATTCCCCTGAGAAGTATCTTCAACAATCTGAGACACTTTTACTCCTTTTCCGATGCGGCCATTGGCAAGGCTCAGGCTCTCACTAAAAGTCGGATAACTTTTCTCTTCAAATAACACCGTTTTTCTCCGATAAACATTTCCATTTCCATCTCTTGTCGTATTGGCATTCGCAATATTTTCCGAAATCGTATCCATTCGGGTCTGCTGTGCCGTCATTCCGGTAGCACTCACATCCATAGCTCCAAATAAAGACATACCATATCCTCCTTTTTTATTCACATGACCTTACTGCTCTTTACTGTGTTTTCAATGCTGATTTTAACCGGTTGTTTACTGTGTTTTCAATGCTGATTTTAACCGGTTGAATTCCTGACTAATGGAATTCATTAATGTATAATACTTTAACTGGTTCTTTGCCAGCTCCACATTCTCTGTACTAATATCCACATTGTTGCCATCGGCACGGTAACTGAGACCTGCCTGTTCTGTATAAGTAGTAGACTCCAGCGTACTAAGGTCAATATTCGCTACTGTTTCATCCAAGGAATCCGTTCCCGCAACGGCATTGGACAGATATGTTTCGAACTGCACATCCTTACGCTTATATCCCGGCGTATCTGCATTGGCAATATTATTTGCCAGCACATCATTTCTTGTCCAGCTGGCATCGGCTGCCTTGTCCAGAACATTAATGTAATTGTAAGCATTCGATAAAACCATATTCTCACTTCCTTTCTTAGAAAAACGCAAAAGGTATCATGATCCATCTCACAATTCCCTTTGCGTTTAAGAATTCCATTTCTCCTTGTAATAGTTATCAAACTCTGTATATACAATATCATTTAACACTTCAATATAGGTTCCTTTTACACCGGATGATTTCGTCTTTATCAATCCCGCACTAACTAATTTACGCAGAGCATTAACAATTACTGTACGCGTAATACTATACTGTTTCGCTAATTTACTCGTAACCAAAGTTCCATTTTCTCCACCCAGTTCATGAATAACACAGGTGACAGCTTTTTGTTCCAATGGAGTCAGAGTCGTAATTGCAGATGAAAAATTTTTCTTTTTATGTTCTTCCAAATCAGATTCTTCCTGAACAGAACGCATCATTTCCAAGCCTACTACAGTTGTACTATATTCACTTAAAATAATATCTTCAATGCAAAAAGCATCCTCTTTTCTGTATAGAAAAAGTGTTCCAAGGCGCTCACCAGCAATACTGATCGGCGTAATCAAAGCCTGAACCCCACAGATCTGCTCGTCTGAAAAACCTAACGTCTCAAGATTTACATTCTCTTTCGTGGATAAAACATTCAAAAAGCGTTCATTTAACTTTGTCTCAATATAACTGCCACGCTTATCCTGTAATCCAGAAATTGTATCACGATTTCCCGTATAAGTCCCTAACAGTTTCCCCTTGCCGCTAATTACATAAACATTGGCGGATAATATCTGGCCCAATACGGTACAGATGTCAGAAAATGCCACTTTAGAAGAACGTCGGTCGTTAAGCAGTCGGTTAATCTTACGGGTTTTATCCAATAACTCAATACTCATCGTATCCTCCTGCTTTTAACGAATTTGTCTATCCATATAGCACATTTTATCACAAACAAAAGCAATTTACAAGCATTAACTCTTTGGTTTTTCTTCCAAATATCCACAGGTATTATCTGCACATACCAATTTACTTCCTTTTTCCAGCAGCATAGAGCCACATTTCGGACATTTTTTAGCAGATGGTTTCTGCCATGTCATGACATCACATTCGGGATTATTTTCACAGCCATAATAACGACGGCCTTTCTGCGTTTTCTTGACCACGATCTCACCACCGCATTTCGGACATTTTACTCCGGTTTTTTCATAATATGGTTTCGTATTGCGGCAATCCGGAAATCCGGGACAAGCAAGAAATTTACCATGAGGACCATATTTTATTACCATATTGCGTCCGCATAGTTCACATTCTACATCTGTCACTTCATCTTCTATTTCAATTTTTTCTAATGCTTTCTCTGCCTGATCGACAGAATTTTCCAGATCGGGATAAAAATTGCGGATGACGGTCTTCCATTCCACATTTCCTTCCGCAATACTATCCAGCAGGGCCTCCATGGTCGCCGTAAAATTTACATCTACTATACTCGGAAATGCACTGACCATAATGGTATTCACAATATCTCCCAGCTCGGACAGATACAGATTTTTCTGTTCCTTTGCCACATAACGTCTGGAAATCAAAGTAGAAATTGTCGGTGCATAGGTACTGGGCCGCCCAATTCCCAATTCTTCCAATGTCTTAACTAAAGATGCCTCTGTAAAATGTGCCGGTGGCTGCGTAAAATGCTGCTCTTTTGTAAGCTCGTCAAGCACTATTTTAGAATCTTCCTTCAGCTTGGCAAGTACCACATTTGCCTCTTCTTTATCCTCATCCGACTGATATACCGACAAAAAGCCCGGAAATACCAGTTTAGAACCGGCACTTGTAAAGCGATGGCCATTCCCCTCTATTTTCACTGAGAGTGTTTCATATTTGGCAGAATGCATACGGCTGGCAACAAAACGTTTCCAGATCAGCTGGTACAGCCGAAACTGATCCCGGCTAAGTGACTCCTTTACCTGTGCCGGTGTCAATTCAACATACGTTGGCCGAATTGCCTCATGAGCATCCTGTATCTTCTTTTTACTTTTCGTTTTCCCTACTTTTTCAATTACGTTTTCTTCCCCATAGGTTTCTGCGATATATGTCTTACAGGCAGCATCCGCCTCTTCTGAAATACGGGTTGAATCCGTACGGAGATAAGTAATCAGACCAATCGTACCATGTCCTTTTACCTGCACCCCTTCATAAAGCTGCTGTGCGACCTGCATTGTCTTACGGGTAGCAAAGTTTAACTGCTTTGCTCCTTCCTGCTGTAGTGTAGAGGTGGTAAATGGGAGCGGCGGCTTTTTTGTCCGCTCGCCATGTTTCCTATCACAGATTTCATATTTCGCACCTTGCAGCTCAGACAGGATACGCTCTACCTCGTCTTGGGAAGTTATCTCACATTTATTTGGATTGCCATAATATTTGGCTATTAACGGTTTCTTGATTCCCTCTACTTCAAACCGGGCCTCCAAAGTCCAGTATTCCTTCGGGATAAATTCATCAATTTCTTTTTCTCTGTCTGCAATGATTCGAAGGGCAACCGACTGCACACGCCCCGCACTGAGTCCCCTCTTCACCTTTTCCCACAAAAGGGGACTAATGGAATATCCTACCATGCGGTCGAGCACACGCCGTGCCTGCTGTGCATCTACTAGATCCATATCTATATCACGGGATTGCTTAATGGATTGCTTTACTGCATTTTTTGTAATTTCGTTAAATGTAATTCGGCTTGTCTTCTTTGGGTCCAGCTTCAGGGCATGACATAAATGCCATGAAATTGCTTCTCCCTCCCGGTCAGGGTCGGTCGCCAGAAAAATTTTGTCTGCTTTCTTCACTTCTTTGCGGAGTTTCGCAAGTAATTCTCCTTTTCCACGAATGGTAATATACTTTGGTTCAAAGTCATGATCAAAATCAATTCCCATCTGACTCTTTGGCATATCTCTGACATGACCGTTGGAAGCTACTACTTCGTAATTCTTTCCTAAAAATTTCTGAATTGTCTTTGATTTTGCAGGTGATTCTACAATAATAAGATTTTTAGCCATTTTTAACCAAGCTCCCTTTCTACGAGATTACAACATCAAAAAGCATACACCATTTTAATTGGAGTTTCAAGGAAAATATTTAATTTTATGTAAATTTTCTATCAGCACTTTATAAAATATCCTCTGGAAACCTCCCGGATCGCTCCCATTTTTTTCAGCCTTGAAAGGCATTTTAATAAGTCCGCCGGTTCCTTAGATGACTGATGGAAAAGAACATTCATATGTACTGGCGATGTTCCGAATAAATTCATTAACTCTGACTCCTCCGTCACAGTTTCTACATTATTATATGTTGAAATTCCATAATATTCTAAAATATCAAGCGGCGATAAGACCGGTATGGCTCCCTGACGAATCAGCCGGTTGCACCCTTCACTCAATACATCTCCAATCCGCCCAGGTACCACAAAAACATCTTTCCCCTGCTCCAATGCAGCATCTGCCGTTATCAGGGAACCACTTTTCTCTCTTGCCTCTACCACAAGAATCCCCTCGGATAATCCACTGATAATCCGGTTCCTCAAAGGGAAAAATATTTTCTTTGCTTTCATTTTTATCGGATATTCTGACAATATCCCCCCATAATTTACAATACTGTCATAGAGCTTACGATGTTCTGCCGGATAACAGATTTCCACTCCACAGCCAAGTACCGCAAATGTTTTCCCTCCACTCTCCAGAGCACCCTGATGTGCCCAGCCGTCTATTCCTCTGGCCATTCCACTTATGACATTCATCCCTGCTGCTGCCAAACGATAACCAAACATCCTTGCCATGTCTCTTCCATATGGACTGCACTCTCTGGCACCAACGATCCCAATTGAAATCTGTCCCTCGTTCACAATTTCACCTTTTACAAAAAGATGCTTGGGCGGTTGTTCAAGCTGCCGCAGGCTTTTCGGATACAACGATTCATTATAATAGGAACAATAAACAATACCTTTCTCTTTCAGTTCCCTCCATTCCTCTTTGGCCCGTTCTTTCTGCCCTTCATCCATCAATAATTCCCATTCTCTTTTGGTACATAGCCCTTTTTTCACCAATCCCCCGGCACCATTTTCATAAAGCTCCTTGAAATCTCCTACCTGTTCTTTCCATCTTCTTGTGCGCTTTAATCCAGTCCCCGGTAATGTTCCAATCCAGTAATGATAAAATTCTTTGTCCATACCTAATCCCCCCAGTATTTTCTGCTGATGCTCCGAAAACAAATAGCTTCTGCCAAATGTTCTTCCTGAATCTGTTCTGCCTCTTCCATATCAGCAATCGTTCTGGCCACTTGAATCACGCGGGAAATTCTCCGCATGCTGCATTCCTCTGTCTCAAAAAATTCTTTCAGGAAATTTTCTTCTTCTCTTCCCAATCCGCAATATTTCTTCATTCCTGTTCCCGTCAGCTCGCTGTTGTAAGAAAATTTTTCTTCTTTATAGCGCTCCCTCTGTATGGAAATAGTCCGTTCCACCCTTTTTCTTATTGTTTCCGATTTTTCTCCCGAGTTCCCATATAAACAAAAATCCGGCATTCCTGTTTCCACACATAAATCGATACGTTCCAGCAATGGCTCACTGATTTTTGCCAGATACCGCTTTATATCTCCAGTCGTACAGCGGCATTTATTCCGGTCCGGAAAATACCCGCAACGGCAGGGATTCATTGCCGCAAGGAACATACAGTCACAGGGATATTCATAAGAATGCCCCACTCTTGCAATCGTAACTTTGCGCTCTTCCAATGGTTGTCTTAAAGCTTCTAACGTATCTCTGGAAAATTCCGGCAGTTCATCTAAAAACAGTACACCTTTAGAAGCCAGCGTGATTTCCCCCGGCACAGGAATTCTACCGCCGCCGGTAAGCGCAGTGGAAGTCAATGTATGATGGGGTGCCCGGAACGGTCTCTTTGTAACAATCGGCTCTTTTTGAGAAAGCCTGCCACATATACTGTATAGCTTTGTCAGTTCCAGCTGTTCTTCTAAATCCAGCTCAGGCATAATGGTAGGAATCCGGCTCGCCAGCATTGTCTTTCCGCTCCCCGGTGGTCCGACCATGAGAAGATTGTGCCTCCCGCTTACTGCGATCTCTGCCGCCCGTTTACTATGTTCTTGTCCTGAAATATCGGAAAAATCGTTATTCGAATGATGCTGATCCGGTATAGAATCATAAGAACAGGGTACCGGGACAATCTCCCTTTCCCCTTTTAGAAATTGTAATGTTTCTGCTAAATTTTCAACCCCATATACTTCAATATCGGGAACAAGGCTGCACTCCGATTGATTTGCCGATGGCACTAAAAAACGATGTATTCCCTGTCTCCGCCCCTCTATCACCATGGCAAGGACCCCACGGACCGGCTTTATGCTTCCATCCAGACCCAGTTCTCCTGCTGCCAAAGTATCCGCCACGCACGAAACAGACAGATAGCCAAATGCTAAAAAAAGCGAAATGGCAATCGGCAGATCAAAACTCGTCCCCTCCTTACGCACATCAGCAGGAGAAAGATTAACGGTAATCCGCTTGACAGGAAAACGAATCCCCATATTTTTCATGCTGATTCTCACTCGTTCTCTCGCTTCTTTCACCGCTGAATTCAGAAAACCAACTAAATCAAAAACAGGCAGACCATCACTAACGTCTGCCTCAATACGGATAATTCTTGCCTCAATTCCGGCAATGTCCGAACCATATACATAATTTACCATACCCTCTGTCGAGTATCAATCTATGTTTTAACCATAGCACACATATCACGACATTGCAAGTCTATTTACTCTGCTTGTCCAAAATTTTTTTAATCTCATCCATGAAGGTATTGACATCTTTAAACTCTCTGTATACTGACGCAAAACGAACATAAGCAACCGGATCCAGCTCCTGTAAACGGTCCATGATCAGTTCTCCGATCTTACTGCTCGGAACTTCCTTTTCACCAAGATTAAATACCGCACTCTCCACGCTGTCAATCAGCTCATTGATCTGGTCAACCGGAATCGGTCTTTTGATGCAGGACCGGAATACACCATTCTCGATTTTCGCACGGTCATAAGGCTCTCTTGCCTCATCCTTTTTTATAATGATAAGTGGTATCGTTTCGAGTTTTTCATAGGTTGTAAAACGCTTTCCGCATTTCTCGCATTTTCTCCTTCGGCGGATAGAGCTATTATCATCGGCCGGTCTTGAATCAATTACCTTTGTGTTTTCCTCTCCACAAAACGGACATTTCATGAATCTGTTCTCCTTTTTCCCTGCATATTTTTGCATAATTTTCTGTCATTTATTATAAAAGATTTTAGCGGGAATGTAAAGGTCAGAATTCCGGCATTTCTTGATAAAAAAAGTGCCAACGTTCGCTTGACATAAACAAAGTAAAATTCCCCCTTGACATTCTATACGCAAACGGTATATGATAGAACTATAAGCATATATTTTCTTTCATCTAATACATTCAAAATTCTTTTGTGCTTTTAGCACGTATCTGGAAATCTATGCTTTCAAAATAATCAAAAAAAAGCAGGATTTTCAGAACACAATAGATTTATATTCTTTCTCCTGCCGGGAAGAGAATCCCGAGCCGGAACTGAAAGTCGTGGTATATAACATAAATAAAGGAATGAATCAGGAGTTACTGGAAGGCTGCCGGACATTGAGGGAGTATATGCAGTTTGTTCAGCTGTTCCGTGAAAATCTGCAGCAGTATGATAAAGAAACGGCGGCAAAGTTAACGGTTCGGACATGTATGGAAGATAATGTATTGGTGGATTTTTTAAAGAAGCACCGGGCGGAGGCGATAGCGATGTGTCTGTATGAATATGACGAAGAAAAACATATGGAAATGGAACGCAGGGAACACTATGAACGTGGGAAGACAGAAGGAAAGAGAGAAGGTAAAAAAGAAGGCATAAGGGAGGAAGCACTTCGCGGCATACAGATCTTGATTAAACGAGCCGAATAAAACTATTATTCAGGTTCTGATGGAGGAATATCAAATAACGGAAAAGGAAGCAAAAGCATATATAGAAAAAGAATAATGCTCGTGAATAAAAACACCTCTTATCTTCACCGTATTACCGGATTCAGAATTGAATTGTATTTTTTATTATAATGTGCTAAACTTTAATAACCGTAACATGTGGATAAATAGGAACTGGGAGGAAAAAATGAAGAAACTTATAATTTTTATCGGAACACTACTTTTAGCAGCCATTGGTATTTTGGTATCTGCCTTTCTACCTAAAAGTAATGGTAATGTTAGTCAGACGAAGATATCGTTTACAAGTACCAGCCAGCACAGTAAGGATGATATTGAGAAATGAATGAATATCGTTAAAGATTTTTTCAAAGCAGAATTCAGAGGATGTACCTTAACTGATTTGTGGTATGACGAAAAAACAAGTTCCGATTTCGAAGAAGACTGGAAAAAGCAATATGGTGGGAAAGAAGCCATTGTTCTTTCTTCTAATTTTGATGTCGATGCCTCTGGCGGAGATGGCAGTCTGGCTTCAAATGAAACATATACAAATTGGGACTGGATTTTAGTGAAAAATAAGGATGACGATTGGAAATTGGAAACATGGGGATATTAAAATCTAAGAATGTAAGGCATTTGCCGCAGATTTGAAAACAATATATCAAGCGGCTGATGAAAAGAAAGCCCTGGCAGCTTTGGACAGGGTGACCGAAAAATGGACTCCGAAATATCCGAATTCCATGAAACGCTGGAAGGATAACTGGGATGCCATTTCCCCGATTTTCAAGTTTTTAGCAACTGTTAGGAAAGTCATTTATACAACAAATGCCATTGAATCACTGAATTCCACCTATCGGAAGCTGAATTGTCAGAGAAGCGTATTTCCAAGTGACACAGCCTTTTTAAAAGCTCTATATTTAGCTACCTTTGAAGCCACAAAAAAATGGACAGCAACAATCCGGAACTGGGCACAGGTCTATGGGGAACTGAGCATCATGTATGAGGGACACTTACCAGAATAGCAGAAAAAGTCAGAAAATCGAGTGGGCTTTTCCCACTCGCTCTTGACATGCAATTTTGTAACTGTTATATATAAATCAAGGTGAAGAGCTAATTCTACTCAAGCCTTTCACCTATCATTATCATAGAAGATCTTATTTACAGACTTTTCCTCATAGTCTCGCAAAAGCATATATAGAAAAAGAATAATGCTCGTGAATAAACAACCTCTTATCTTCACCGTATTACCGGATTCGATAAGAGGTTATTTTCTTTTTTATCCATAAAAATATGGTCTGTCCTAATCCACACGCATCACTTGTTTGCCACATTCGTGTAACCAGATTTCTTTTTTACTTTGGTTACGAACTTATCTTTAAATATAAGTTTTTTAGCACCTTTTTTTACAATGGTCTTTTTTTTGCCTTTCGGTGAAATGGTGTATGCCTTACCTTTTTTTGTTATATAGATAAGGTTTTTACTTTTCTTTATAAAACTAACTTGTTTTATCGGTTTTACCTTTTTACTGTTTTTCGAACCCTTCCATGTAAGCACACCTTTCTTTAATTTGTACTTACTAACCACTTTGTCCCCTGCAGAAAGACATTTATAAGAGCCTTTTAATTGGCCAGTTTCGTGTTCTCTTTGCCAGTGACAGTTACGGTTTCATCACAGAACAACTCCTCCAGCGACGGATTCTTACTTACATCCAGACTGCTTAGATGATTCCCAGAACAAGACAACCACTCCAGCGACGGATTCTTACTTACATCCAGACTGCTTAGCTGGTTGTCATAACAATACAACTCCTCCAACGACGGATTCTTAC
>CANRLR010000038.1 GCA_947631505.1 uncultured Lachnospiraceae bacterium | reverse complement strand
CAGAAGAATCCCCATTTACTGCGAAATCTTTACTGATACCTGTAAATGACCACCATGCTGCACTGGAGATTACATCTTCATCTGCTGGTTTATCACTTGGGTCTGTACTTGGGTTCGTGCTTGGATTTGTAATAGCACTACCATTAGCAACTGTAGCAGCCTTATCTGAATTAACATTCAAAGCTGTCATAGCGGAAGCCAAACTTCCGAAAGCTAATGTAGCTGCTACTGCTACTGCTACTGCTTTCTTTGTTATGTTCTTTCTCATAACGAATATTTCCTCCTATCAAAATTATTTTTATAGCATCATCAAGTTTATATATACTCTTTTTCACTTATTTTGTCAATGTGACAAAATAACAAATGTTCCTTTACTAATTTTAAATTTTTATGCTATTTTACCAAATGCACAGAAAAGCCCTCCTGATACAAATACAATCTGACACAAATATGCCACAAACAACGGATACTTGCTTTTCCCATTACCGTCATGTATAATTATTTTATCTGACAAACGAAAAATTTGTATTATATCGGAGGAATTTATACATGACTTATATTGTTATAGGAATCATTGCATTAATCACCCTGTTATCATTCCTGTTCTTATATCATAAAGCGTTGGTGACCAGTAACAAGATTCCTACTGCCAATCATGGAAACAACAATGATGACAGTGTCTGGCTCATCCTTATTATCGGTGCAGCCTTTTCCATTCGCGTGTTTCTCTCTACCTATTATATGGAAGATGGAGACATGGGAGCATTCAGCACTTGGGGACAGGAAGTACTGGATAACGGAATTTTCAGTTTCTATTCCCAGCACGGAGCCACTACTTATCCACCCTTGTACATTCTGATTCTGACCGGCATTGCATGGATTCGTTCGCTTTTTGGAATCGCTTCCATGTCCGTACCGGATATTGTTCTGTTAAAATTACCTTCTATTTTATTTGATGTTATTGCGGGTATTTTCCTATTTAAGTTGGCAAACAAAAAATTTAGTTACGGTATTTCGATACTTTTAGCTTCTCTTTATTTATTTAACCCAGCTACGATTACAAATTCTGCTTTATGGGGACAGGTCGATTCCCTATATGCCTTTTTCATCGGGCTGGCCTGCTATTGGATTGCAACCAGAAAATTAAAGCCCGCTTATTTTGCTTTTGCTATTGCTTTCCTGCTAAAGACGCAAACAATCATTTTTACACCCGTATTGATTTATGGCATTATAGATTATGTCTTTTTGGAAGATTTTAACTGGAAGAAATTTTGGAGCAATCTTGCCGCCGGTCTTGGAGCCATTGGCCTAATTGCCCTTATCTATTTTCCGTTCCTACTGGGACAGGATTCTGCTGTGGGACAGTTCTCTTCATCCATGGGCGATACACTCGGAGCTTTCCCTTATGCTTCCATTAATGCAGATAATATTTGGACCATGCTTGGTATGAACTGGGTGGACCAGTCAACGAAAGTTCTATTTCTATCTGCCCAGACTTGGGGATATCTTGCTATTGCAGGATTGGTGATCAGTTCCTTTTTTATATCCATGCGGTGTAAAAGAGATGCTGCCAAATATCCAATGATTGGTGCATTTGTCATTTGTACGATGTTTCTTTTTTCCGTACGAATGCATGAACGCTATCTCTTTCCTGCTTTGATTCTTCTGCTGATAACTTTTATTTTAAAACCAAATAAAGAAACCTTTTTATGTTTTTCTCTTTTTACTGTATTTCATTTTATCAACACGGCCTACGCATTATTTGTGTATTCACCATCTGCTTTTGATGCCAGAAGGATGATTCCAATGTTTAATGCTCTTGGTATGTTAATCGCTTGGATCTGTCTGTTGAAGGTAATAAAAAAATATTATTCTTCTTATCAATCAGTAATTCCGGAACAGGAAGAGCGAGCAGCCGCCACGGAAGAAAATCCACAGGAAGAAAAGGATCCTTCTTCCGGCAGAAGGATTTCTTTCCAGCGTTCCGCTCCAAAAGTTCCTTTTACCCGAAAAGATGTTGTAATTATGCTGATTATTATGGCGATCTACTCTTGCGTTGCCTTGTTTCACCTTGGCAATAAAGAGGCCCCGGAGACTGCCTTTACGTTCGACGAGGAACACCCTTCTATCATTCTCGACTTAGGAAAAGAGAAGGAAATCTCCTCTTTGTCCTATTTTCTTGGACCTACCAATGACTGCTCCTTTCTGTTAGAAACCGGGAATGCAATAGGAGAGGAGGATGATGAAATCATAGGGGCAGTTTCCTGCACGCCGACGATGGTTTCCGTCTTTGCATGGGGAGAGGAGCCCCTTCACGCGAAGGCACGTTATATCAAGTTGACAGCGAGTTTGTATCCCAGTACCATTCATGAGCTTGCTATAAAAGACATGAATGGAAATCTTATACAGCCTGTAAACAAGGAAGATTACTCCCTGCTCTTTGACGAGCAGAGTATGTGTCCGGAACGAAGCACCTATATGGACAGCACCATCTTTGATGAAATTTATCATGCCAGAACTGCTTATGAATACTTAAATGGTCTGACGACTTATGAGACAACGCATCCACCTCTTGGAAAAATTTTTATCTCGATAGGAGTTGCCCTGTTCGGTATGAATCCTTTTGGTTGGCGTATCGCCGGCACAGTATTCGGCATACTTATGTTAGCCGTTATCTATCTGTTCGGGAAACGTTTTTCTGGAAAAACTTGGATTGCTGCCATGATATGCACACTTTTTGCAGCAGACTTTATGCATTTTACACAGACGCGTATCGCCACCATTGATGTATATATTACATTTTTTGTTCTGTGCATGTATTACTTTATGTTCCGTTATTGCAGCATGAGCTTCTATGACACACCGTTAAAAAAGACACTGCTCCCTCTTGCTCTGTGCGGAATCAGCATGGGGCTTGGTGTTGCCAGTAAATGGACTGGTGTATATGCCGGTATCGGACTTGCTGTTATCTTCTTTCTCCAAATGGGCAGAAGAGTCCGGGAATATTATTATGCCCGAAAGGAACCTGAGGGAACAACAGACGGTATCCCACATATTTACGTCATAAAGCATTTCCGAAAAAATACGATTATCACCTTGGCATTCTGTTGCTTGTTTTTTATCGCTGTTCCTATCGGCATTTATGTACTTTCCTACATTCCGTTTGTCAGTCCGACCGGAACAGAGGGATTACTTGCCAAATTATTAGAAAATCAGGAGTACATGTTTACGTATCATTCCCAGCTGGCTTCTACACATTTTTATTCTTCCTCTTGGTATGAATGGCCGATGATCGTTAAACCTGTTCTTTATTATAGCGGAACAATAGGCCCGGATGTGGTAGAAGGTATTTCCGCTTTTGGAAATCCATTGGTATGGTGGATCGGTTTTGCTTCCTTTTTCTATATGGGATATATTGCATGGAAAGATAAAGATTGGAAGGCCGCATTTCTCATGCTCGGTTATCTGGCACAATATCTGCCATGGATATTTATTACGCGGTATACCTTTATCTACCATTACTTTCCCTGTGTGCCATTTTTAGTTTTGATGATAGGATATAGCATTTACAAATTATATAAAAGAAAAAAGACGGAAAAGGAGAAACGACGATTTTTTATGAAAGCCGTTGGTTATTGTGCCTGTGCGGCAGCCCTGTTCCTGTTCTTCTATCCGATGTTATCCGGATATCCGGTAGGCAGAGAGTTTGCAGCAGACTTTTACCGCTGGTTCAGTCAATGGTATTTATTCGTCTGAGAACTGCGTTTTTATAAAAAGGACATCCTATTTACTTAACAAAGTGAATAGGATGTCCTTTTTATAAAAACGCATTCAGTCTCCTTCCATGTCATGTTCCTCCTAAAAAACATTATACTA
This sequence comes from uncultured Lachnospiraceae bacterium, assembly GCA_947631505.1. Lineage (GTDB taxonomy): Bacteria > Bacillota > Clostridia > Lachnospirales > Lachnospiraceae > Eubacterium_F. The sequence continues at coordinate 13,920 of CANRLR010000038.1, read as the reverse complement.
CAATAAATTTGTTTTACAAGGTTATTTTTCAAATTCCCACTCTATGGCATATGTGTAATTTACATTTACAACAGAGGGCTTAAAAGTATATGTTAACACATCCTCTGATTTCGTTTTCACACAAGTATAAATTTTTTTATCCTCTATTTTAGTCTCCATAGATAAATCAGCATATATAACTTTCCTTACATTTTTAACAATACCCTTCGGTGTAACCAAAATAAGCTCTAATTCCTTTGTTTTGTTTTTTACCATATGTGCCAAATATGGCTCCATTATCCTCTTTTCATCTTTTGCATTTGTTATCGTTTTATAATGAATTTCATCATTTCCCCACAATTTTTTATCAATTATAATATTATATGTATAGGGCATATCCCCTTTTTTCTCCTCCATAGTAATCCCATCATCAGCATCCACCAATTTAGTTCCATTATAAGTACTTCCTGTCCATACAATTTTTTTAGGGATAATTTCAATTGGTTTTTTCATTTTGAAATTAACAGTTCGTGAATTTTGAACAACACTTCTACCTTTCACAAACCGAAATTCTACCGCGACACTATGATAAATCAAATCTTCATATTCAATTTTAGGGTCCTTTTTATTCCCTTTCGCAATATCCTTTACACTAATATTCGTCAACATTTCTAATTCATCCTTTGCCGGAATACGAGTTTCGTAAAAATCTAGATATGCATTTCCAATTGCACCATAAAACAATTTCATCTGAGGATTATTATCTTTTCCAAAAGTTAGAATATGTTTTTGCGAAATACCTGGATAAGGATCAATATAATATATATTTTTAATTCCTAATTGGTATGCCTTTTTAGCACATAATTCACACGGACTCGCTGTAGTAAACAAATAACCATTCTTTACCTCCGTCCCACCATACTTTGAAATTTGTAAAAACGCATTTTCTTCCGCATGTAACGATCTAGTATAAACCTGATTTTTATCATTCTGCATTCCATTATAAACATCCTTAAAGCAAAAAGACTTACATCTCCCAGATGCCTTTCCACTCATTTGAGTATTCAAAGTTTCCATAATATTATTAAATTTACTATCTTCAATTTCAAAACTACTAAAAGATTCTTTATCCTTATTAACACAAAAACTAGATATGTCTCTTAAGTTACAAGATACCTGTCCTTTCGGCACATCATTCCATCCAATGGACTGAATAGAAAAATCTTCTCTCGTAACAACAGCACCAACCTGTCTAGATAAGCAACCAGAATTGTACTTTGCATTATATGCTAACTGCATACACCGTTCCAAATGTGTCGGTGTTACCAATCCTGGATGAAGCATTAATGCAATGTATTTTATCAACTGTTTTGTCAAATCATGATATTTCCCATTATCAATATTTTTATTATACACATGGATATCAGCAACTTCCAAACAACCTTGTATATTTTGATGATAAAAGACTTCTTCTGGTTTTTTCAGTTTTCTTGCATATTCAATGCTATCTAAATTTTCCAATTCTTCCTCATTTAAATGCTTTAATCTAACACGTCTATCCACATCATCTGTACTAATTGCCATCAAATGAAAAGACTTGTATTTATCCTTAAAATACAATGCTTCATATGGATTTCTAATGGCATCAATACAAATTCGTGTAGATGCAGCTTCCTTATTTCCCTTTGCAAAATTTTCTGTATACATATTAATAATATGAATAATCTTATCTACTCGCTCAAAAAAATCACGAAATTTATTTTCAACAAAATCAGGTTTATATGGGTTTCCTGAACTTCTAAGATTATTTCCCATCTGCTGCATCAAATATGTATATAAATGATAACGTTTCTGCTGTTTTCCCATAAGCCGGCTTCGCTTAATTTCAAAACATGTAAAATTTTCTTAAATATTCTTAAAACTAATTTTATACTCTCTAATTGTATTTGTATAAAATTCATAATATCCATCCCAATCGAAATTCTGTGTTCTATTTGTTTCTAACGGATATTTCTGTGCCTCATCAAACATATATGATATTTCCTGAATCGACTCAATAAGTTTTTCCTTTTCACCTATACTAATTGAACTCTTTTCATTTTCTAATGTGATTGAATCCAAATATCTAACAAATTCACCTATTCCCTGTTCCAGTACGGATGCAAGTATAATACTACTCATTTCAATCACATCAAATCTTTTCCAGTGTCCATCAACTTCCATAAAGTCTTTAATAACTTTATCTTTTCTTTCATTTGCATCATTATATTCTCTTGTTTTACTCTCCGGTAAATCCAATTCAGAGAACTTAGCTGTTTGCAAAATTTCTGCGACTTTTGAACAGCCCGAACCAGTACGACCAGTCAGACCTATAATAATCATGCGTTCTCTTCCTCTATATACCTGCTCTACCGCTTTCTCTAATTCCATAAGTTTCCTCCTTGTAATTAAGAAAGAGTGTGACATATCAAAACTACTTCGCTCATTTCAGTTCCTTACACCTTAAATATCTGTACTAAATCCTCTAATTTTGCTGCTACTTCTTTCAGTTTATTTGCATTTTTCGATATATCTGTCACAATTTCCGTTACCTGAGTGACCGAAGCCGAGGATTCCTCACTGCTTGCCGCATTTTCCTGTGCAATCGCAGAAAGATTCTGAACAACATCTACCACATTCACCCTTGATACATCCAGCTTATCTGCTTTTAACGCTATGCTGTCCACACCTTCAATGGAAGAAACGACCCCTTTGTTAAATGTTTCAAAGATATTATCCGTCTGTACCATCTTTGTACTTTGTGTCTCCATATTATCCCTTACGATCTGCATGGTTTCTACTGCCACTGATGAATCTGAAATCAATTCCGTTGTAATTTGTTCAATCTTTTGTGCTGATTCACTTGACTGCTCTGCCAGCTTCTGAATCTGCGATGCAACTACAGCAAATCCTCTTCCCTGTTCACCGGCTCTTGCTGCCTCAATGGAAGCATTTAATGACAGAAGATTTGTCTCCTCTGCAATGGATGTAATTAACGCCGTTGCTTCTTTTATCTTTAAGGCAGATTCATTCGTTATATTCGTCTGTCTGTAAATTTTCTCAATTGACTCTTTCGTTTTCCCATTTTCCTGCATCAGCTCATTAATAAGCTGCTGTGCCTCTATGCTTACCGCTTTCATTCCATCGGCTGTATCTTTCAGAGCAGAAACCTCACCGGACGTCTCTTCGATCATACTGCCCATAGCAACGACATTTTCTGTAGCCGCCTGCGTCTCTGTTGCCTGATTCGTTGCCCCTAATGCAATGTCTCCGACCGCAGATTCTACCTGCCCCATTGTAACGGTTGTATTTTTGGCATCTGTGTCAAGCTGTTCCGACGTCGCAAGTAAAACTTTACTTTGGCTCTTAATATTGTTGATCGTATCAATCAACTCATTTCTAAGCTCAAATACAGCATTTGCCATTACACCGGTTTCATCCTTCTTCTTCAAAAACTTTTTCGCTTCTGGATTTTCCGTAAAGTCTAAATCCGACATCTTCCCTATTATCTTTGTTATACCGGTAATCGGTTTCAGTATAAACATTAAAAACAGATAACTTAGAATAGAAAATAGCACAGTCGCCGTTATTCCCGAAATCGTACACCGGTTTCTCACAGTATTGGTCGTACTAAGGATTTCATCCTTGTCCGCCGTAATTACAATAATTGTACTGTTATTTTTTGTGATATAAAAGGAGGCATATTTCGTTACACCCTTAAAATCATACTCAATCACATCCGATTCCCGGCGGCTGCCCTTTGACAGGTCAGCAACAATTCCTTTTACTAAATCATTTTCAACCGGCTTGCCCACCTTTTCTTTGGTCGGATGATAAAGCATGCTGCCGTCTGCTCCGACAACATATGCATAACTGGATTCAATCCCCTTGATTCCGACGCCATCAAAGACCGAAGCCAGCTCCTCATAGGACAATGTTTTATCCTTTCCTGCAAATGCCATCATATTTTCTATTGCAAGACCATTGGCATTGGCAATATCGAGAAGATAATTCTGATTCAGTGAATTAAGCGAATTTGCTACATACGGTACTATGAGTGACAGGTTAAATGCTGTCGCACATACAATAGCAATGGCAACCATCAAAGCAACTTTCAGCTTTATTGACCTTACAAATGAAGTTTTCTGTTCCGATTTCCCCTTTTGAATCTCCGTACTTGTCTTTCCTTTCATATAACAGCCTCCTTTGTTTCTAATGTTTTATTCAAGTAAAATAACGTAATAACCCAAGAGGGTCAGCGGCATATCCTACATTCCGATATTTCTTAATATCGGAAGATGAACGAAATCCAAATCCATACGTCACACCAAGAAAATCCATTCCGATCTGTTCTGCACCCATAGCATCATGGCTGCTGTCTCCAATCATGACCGCTTCAGAATAATCGTCCAGCCCCATGTCTATCATACACCTCTCTATAATATCCATTTTCTTTTGTTTGTTATGACTGTCGCTTCCATACATAAGGTCTAAATACCGGTCAAATCCAAAGTGTTTCAGAACGGATATGGCATAATCTTCCCTTTTATACGTAGCTACTGCCATCTTAATTCCCTTTTCACGCAGCTGTTTCATGAATTCAAAAATACCCTCGTAGGGAACTGCCTGAAATAAGAATTCCGGTTGTTGATAAAATCTTCGGAATGCATCCGCCAGCTCCTGTACTCTGTCCCCTTTTATCTGATACGTCTTTTCAAAGGAATCCTGTATCGGAGGTCCGATAAACGTCATAAGTTCTTCTAACGATAATTTCCGTAACTTGTTTGCTTCAATTGTCTTTTGTACTGCAGACACAACCCCCTGTGACGTATCAAGCAGCGTTCCATCCAAATCAAACACAGCAATTTTATACTTTTTCACACTGAATTTCCTTCCTCTTACTTGCTTTTGCAGGTTAAAACTGCGAAAATTATCCTATATTACTCAACAGTAACCGATTTCGCCAGATTCCGTGGCTTATCGACATCCAATCCCTTTGCAACGGATACATAATATCCCATGAGCTGTAACGGAATCACTGCCAGACTAGCGGTAAAATGTTCATCCGTCTTGGGAATATAAGTAACAAATTCTGCTGTATCCTCAATACTGTAATTGCCATAGGTGGTAAGTCCCATAAGATATGCTCCACGACTCTTGCACTCTACCATATTACTAATGGTTTTCTCATACAGATCACTTTGTGTTAATACACCGATTACCAGTGTACCATCTTCAATCAGACTTATGGTCCCATGTTTCAATTCTCCGGCAGCATATGCTTCTGAATGAATATAGCTGATTTCTTTCATCTTCAAACTGCCTTCTAAACTGATTGCATAGTCAATTCCACGTCCGATGAAAAATATATCCTTTGCCGCAATCTGTTTTGCGGCAAACCACTGTATTCTCTCTTTATCTTCAATAATTTTCTGGATTTTGTCCGGCAGCGTCATTAACTCGGCAATCAGAGAATGGTACTGCTCATCTTCCATCTCATTTCTTACTTTAGCAAACTGTATTGCCAATGCATAACTTGCAATTAACTGAGTGCTGTATGCCTTTGTAGTTGCCACCGAAATTTCCGGCCCTGCCATGGTATAAAATACATTATCCGCTTCACGGGCAATGGATGAGCCTACCACATTTACAATGGCAAGTGTCTTTATCCCCATATTCTTTGCCTCACGCAGGGCTGCAAGAGTATCTGCTGTCTCCCCCGACTGGCTGATTGCGATCACAAGTCCTTTCGAATCCAACAGCGGTTTTCGATAACGGAACTCCGATGCCAGATCCACGCGGACCGGAATTCTCACTAAATCCTCAATCACATACTGTGCCACAACACCTACGTGATAAGCGGAACCACATGCCACAATATAAATCTGGCTGATTTCCCGGATTTCATTTTCGGTTAATCCCACTTCAAATAAATTTAATTCACCGTTCTTCAGGACGGTATTTAAAGTATCCAGAACTGCCTTCGGCTGTTCGTGAATTTCTTTCATCATGAAATGCTCAAATCCTGCTTTTTCTGCCCCTTCCGCATCCCATGTTATCTCTTTCTGTTCTTTCTCTATCTCGTCACCGTCCAAATTGTAGAACGTTATTTCGCCCTTTTTTAAACGGCCAATTTCCATATCACCGATATAGTAGACATTACGTGTATATTTCAAAATTGCCGGCACATCCGAAGCAACATAGGACTCACCATTTGCAACTCCAAGAATCATAGGGCTATCCTTACGTGCCACATAAATCTCACCCGGATACTCCTCAAACATAACGGCCAGAGCATAAGACCCGCGAATTCGGACCATGGCATGATTAATAGCATCAACCGGAGTTCCCAAATATTTTTTGTAATAGTAATCAATTAGCTTGACCGCTACCTCCGTATCCGTAGAAGAATAGAACCGGTAGCCCTTTTTCGTCAATTTATCCTTTAATTCCTGAAAATTTTCTATGATTCCATTATGAACAGCAACGACACAATGGTCATCACTGCAATGCGGATGTGCATTTTCTTCGGATGGCTCTCCGTGGGTTGCCCAACGGGTATGCCCGATCCCACAGGTCCCCGGCACTGCTTCTCCATTATTGGTCTTTTCTTCTAATACCTTCAGACGGCCTTTTGCCTTTACCACTTCGATGTCCTTTTCTCCATCACGTACTGCAATTCCGGCAGAATCATATCCACGATACTCCAGTTTTGACAGACCGTTCAACAAAATCGGTGCCGCCTGACTCTCTCCTGTAAAACCAACAATTCCACACATAATAATTTCCTTTCTTTCTATTCGGTCTCCATATTATATTTTCCTATTTCCATCCCGTTAAAATTATTTTATCTGTGCATAAATCATCTATTTTCGCGTAAATGATACTGCTCAATAATTGACATTACATTATCCGTATAACCAAGAAGTTCTTCTGAAAGTGATGAGCTTTCTGTTGCTGCCGCTGTATTTTCATCAATAACAGACGCAATCTCATTGGCATTATCTAACATATCCTTCAAATAATCATCCTGTTTTTTGCTGGCATCTGCAATTTCAGTAATATGACTGGAAATATCTGAGGAAATTTCTGAAATTCCCTCCATCATCTGTACTGTTTCACCTGTAATTGCAACCCCGTTGTTTACGGTAGCAATGCTCTTCTGAATTAATTCTGTAATATTCTGGGATGCTTCTGCACTGGAACCCGCTAAAGCACCTATTTCTGTTGCTACCACAGCAAAACCTTTTCCATGTTCCCCGGCACGGGCAGCTTCAATTGAAGCATTCAGTGCAAGCAGGTTCGTCTGTGCCGCAATTCCGGTAATCACTTCAATAATGCTCGCAATCTCATTGGAACCTTCACGAATCTGAGCCATCGCCTCTGTAAGCTCTTTCATCTTTTGCTCGCCCTCTTCCATTTTTTCCATAGAAGTTTTGGAAAGCTGCTCCATACCCTCTGCTGCTATTGTATTTTCATGAACGGATGTTGATACTTTCTCAATGTGTTCTAACAGGCCATGGATATGTACTGACTGCTGTTCTGCTCCATCTGCCATCGCCTGTGCTGTCTCCGCCAAAGAGCCTGCTCCATCTCTCACCTGATTAAATGACGTCCTCATTTCAAAAAGAGTAACATTCAAACTGTCAATAATACTGAGCATGGAAGTACGAATTTTTGCAAAATCTCCGACATATTCCTCCTGAATGCCGATGTTCATGTTCTTTTCACTCATCTGCTCCAATGTATCTGAAATATTGCCAATGTACTTTTTCAGCTCGAGCATTGCCCTGCTTGTATTGTCAATCATATTCGAGAATTCATCCTTAATACCATACTCCATTTTCTCGTCCAGAGTTCCACTTGCCAGTTTATCCATTGCTTCATCCATAATATTTACCGGATCGCTGATTCTCCGAATCGTTCGGACTGCTATACTCCGTAACATTCTGTCTACCACTATAATACAAGCAATTACTATTCCACCAATAATTGCAATGGTGAGTCCAACCTGCAGATTTTTATTCATAGTATGTTCTTTCAAATTCTTCTGGCTCAGCTCAACACCAAGATAAATAGTAAAAAGCCCGAATAGCCCTAAAAGGCAGCCGACGATCACGCCGATTTTGATAAATTGTGCATGAAGAAATTTACTGATTGACAATGCTTTTTTTTCGTTTCTCTCCTTTTTCACCATAATGCCTCCTTATGTTTTTTTTATTTCATTCGTCATAAAAAGTCTTATGTAAAAATATTATCATATTTTATAATTTAACACAATATTTTCTTTCCATTTCCAGCCCTTTTTTAACACATATCCGTGTGGTGAAAAAGTATACCTATTGTTCCGACTGTTTTGAATTTACTTTTATAACGAACTGCTTTACGATTGAATCAAGGTACCTTTTTTTAACAAATTTACATTGTAGCATTTTATTATATTTATACGAAAGGAGTAAAATTATGAATCCAGCTGAAATAATTGACAAATTAAAAAGCATGAATCATTTTGATCAGATGTTTGCGGACAAATTCATTCGTTATATCCGCTGTGTCAATTCGGAAATCAAAAACATTTTCTTTTATTCCGCAAATCAGGAAGATATTGTTTCAGATTTTCTTTCACCTTACAATACCACACTGACTGATTTTACCGCCCGGTTTATTTTCAGAATTGCTGCAGAAGTGCCACAGAATAATCTGAGCACCGTGATAAAATCAAAAACAGCAGTACAGACAGATCTGGACCAATGGTTTTCAAGAAATCATCAGACGGTAGGACGTGCTGCCGTCGGCTCTTGTCTGAAAGGGTATATGCCTGCTGCTTTTTCAGCTCCTGAAGAGACAGCATCGGAACTCTACAATACACTTACGGAACAAGAGACCTTAATCGGGCTCTGCACCTATGATGACACGGATACAAAACATCAGTTACTACGTCTTATTTTGGGCATGATGTATAATCTCGATTCCAATAAATGTAAGGCACTGATTGAATTCTGGAAGACCACGGTAATCTATGAGAGAGTGAAAAATTTTAATACTTATCCATGGCTTGATATATTGAAAGCCCGGATGAATCCCGACAGCAGTGTTTTTGCCGATTTTAAGAACTGTGTTCAAACCGCGGTGCAGGCAAGTGTTTTTGTACGTACAGACGAAAAATCGGAAGTCGTCGATATAACTCCCTCCGGGGCACCGATTGTTAAGCGGTATCTGGTTGATATTTATCGCCAGAGCGAGACCGTATATAATTGGATGAAATCTGCGGCTTTCAGCAATTATTATCTTTCCGGAAAAGAGCCGGATTACAACGAGTACAGTACCAACAAAAGAGATGCTCCCCCATCTCCCGGCTGTGTACTGGCAGATACGCGGATCCTGATGGCAGACAACACGTTCAAACCGATCACTGACATTAAGCCAAATGACAGAATTATCAATGCGGACGGAAGCAGCTCGGAATGTTCGGGCGAGGTTGTAAAAAACGACCATGTACATATTTTGTATTCCATCAATGAGGATGCACCATTTATGTCTCTGGAACACTTAATTCTCACAGCTTCCGGATATAAGTGCATTGATACCGAAACTGCCTTGGAATTGAACCCGAGGCTCAGAATCTCACAATTGAAAATCGGGGATGTGGTCTTCAAACACGACGGGCAGAAAAGGATTCCTGTCGTTGTGGAAAAGATTAATTATAAAGCAGATAACACTGCTCTGTGTGCGGACATTCATATTGCAGACGGCTTAAAGTCCTATATCACGGATAACGGTTATATCTGCTATGCGAATTACCCTGAAATTACAGCCGACAGCATTATGAAATCTGCTTCACCTCTGGTGGAGGATTTTCAGCTCTTCTTAAAGGAAAATAGACCAACTTTGGAGCAGACCTTTGGCAGACATGCTTTTTCCTATATTTCAGAACTTGCATCAAAAGGAAATGGTCCTATTCGGATGCAGTCCTTTCAGCCTGATTATGCGAACATTGCATCCATGGAGCATGTAAACTATAAAATTTATTCCGATGCCCCTCTTGGATTTGAAAGCATGAGCATTATACGCGGGTTCGCATTCTTTGGCGAACAGAAAACTCCGGTCCCTCTGCATATTGAAGATGGGGACGTCTATTGGAAAACATCCGACATATCCGGCTATTTGAAAGTGTACCACCACGGCTTTATGATGAAAGGACATATTGTCAAAGGCGGGGAAACCTTTGATCTTACTGCAACTACATCCGTGTTCTATAATCTCACATACCGGGCAAAAGATGCAAAAGAGGATATTGATTTCGGCCGCTACGAAATGGGGTATGAACAGCAGGAAGCAGATGGGGAAAAAATTATTGTTCCTGTCGGGAAATGGTATATGGCTTATCAGGAAGAGGAGGGAAAGACCTCTTATGGAATTGTCGCTGCTACCGGTAATTTGTCCGCTCCTATTTATCTGGCAGTTAACAAAGAGACACATCAATTGTATGCCACGGCAACATTTCCAACGGGAATTGCACAGCTGCAGTATGATGCCTTGCATACATCCGGTTGTACCGGTGCCAGTATTTCTTTTACGACTCTGTTTGATGGAATTACCGGAACCGGATGTAAATATGATAACAAGAAGCAGGAAAATGTTGTTCTGGGAGAGATAAAGGGAAGTCTGGCAGAAGAAACATCCCAACAGCATCAGGAACTTGTTTCTATACTGGGAGAACATCTGCTGAACGGTCTTTCCGCCGAAACTGACTGGAGCGGCAAAGAGCTGCAAATGCTCCAATCCTTGTATACACCGACCGTAGAAGATCTGGCACGCCTTCCGGTACCGGATGATATGGGAGAAATACATAGTCAGTCTTTTCACCGCACTTTAAATATGGCAGTGTATGCTTCCTATCAGCAAAATGATACGGCCAGAAATCTGCTTGGAATGGAAAAGCCTATCGTGGATGATATCGCAGGAGACCTCACGAAGGAACAGGCATCCCTTGCAGAGAATTATCATGAGTTTTTAATTCACAAATTTATCTCGGCATATCTGTCCTATGTATATATAAAAAGAGGAAAATCACCGGACTGCGATGCGGATCTGAAGAAAATGCTCCAGCCATTATTAGACATTGATAAGTCTTTAGAACGAGTCTATTATTTTATGAACGGAAATGGTACGAACTGTATGCCGTCACAACCGGAGTATTCTGCTGTGACCAACGCTGTATACCATTCCGTTTACAAAAACAATGTAACCGGGCTAGACTATTTTTATGAGAATAACCGTGAGGACTGGGCAGCCAGACTGTATCAGCGGCTGAACCGGACGGAAACGCTTATTGGTCTTGTAAATATGCAGACATTGGAACCGGATAATGCACAGCTCACCCATTATTACTCCATACTGGATGTGCTGGATTCCTCCAAAAGAGTTCCACTAGTACAAAATTCCGATAATACAGAACCGGAAAAATACTCGTATGCCACCGTTTTGAGAAAACAAGTGATAAATGCTTCTTTTAAATCCATATTAAACAAGGTTAAAATACCGGATGCATCCGATAAAGAAGCGGTTCAAACCTTTGAAAATATTATCAGCCAGTTTTTTCAGAAATATATCAAAGCAATTTCGGATGGCACATTCAGTCAGTGGGATGAGGCAACAAAAAAGGAAGCAAAGGAAGAACTGGAAGAGATGGCCAAAGAATATGGCTGCAAAAATATCGAAGAATTGACTGCCAGCATTACGGAGATCGCGGCCGATATTGTAGGTGAACTCATGGCAATGTCAGACCCGGATATCTCTGTCCGAGTTTTTACTTTTTTCAAAAATCATCCGAAAATCGCCGGAGCAGCAACCATGATTTTTTATTCTTTGGGAATCGTTGCTATCGGACTTGGTTTTAATGTAATTAACCAGATGACGGACTTGGAAAAAGCAGAATTTGCCATATCCGTTGCTGACATTGCTATTAAGGGAATCAACGATATGTCTGTCTTTATTGCTTTTCGTGTTTTCAAAAAGGGATTTGGCAATTTAACAGAAGCTGAGAACACAATACTTAGAGGCCTTTCCAAAGGCGATTTTGTCGAGGCTATGGCACGAGGAAAAACAGTTCCGGAAGTACTTACCCATCTAGGCGTTACAGGGGTCGCAGATGCCAGCAAAGCCAGTAAGTTCTGGCTTGGTTTCGCACGCATTGCAACCAAAATAGCCAAAGGCTTTATGATTCTTACCGTTGCCGTTTCCATTGGCGTCACCAGTTACCAGCTGTATCAGGATATTGTCAGCGGTGAGGCCCCTGGTATCCTTGCTTTGGATTCCCTTATGATACTTGCCGATGGAGTCTTTTTAGTGACAGAAGCAATCAGCTGTTTTGTCTCTACCGTCTGTGCCGCAATCCCTATCGTTGGAATTGTCGCTGCAGCCGTGGGAATTATTTTGGCATTTGTATCTATCTTTGTCAAACGCAAACCGCCAAAGTCACCAATTGAAATATTTGTGGATGACAGACTGAAAGCTTTTGTAAACGGACTCGAGATGCCGCCGGCGAGCTGGCTGGATAAACACCCGCTTAAAGAGAATGAAGAGGACAATGTAATGCTTTTACTTCAGCCAACGTAAAGAATTTTTCTATCCTATACCGTTTGCGTCTGGAATGTCAAGGGGAAATTTTACTTTGTTTGTGTGGAAGCACTTTTTTAATTCCCCGTATTTCACGCAGAAAAAAACACTCGAACAGCCGCTCCCGCTCAATCAATTACGTAGCACTAAGGGTGCACCGACCACGTGCACCTCTTAGTGACGCAATTGAAATACTGTTCTCATTGTTTTGTTTCTGCGTGAAATACAGCACAATTACAGATGTACCTGCTTTTCCGGACACAAACCCTCTTCCCGTTACCGTTTTCTTTATTTTACAAATGCGTTTCGAAAGACTTTAAATGCTATCTTGTCCATTTTCACAACTTGGCATTTTTTCAATTTCCGCATTTCATTGAAAAAGATTTGCGGAGTATGGGTTAATAAGTGGAAGTGCCCATACGAGCAAACTTTTATCATGAAATGCTGGAATTCGAGATCGTTTATTCACAATCATTATTCTTTTTCTAAATACGCTTTTGCTTCCTTTTCCGTTATTTGATATTCCTCCATCAGAACCTGAACAATAGCTTCATCCGGCTCGTTTAATCTTCGGCATTGTTTAATCAAGATCTGTATGCCACGAAGTGCTTCTTCCTTTATGCCCTTCTTCATGCCTTCTTTTATGCCTTCCCTCATACCTTCCTTTTTACCTTCTCTCTTTCCTTCTGTCTTCCCACGTTCATAGTGTTCCCTGCGTTCCATTTCCATATGTTTTTCTTCGTCGTATTCATACAGACACATCGCTATCGCCTCCGCCCGGTGCTTCTTTAAAAAATCTGACAATACATTTTCTTTGATACATGTACGAATCGTTACTTTTGCCGCCGTTTCCTTCTCATACTGCTGCAGGTTTTCACGGAACAGCTGAACAAATTGCATATATTCCCTCAATGTCCGGCAGCCTTCCAGCAGTTCCGGATTCATTCCTTTATTTATGTTATATACCACGACTTTCAGCTCCAGCTCGGGATTCTCTTCCTGGCAGGAGAAAGAATCCGAGAGCCGGAGGACCATCCTCTCCGCCATCTTAGCCTCTCCGTTGTAAAAGACAACGAACCTTGGTGTTGGAATGGAGACCAGCGTGTCACTATAAATGTTCTCATCCACTATGATTGCCTGTAACAAGTCACTCACATAGAACAGATTCCGCAGCGGCATGTTCGGGTTCAGGCTTGCCTGATGTTCATAAAGATTCAGATACAGATTAAATACGAATGAAACATCATTTTTCATTTTGAGATAGATCACATTTTCTAACGTATT
>CANRLR010000037.1 GCA_947631505.1 uncultured Lachnospiraceae bacterium | reverse complement strand
TTTTAACATTCTCGCAAGCTGTGATTTCTGCCCTTTCTCTGACAGTTCAACAGCGTTCCATAAGGTGGCTCGGTCTGTATATTCTTTGGGTGCGTTAGGTGGGAGAGTGATTTCGCTGTGGACTAAATCCTCATGGTATTTTGGTCGGTAGGTCTGCCCGTCATATTCGCTGACAAGAATACTCCTGCTTATATAGGACGCTTTCTCAACTGCCGACTGCCCCTTGTTCCCCGAAGGGCGCACATACCACCTCTGGTGGTATATCTGTGCGCACCCCATAAATGGGCTGGTTAAGTTACCTCGGCTTTTCGCTTTCTTGGCTCTTGTCATTTGCCCTCGCCCTCGTCAAAGCTGTAACAGTCGGGGAAATACTTCACGATAATGCCACCCATAATATACTTGTGGTGGTTCTCGGCTTTCCGTTTTTTCTCGTTCTGCTTTTTCTTTTCATTGGCTACACGCTGTTTTGCCTGTTCCAATGCCTGCAATGCTTTTTCTAAATCTTTGCTGACTTCAACCTTTGTTTCAATCATTTCTTATATCTCGTTCTTTGTATAAATGTGTTGGTAGTTACTGAAAATAAAAATGGTGGCAGGTTGTCCGTTAGGATTACTGCCACCATAGGTAATGTGTTATATAATTTTATATATTTTTCTGTTGGTAATTCCGCAAATTTTTGTACAAAATAAAAACATAAGATTTCTTTTAAGTGATGCGTAGGAACTGTAAATCTATTATGCTATTTAAAAGTATCATAGTAGACGTTTTGTGTATTATTTGTCAAAACAGATAGCTTTTCATTTGTAGAATACAAATGTTCTATTTGTTCCATATTTTTATCAGGTTCTGCCAGTAATTCTGCCAAATAATCAAGTTCACACAATTCACTTTCATTCAGTGTCTGTATTCCACCACGAAGATATAAGGGTTGATAAGAATAAAAGATTTCATTGTTCATCAATGCATGAAAATCCATAAACAAATATTCGCAAACACCTTCCAAAGGATTTGGTGAAAAAACGTCTAATTTTTTATTTAATGTATTTTTTCTCAAACCAAGCCATGCTTCTGAAGCAGTTACAAACTTTCGACGTGGTAAATCAAATTGACTGTAACCAAAACGCTGTTCATATTCATAATAGCCATCAACATCTGCCAAAACCCACCTGTTTTTATTAAAATCCCAATATTCATTAACCCAGTGTTCCATATAACTGTCACCCATATCACCAAAATCCATAAATCCAGCCCTTGAACGGCAGGGGATTCCTTTTGCTTTTAATATTGCACTAAACAATACAGAAGCCTGTCGGCAGGATACAGTAATTCTTTTTGTTACGTCTCTGTTCTTTGTAAATCCCGTTTCATCTAAACGTAAAATTCCAGCAATCATTGAAACAGCAGTTATATATAATTCATCTTCATTTTTAAAACGATGCTTTGGATAGGACGCAAATTTTCCAAAATAAGTATCTTCTAAATATGGAGATGGCTCTGTAAAATACATAGATGGATGGGTAATTTGGTCACAAACCAACATTCCTATGGAAGGTATGTCATTCGGCAATGATAATATAAATTCTTTATATATTCCAACATATGTATAAATACTGGTTTCTAAATAACGCTGATATATTTTTTCATTCATGTGATTTTCTATTACCTCCTACATTTTTTTGAGTAGGCGCCTGCTCTGATTAAATACTAACAAAATAAAAAATTTAAGTCAATGAAATAAAATTAGTTATTACACTTTTCTGTATTCCGTTCAATCATCATCTGCCTTGCCCGTTCCCTCTGCTCTGCGCTGACTGCCCTCGGCTTACGGTAACTGACGTATGATTTCGGAAAGGAATAGGTCTTAGATACTTCGTCCTGCTCCATAAGACTGTATGGATCGGGAAAATCGGCAGCAGGCGTGTCAAGTTTCCGCATGACTGTTTTATCCCTTGTGTAGACGGTGGCTGTCTGTTCCCCTGCTGTGGGTTCTGTGCTTTTTTTCCTCGGCAACTGTCGGCTGTTTTGACTGTTCCTTTGCTCTGGCTGAACAAGCGTCCTTTGCTTGTTTTAACTTGCTCCTTATGGAATGGTCACGCTCGGTAATTTTCCGTCTTTTGGTGGTGGCGGCCAATTCCGCATACGTTTCTTCTGACAGGGCATTTAATTTCTTCAAGGTGGAGCTTATTATCTGCTCTGTATCGCTTTCCTTTACCTGCGGAAGAATGGCAGATAGATTGGCGCACGTTTCCGCTTTGCCCGGCTCTCCAAACTGATAGATTAGATTGATTTCATCAGCGGTAAAAGGTATCTGTATATTTGCGCCCTCACATAAACGATCCACGCCCACGCACTTAGGGATATTCCTTGTCAATTCGTAGTTATCCCTTGCTGTGATTGTCCCATGATTGTCGGTCTGCCTTACTTCAACTTCGGACTGCTTTTCTGTTCCAGCACAAGCCACTGGTATTTGTCACTTTCTTTGGTGAATACGCTCTGATGCGCATTGGAGTGTAACTGGCTGCGGATATATTTATCTGCGGTGCTGTAATAATCAACTAACTGCAAAGCGATAGCATATCGCTTTTCCTGCTCTCTGTTCATGGTCTTTGTCCTCCCTATGGTGGTATATCCTGTATATATTTACAGTAATGATGATTGATTTGATAGGATTGATATATAACTAACTAAAGTTTCTCTTTTCCCCCTGTCTGTCGGGATAGGGGAGTGGGGCAGATAAATGTGTGAGTGTTGGTTGTGGTTGTCTTTGGGCGGCATTTTAAGATTTTTTCACTCGTTAATTGTCGGGCGTTCTGAACGGGCATTGTCGGAGGCGGATATTTCCCTGCCTGCCACAAGTCGTTTTCATTTCATACGGTAATTACCGTATGAAAAAAGCTATAACATTCAATCATTGAAAATGATTTGTCATAGCCTTTTCCGTTCCCCTTATGAAACTTTCGCCTTTTTCTTCCCTGTCGGCTTGTCTGTGCTTTCCGCCTGCGTGACTGGTTCAGATAAATCAATCTGCCCGACAAAGTTAAAATAAATATCGACTTTCTGTTTTCTGTTCAACCTGCCCCCGCTTTTGTCCGCTTCATGCACGACAATCTTCTCAATAAACTCATTGAGCATTGGCGTTGTGATTTCCTCAATCCTGCCCTCCAGTGCGCCCTGCTCGCTGTCATATGTCTTTCCGTCGGGTCGGTGCTGTGCGCTGGGACTGCGGTAGGTCAATTTTGCCCCACAATCGGCACAATAGAGCAGACCTGTCAAGCGGTTCTTATATGTCCCGTTTTTGACTTCCCTGCGGACAGTCCTCTTTAGCCTTTGTGCGTTGTTCCATGTTTCCTCGTCAATGATAGCGTCATGGGTGTTTTTGAATATCATCAGTTCTTCGGGTTTTGCTTTCCTGCGCTTCTTGGTCTTGAAATTGTCCGTCACTGTCTTGCCTAAAACGGTATGCCCCATGTACTCCTGCTTTTCAAGGATATAGCTTATGGCGGTGCATGACCATTCATAAGGACTGGCATAGCCATGACTGTGGTTGTTTTCGGGACAATGCTCCGCTGCATAGGCGGCAGGAATGAGTATCTTGTCTGCGGTCAACGCCCTTGCTATGTCACGCTTTCCATGCCCCTCTACGGTCATCTGGTAAATCCGTCTGACAACTTTTGCCGGTTCTTCATCAATGATTAGGTGCTGTTTGTCCTGCGGATCACGCAGGTATCTGTAGGGGACGCTTGGGGAACCCCTTTTCCCCTCCTGCATTTTTGCCCTGAACATAGTGCGGATTTTCTTGGAAGTGTCCTTTGCATACCACTCATTCATGATGTTGAGGAACGGGGTAAAATCATTCTCGCCCTGCATTTCATCATCTCGTGAGAGCCTTTCATAAAGCGCTGTGATTTTCATTGACATAGAGATTTTCTCCTTTTCCCGAAAATGCCCGTTTTATCGGCGTTTCCAGTGTTTTTATTTTCTCTGTCCTTAACAGACTGCCCCATTATGTTGGTCTATTAACAGACAACTCCTATGCATTTTTTCCTCTATCCAGATTAATTGCCACATGGCTATTTTCTTTTAATAAAATATCTCCGGGCAGAAGATAGGCATCGCTTTCCAGATATATCTTTTCCCGAAGTACCTTAAAACCTGCATTTTTTAAGGCTTGCCGCAGGTTTCCGGTAAAGCAGGATGGACTGATTTCCTGAAGCTTTTTGATGCCCTCCTGATGTCCGGCTGCAATAATATTTGCCGCTGTGGAAGACGAGCAGTCTGCTTCACAGTCCGTTTTGATATTGATCGGTTTCCAGTTTGCTGCCTTTAGCGCATTATAATAGGTTAGCCGCTGGCTCTGGTCATAGCCGATGTGGTCATTTTTTGCCGCATTTTTAGCAATTCTGGCGATTACTTTACCGATTGCCGGGTCCGGGTAGCGGATTACGCAGTCCCAAGGACGGTTGTACCAATTTCGGATACAGTACTCTTTGCCTGTCTGATCTCCGGCTTTTCCTCCAGAATATTTCTCATTCTCATCTCGTCCGCAATTACTAATCATTTTCGTTTCCTCCTATTCCGAATTTGTTTCCGCAAAGCTTCCGTGGTAGTACTTTCTTATGATAAGAACAGTTTCTTTTCCGCTTTTCTGCGTTTTACAAGTCCGTTCAATGTCGTATTCCCCGCTTTTACCCAGCATTTAAACTGTTCTGCAGCTTCATCGTACTTTTTTTTGTTTAAAAGCCGGAGCAGTGTGCTTTTTTGCAGGTTTCCAATACCGAGGTTGTAGGAAAAAGAAACAAGTGCATCAAACTGTCCCTGTGATAAAGGCACCTTTACACAGTTCAAAACGCCCTTCTCAAACATTTTCAGGTCCTTTTTCAGCAGATCCTCTGCCTCTTTTTCGCTGATTTTCATTCCCAGAGCAACCGGTTTTCCGTTCACCCTGCCGGTGTGGCCGTATCCGATGGTAGGAACTCCTGCCGGACATAAATATGCCTCCAGATGTTTTCCTTCAAATTTCTTGATCAGATTAATTCCTTTTTGACTGATTTCCATTTAAAATATCCTCCTTTTGCATGTCTTCCAGATATAGCTTTGCCTGTTCAAATATGACTAAGGCGTTTGCCGTTCCGACAGCTGCTTTGATATTTGCCAGATGCACACCTAACTCGCTGTCGTTTTCTAATGTAGTGTATAAATCTGTCGTATTGCTTTCAAGTCCTCTGTATCGGGCATTTACGATAATCTGTCCGCAGAGCTTCTCGCATTCATCAAACTGCTTTCTGGCGTCCTCAAAGTAATGCTGTACAATGCGGACAGCTTCTGAAAGCTGGCTGATAATGTAGCGCTTTTTCTCCCTGTTTTTTTCTTTTCGGGTTGCGTCGTCCCCTGGTTCCTTATAGCCACATAACAGATTTGCATGTAACAAAGAAAGGTTTGGCTGAAATGGTAAGGAATACCGCTGTGCCATTTCCTCTAATTCGGTCAGCAGTGTTTGTGCCGTCTGTTCAAAATGATAGGACGCTTCCTCCATTGTCCGGACTAATGCTGTGATTTCTGTCATTTTGCTGTCAAATGCCTGCATAACTAAATATAATTTCATCCCATGTACTCCTCACTTGTGTTCTATCAGCTTAAAGAAAGGAAACGTTTGGCATTGCCGTTTTCATCCTCACCTGTAACAACAAAATCAAGATCCTGCTCGCGGACCTTCATTTTAATGGTCAGCATGTTATCCTTCGACATATACTCGGACAGCTTTCCGGTGCTTGGGTCGACCAAGATACAGTTGTCGTTGGCCGCTCTGGCAAATTCAAAGAAAATGCTGGTCCCAACAGACTGGACAAGTGCGGAAAGTCCCTTGTTATCCGCCACTGGCTGCTGTTCCTTTTCATAATCGGAAAACTCTGATATGTATTCTTTTTGCAGTAAATCGATAAATGCATCCTTGACATCTAAAGGCTTTACGATGTTGAGGTTGGAGGATGACAGATAGGTTTTCATCTTGTCTTCCATGCGGATGCTGATACGGTTCGATGCTTTGTTGTATTCTTTTTCGAGCTGTTCGTCGACTTCAACAAGTATATCATCTGTTGGAGTTTGGTCTGTATTTGCAGTTATGTTGTCTTTTGCCTGCTTTTCCTCCTGTTTCTTCCGCAGTTCCTGCTGTATTCTTTCTCTGTAAGCATCCTTAAATGTCTGGAATAAAATGCCCGGAAGCTTCAGCTTTATTGCTTTGATAATTTCCTGTTCCATATTTTCCGAGTTGTCCGAAAGCATTTTCACAACAGAAAGTGGAAATGCGATTTCTGCCTCGTCGATGGTATAATGCGGCACCGGCATTTCTTTTAAGAAGCTGTCTGCGTGATAGGTCTGTGAAAGCTGTACACTTGCCATATCTGCAATCTGCCTTGCGGCAGATAATTCGGAAACGACTTCTCCTACAAATTCGCTTAATTTTACCATTACTATACTCCTTCCAATCTAAGTACAATGTCTACGATACAAATGTTAAAAAGCATTTTGTATCTCTGAGTTTTATTATTGCAGGCATGGGTGAGATGCCCATGCCTGCGTGGATGTCTGGCCTGACTGCCGGATAATAGCTTACCGTGCTTATGCGGCAGGTGTAGCCGTTACAGATTCCTCTAAAATATCCAAAATCCGTGATACGCCGGCAGGCATGTCGTCCTGCACTGCGTGGATGGAGATATTTAAGGAATAATCCTTCTTAACTTCTTCGGAGCTGTTTGTGCTCTTCTGATTAGAGAAGGATGCACTTAAGGATGTCTTCGCAAAGAAACTGCTCCGAACGCCCAAATCTGTTTTCGTATTTGTTGTACTGCTGCTGTTTGTGTTCGTCACAGAGTTAATCTTAACATTAAAGTCGATGTCTGCATGTTCAATCTTGATGAATGGAATTGGCATCATTGTTAAGATTGGCACTTCAAGATTCATTTTCTGTACTGTGGCAGGAACCTGTACGGTACCCTCCTTCACAGTCAGTGTGAGTCTTGCATTATCTGCGGTATTTTTTTCATCATCAAATTTCAAGATGACTGATGTAAGGTCGTCTTCCGAAATATCATCCGGAATGATGCCGACCTGAACCTCTGTCACTTCGCCATTCTCTGCCTTTACGGAGACAAGTGGGATTTCTTTATCCCCACTTTTTAACTTGTAGTGCTCGATGATCTCATCCGTATAACCAGAGCTGCCTTTTTCCACCTCTACTGAGGCGGTGCGTCCTTTCTGTACCTCTGCAGGAGCAGTGATCTTATCATAGGTAAATGCCACGTTGATCGGTGTATGGGATTCAATCTCATTCCCGTCCTTATCTTTGGTAGTGCTTGTGTTAAAGCCGACGTTCTTGATGAAATCAACAGTTGTATTTGCTGACTGGCTTTGTGCTGTAACAACGGCGTTTAAGGAACCTCCGATAATTGCGCCGAAGTCAATGGATGATATTTCCTGTGCTGGATTGTACATAATTAAAATCCTCCTTTTTTTTGATTACGTTTTCCTTCGAAGTAAAAGCGTAAGCTTAATTTAACATGGCATGAGAAATTGCAACATAACAGATGTGTTAAAACGCACAAAACCATTGAAAAAAAATAGCATGTATAGTAAAATAGTAACAATTTGGTGTACAGTCTGATAAGGACAGCAAATACTTAGAAATACAAATGACAGGAGAAACAACATGAATTATGAAGAAGCCCGGAAATATTTGACAGAGCGTAATCAATCCGGCATGAAACCGGGTCTTTCCCGCATGAAAGAATTGTGCCGGCGGCTGGGGAATCCGGAAAAGGAGTTATCTTTTATTCATATTGCCGGTACGAACGGAAAAGGTTCTACAGCGGCATTCCTAAGCAGTATGCTGGCGATTCATGGCTTTGTGGTGGGACGCTATGTGTCTCCGGTCGTTTTCCAGTATGAGGAGTGTATTCAGTATGAGGATATAAAGGGAGTCCATTATATCGATAAAGAACTGCTGGCGGAAATTGTAACAAAGACAGCAGAGGCAGTGAAGGCAATGCAGCAGGAGGAGATGGAAGCTCCTACGATTTTTGAAATTGAAACGGCCATGTCTTTTCTTGCCTTTTTGTACTGGAAGTGCTCCGTTGTCGTGCTGGAAGCAGGTCTTGGGGGCAGGGAAGATGCTACGAATGTAGTGGAAAATGTCATAGCCTCTGTGATAACGCCGGTCGGAATGGACCATACGTCAGTTCTTGGACATACATTGGAGAAAATTGCAGCAGAGAAAGCGGGAATTATAAAGGATAATAGTCTGGTTATTACAAATCAGCCGGAACAAAAAGCATTGTCTGTGATAGAGGAAGAGGCAAAAGAACGGCATTCTAAAATGTATACGGTTTCCAAAGGGAATCTTATCATTATTTCCGCCGGACTGGGCGGGACGGTTTTTTCCTATAAAGGTAAAAATTACCGTATTGATATGCCGGGGCTGTATCAGGTAGAAAATGCTGTCCTTGCCTTAGAAGCATGTGACCATTTAGCAGAAAACTCACAGCGTTTTATCGGAGAGAAAATTTTCTTGACAATAGAAGAGAAGATGGTAGGACTCCGCAATGCCTTTTGGGGGGGCCGTTTTGAGGTAATCAGTTCAGAACCTCTCATTATTTTGGATGGAGCCCACAATCCGGCGGGGGCAGGGGTACTGGCAGAGTCAATTGAGGAATTGCTTCCGGGAAGAACCCTTCATGGGATTATGGGAGTTTTTGCAGACAAGGATTATAAGCTTATGGTGGAAATCCTATCTCCTTATTTTTCTCATATTGTTACCATTACGCCGTCCTCTCCCCGGGGACTTGCAAAGGAAAAACTTGCTGATGTATGGAAAGAGTGCAGATGTCCTTTATGTCAAATTGAAAGAGCGGACAGCCCGATGGAGGCATTGAGAAAATCTCTCAACAATTATGAACAGGGGGATGCCATTATTCTGTTCGGAAGTTTATCCTTTTTTAAAGAATTAAATTGGAAATCGAGGAGTGTACCGAATGTCTAAAAAGGAAAAAGAGAAAAAGACGAACGCTATGCGGATATTAGAGAAAAATAAAATTGATTTTGAAGTAAACACCTATGAGTGCGGGGAATTTATAGATGGAATCCATATTGCAGATATGCTGGACCAGCCTTACGAGATGTCCTTTAAGACTTTAGTCATGCAGGGGAAAAGTAAAGAGTATCATGTTTTTGTTCTGCCTGTTGCCATGGAAGTGGACTTGAAAAAAGCTGCTAAAGTGGTAGGAGAGAAATCTCTGGAAATGGTTCACGTAAGGGATATCAATGCAGTTACCGGTTATATCCGGGGAGGTTGTACTGCTATAGGAATGAAAAAACAGTATAATACCGTGATTCATAAATCAGCAGAAAAACAGGATAAGATAATTATCAGTGGTGGCCGCCTTGGCGCTCAGATTATTTTGAGACCGGAAGATTTGCTGAAAGTTACCGGAGGATGTTTTGCTGATATTGCCATATAACGGTTCCTGTGATAAAATGATGAAAGTGTGTATTGACGCTTTGGAATGGAGGTTTTTATGAATCACGATAAAATTCAACAGGCAGTAACACTATTTTTGGAGGGAATCGGGGAGGATTGCTCGCGAGAGGGTCTTACCGATACACCAAAACGGATTGCCGATATGTGTGAGCAGCTTTTCGGAGGTTATGAAAAAGACCCTTCCGAACCATTGAGCCGGACTTTCCATTCGGAGACCGGCGATATGGTGGTAGAGAAAAACATTCAATTCTATTCGGTATGTGAACACCATTTTCTGCCTTTTTATGGAACGGTCCATATTGGATATGTGCCGGACGGAAAAGTGGTGGGGCTTAGCAAACTTGCCCGGGCAGTGGAAGTATATGCGAGGCGGGCACAGATTCAGGAGCAGTTGACTTCTCAGATTGCCAGAGCAATTATGGAGAATCTGAATCCGAAGGGTGTAATGGTAATGATTGAGGCGGAGCATATGTGCATGACGATGCGGGGGGTACAGAAACCGGGAACAAAGACGGTGACATACCGGGCAGAGGGCATTTTTAATGAGAACGCAGAGCTTCGTCAGATGTTTATGCAGATGATTAAATAGGGAGGATAAAAATGATTATCGGGACGAAAAATTTTCCGTCGGGGGAAAGAACTTATATTATGGGAATACTGAATGTAACACCGGATTCTTTTTCCGATGGGGGAACACATAATACATTGGAAACAGCACTGGCACACGCGGAAAAAATGGTGGCGGAAGGTGCGGACCTTTTGGACGTGGGCGGTGAATCGACCCGTCCGGGACATGTGCAGATCGGAGACGAAGAGGAAATTCGTCGTGTCGTACCGGTCATCAGGGAGTTAAAAAAACATTTTGATGTTCCGGTTTCCATTGATACCTATAAAAGCACGGTGGCAGAGGCGGCTCTGGAAGCAGGGGCAGATTTGTTAAACGATATCTGGGGCTTCCGGTACGATGAAAGAATGGCAGAGCTGGCAGCAGATTATGATGTGGCAGTGTGCCTTATGCATAACCGTGAGAATACAGAATATGAAAATTTTATGGCGGAAGTGATTGAGGACTTGGAGCTTTCCCTCTCTCTTGCCAGAAAGTATGGTGTGAAAGATGAGAAAATCATGTTGGATCCGGGCGTTGGTTTTGGCAAGACATTAGAACAGAATTTAGATGTTATGAACCATTTGGAGGATATTGTGAATATGGGATATCCGGTGCTGCTCGGTACTTCGCGGAAGAGCATGATTGGACTTACGCTTGATCTGCCGGTTACGGAGCGGGAGGAAGGAACACTGGCAACCAGCGTTATAGGAGCCATGAAGGGCTGTGAATATGTCCGGGTCCATGACGTAGAGAAGAATGTCCGTGCATTGAAAATGACGGATGCCATTTTAAAGAGGAGAGGTTGAGATGGACTCCATACGGATTGAGAATTTGGAAGTATATTGCCATCATGGTGTGTTAAAGGAAGAAAACGTATTGGGACAAAAGTTTCTTGTTTCTCTTATTTTGTACACCGATACAAGGGAAGCAGGGGTTCAGGATGACTTGGCATGCTCTCTTGATTATGCCGAAGTATCTCATTTTGTGGAACAAAAGATGAAAGAAAAGAATTTTAAGCTGATTGAGGCAGCAGCAGAGCATTTGGCAGAAGAGGTATTGCATTCTTTTCCACGGATCGAGAAAATTATGGTCGAGATAAAAAAACCATGGGCACCGATTTTACTTCCGCTGGAAACGGTCAGTGTGAGAATCGAGCGGGGCTGGACACCGGTTTATCTGTCAGTAGGTTCCAATATGGGAGATCGGAGAGGTCAGATCGAAGAGGCAGCAGAGGCTTTGCAGAAGGATGGTAAGGTGAAAGATTTCCGTATGTCTGCTTTAATCGAAACAGAGCCCTATGGTAATGTGGAACAGGACGATTTTCTAAACGGTGCCATTTATTTGAAAACCCTTTATTCCCCGGAAGAACTGCTCCGGCGGATTCATGAGATCGAGGCGGCGGGAAAGCGGGAACGGAAGATTCATTGGGGACCGCGGACGATTGATTTGGATATTCTTCTTTTTGGAAATGAAATAGTGGAAAATGAGGACCTTATTATTCCCCATCGGGAAATGCATCTGCGGCAGTTTGTATTAGAGCCGCTACAGGAAATTGCACCTTGGGTGAGGCATCCCGTATTCGGCCTGACGGTCCGTGAGATGTTTCAACGGATAAAAGAGAAATAAAATCTAATGAGGGAAGAGGACAGGAGGGTTACGGATGATTGATTTAGCAGTATCCAGACAGAAGATTGACGAAATTGACAGTCAGATCGTACAATTGTTTGAGGAGAGAATGAAAGTCGCGAATGAGGTGGCAAAATATAAAATGGAGACCGGAAAACCGGTTTATGATAAAAAGAGAGAAGATGCCAAATTAGAAAAGCTTGGTTCTTTGTCCCATGGTGAGTTTAATGAGCGGGCAGTAAAGGAATTATTCAGCCAGATTATGTCGATTAGCCGGAAATATCAATATGGGGTTCTTTCACATACGGATGATGTAACAGACTTTAAAAAAGTAGATTCTGTTTTTACAGATAAGAATGCGAAAGTATATTACTTTGGCGTGCCGGGAACCCATACACAGCAGGCAATGGAAGATGTTTTTGGGCGTGAGGTAAATGGAGTCAGCTGCCAGAGCTTTCAGGGAGTAATGGAGGCAGTGGAGCAGGGAGAGGCAGATTACGGTGTACTTCCGATTGAAAATTCTTCTACGGGAGGAATCAGTGCAAACTATGATCTGTTACTGAACTATCATAATGCGATCGTTGGTCAATATGTCATGAAAATTGACCAGTGTCTCCTTGCATTGCCGGGGACTTCATTATCCGATATTAAGACGGTGTTTTCACATCCACAGGGCCTGCTGCAGAGCCGGGAGTTCATGAATGACCATCCGGACTTTGAAGGAGTCGAGTACGGTTCAACAGCTGCGGCAGCAAAGAAGGTTGCAGAGGATAACAACAAGACACAGGCCGCCATAGCCAGCCGCCGTGCAGCGAAGGAGTATGGGCTGGAAATTGTGGCAGACAGTATTCAGCAGGAAAAAAACAACTGTACCCGTTTTATTATTATTGGGAAAAATCCACTGTACACAGAGAAGAGTAATAAACTGGCATTATGTATTGAACTGCCGCACAAGAGCGGAACGTTATACCGGATTTTGTCTCACTTTCTGTACAATGATTTGAATATGACACAGATTGAATCCCGTCCGATTCCGGGAAAGAACTGGGAATATCGTTTTTTCGTAGATGTCGAGGGAAATTTGGAGGATGCAGCGGTACAAAATGCTCTCCGTGGAGTGAAGGAGGAGGCTGCATTTATGAGGGTACTTGGGAATTTTGAGGCATAAGTTCACATTTTTTCCACAGAACTAACACAAACCATTCAAAAACAATACAAATTCCGCACACATTTTTCGCATAGTATAAGAACATACAAAGCAAAACATAGAAAGAGCAAAGCGAAAGGATGTGTTTTTTATGAAAAAGATGGTTAAAGTAGTAGCATTAGGAGCTGCATTTGGAATAATGGCGGGTGTCACTTTTCAGGGAGTCAATGTAATGGGCAATCAGATATTTGGCTCAGATTACAGAACGGAAAATACGGAATCAACAGAACAGGCAAAATTGACAACGACCAGTGTTGTGACAGGACAGACTGGTGCAAGTGGTGATGTATCAGCGATTGCGGAACAGGTTCTTCCGTCTATTGTAGCGATTGATGTGACGGCACATACTACGAACTATACTCCATTCGGAACGCAGGAGGGAGAAAGTCAGGGAAGTGGTTCCGGTATTATTATTTCGGAAAAAAATAATAAAATGTATATCGCAACCAATAACCATGTAATTGAAGATGCAGATTCCGTCACGGTTAAATTTAATGATGAAAGCACTGCAGAGGCAGCGGTAAAGGGAAAGGATTCTGCCTCAGATTTAGCGGTACTTGAAGTGGATATGAAAAAACTCTCGGAAAAAACACAGGAGAATATTAAGATCGCCACCATGGGAAACAGCGATGAAACGAAAGTGGGAGAGCAGGCGATAGCTATTGGCAATGCACTAGGCTTTGGAACGAGTGTAACTGTAGGTTATGTCAGTGCCAAGGATAAAGAAATTGATTCTGAGGATAGTGCCAGTGTAAAACTTCTTCAGACCGATGCTGCAATAAATCCGGGAAATAGTGGTGGTGCATTGGTAAACAGCAAAGGAGAAGTAATTGGCATTAATTCTTCCAAATTTGCTTCGGAGGAAATTGAAGGAATGGGATTTGCCATACCAATGGCAACGGCAGAGCCGATTTTGGAGGAACTGATGAATCAGAAGTCCGTTTCGGAATCAGAACAGGCATATTTGGGAATTACCGGACAGGATGTAACGAGTGAATATGCGAGTGCCTATGGCATGCCGGAGGGAATTTATATATCGGATGTGTCTTCCGGTTCCCCCGCAGAACAGGCAGGCTTGAAAAGGGGATATATTATTACAGGGATGAATGGAAATACGGTGAAAACGATGGAACAGCTGCAGGAAAAACTATCCCGGTGTCAGGCAGGAGATAAAGGGACAATAACAGTCATGGTCAATCGTAATGGAGAAGCGGAAGAGAAAACGTTGCAAGTCACATTCGGGAAAAAAGAATCTGCACAGAAGTAAGTAGAAATTTTCCCAAGAGTGTGTTACAATAAATCCATATTCCACAATAATGGGACAGGGAACTTGTCATCTGACAAGTTCCCTTGTGTTGTGATATTGTCAAAAAAAGTTTGGATGGGACAATAATGTGAGGCACCAGAACTTAGTTGACGATGTACTAGAATGGAGGATGAGATAGAGATATGTTTGATAAAAAAAATTTAGAAGCAGTGGATGTGAATGGTGATGTACCGGTTACAGAACCAGAGCGCCAATATTATTATATGAAGAAGTGCCGTCAGTGGGCAGAGGAAGAAACAATTCGTGCCGGACATTCTTTGACTATGTCCATTCAGACTTTGGGATGTCAGATGAATGCCAAAGATTCGGAAAAAATGACCGCAATATTGGAATATATCGGATATGAGGAGACAAATGAGCCGGTAGCGGATTTTGTCTTGTATAATACCTGTACCGTAAGGGAGAATGCTAATCTCAAAATTTATGGACGGCTCGGATATTTAAAGAATCACAAGAAGAAAAATCCTGCTATGAAAATTGCGATCTGTGGCTGTATGATGCAGGAGGCAGATGAAGTAGAGAAAATCCGCAAAAGTTATCCTTTTGTAGACTTGGTATTCGGAACTCACAATATTTATAAGCTGGCAGAACTTTTGTATACGCAGATTCAGTCAGAGAGACGCATTATGGATGTGTGGGAGGAGGCAAAAGAAATCGTGGAAGACTTGCCGGGAAAGCGGAAGTATCCGTTCAAGACCGGAGTAAATATAATGTTTGGCTGTAATAACTTTTGCAGTTATTGTATTGTGCCGTATGTGAGAGGCAGGGAGAGGAGCCGGGAACCGGAAGATATTCTCGAAGAGATCCGGGGGCTGGTGGCAGATGGCGTTGTTGAAATCATGCTTTTGGGGCAGAATGTAAACTCTTATGGAAAAACATTAAAAAATCCGATGACATTTGCAGAACTTCTCCGTAAAGTCAATGAGATCGAGGGATTACAGCGGATTCGTTTTATGACTTCCCACCCGAAAGATCTATCCGGGGAACTGATTGAGGCAATGAAGGACTGTGAAAAAGTCTGTACTCATTTGCATTTGCCGCTGCAGTCCGGCAGCAGTGTAATTTTAGAAAAGATGAACCGCAAATATACGAAAGAAAAATATCTGGAACTGGTGGAACAGATCAGAGAAAAAATGCCGGATATTTCTTTGACTACAGATATTATCGTGGGATTTCCGGGAGAGACCGAAGAAGATTTCGAGGAGACATTAGATGTGGTAAGAAAGGTCCGCTATGACAGTGCGTATACCTTTATTTATTCCAAGCGAACCGGAACACCGGCAGCAGCCATGGAGAACCAGGTACCGGAAGAAGTAGTAAAAGAGCGGTTTGCCAGACTGCTCAAAGAAATTCAGACGATATCGGCAGAAATAACCGATTCACGGGTCAGTCAGACGGTTCCTGTTCTGATGGAGGAAATCAATGAACAGGATGACAGACTCATAACGGGGCGGCTGTCCAATAATGCCGTTGTCCATGTGCCGGGAGATGCTGACCTGATAGGGAAAATCCTTCCTGTCAGGTTGGAAGAGAGCAAAGGGTTTTACTATATGGGACAGGTGATGAACGACGAATAAAATTCCTAAGAACAAGAATATAAATCCATAACACTGCCAGACTGTCTATTGTATCATTGAGTTAGAAAAGGAGTGGCTCGTACAATGGACAGAATGATAAGCGACGAAGAGGTCATAGAGATTGGACGGAAACTTAAGGCATTAAGGGAAAAGCGAGGGCTGACACAGCAGGAGTTTGCTGACGAACTATATTGGGATGTATCATCCTATCAGAAAATTGAAAGCGGAAAAGCTCTCATGACTCTGGATAAGGCTGTACAGATTCACCGGAATTACGATGTGGACTTGAACTACTTCGTTGCGGATGATTTATACGACGAAGATGACGTGCTCAAGCAGATTGTAGCCAACGCCTCCAAAGAAAAGACGGCTAGACTCATGATTCGCTTGTTTGAGTACTTCATCCGTCTTTTGAAATCCGATTTAAAAGAGTAGTGTGGCGAAGTGTTCCAGAATGGAGAGTAAGATGAAGCAGAAAGGCAGTCTGAAACAATGCAGACCGAATTTTTTGTATTAGAGGTGGAAAAAGGAGGCGGGGTTAAGTCCGAATGATGAACCCGCACGGGAACTTAGATGAATTACCTGTGTATTTCTGTGATGATAAGGAAAAGCACTCTATTGAGTTAAGCAAATAGAGTGCTTTTTTTGCGTTGCTAGTTGATGAAACACATGCAATAGTGATAGAAAACCTATGCCAGTGCTAATTGTGGTGTTTGTCGAATTTTGTTATTATTCAGTAAGAAATATTGGTTTGCCAAAAAAAAGTGGCTGGCATGTTTTGGTATTGCAATAATTATAAGATATATCAAATTTATAATGTATTGAAGTAGCAGTTATTAAAAAAGACTAATTTCAGATGAAAAAGTCATACTAGTTGTGGAGGAGAATTTATGAATAAGAAAGTACTTGAGTTACAGGATGAAGGTAGTTGGGCATTAATGATAGAGGAGAGCAATGTTAAGGCGCTTTTAAAATATCATGGTGCTATGGCGGGACTTAATATTGATTATTATCTGTCAATGGGGAACGAACGGTGGTATAAAGCCTATTTTGATAAAGATAACATTCTTTTTAACAGAAAAAAGATTGCTAGCTTTTTGTTAGATGATAATATGTTTGATGAGTGTATTTCCAATATACACGTAGTTTTAAAGAAAATGAATGAAATTGCTGATGAATATAAAGGATTAACTACAATTGAAAAATTTGATTTATATTGTGATGTGTTATGCGATTATATTGCTTATTACAATTCAGTAATTGCAGATACATTTTACCAAGATATATATAATTTAGTTGATTCAAAGATAGAAAAAGAAGTTTGTTTTGCTTCAAATCAAATAAAAGATGCTTTATTTGTAACAGATAATAGTAAACTACTTACACATACACAGACAGAAGAGCTACTTGAATTGTCAAAGAAATATTTGAGAGGAAGATTGCGGGAAAGTGATGTTCAAGAATATACAAAACGGTATAAATCAATAACAGTTTCATCAGGAAATCCAGAAGGAGTTTCGGATTCGGAAATTATGGACTATTTAGAAAAACAAAGCAAAGACTCAATATGTATGCAACAGGCATTTTTGGATAATTTAAATTTTAGATATAAAAATGCTGAAAACTGGGAAGAGAGGACTGCTAGAAATATTAATCTTGATAATGAAACGGAAAAATTAATAAAAAGAACAAGTGAATTAGCCTATTTAAAAATACTAATGCGAGAAAATTTCCAGAAGTTTAAAATTGTTACAAGAGAAAATTTTTTAACAGAGCTGATACAAAAAATAAATAAACACTACTTTGATTATATGACAATTGATGAAGTAAGAAAATTTATTATAAATAGTGAAAGAATTTCTGATTTCGAAATTGACAAGAGGAGAAAATGCGTTGTTTTTGAATTAAGAGATAATCAAATTAATATATTATATGAATTACCTTCTTACGTACAAATGAAATGTGAAAAGGTGGATGGTAAATTAACTGGAGATGTTCTTATTGGTTCTGGAAAGCAAATATATAAGATTAAGAGGCTAGAACAGGACGAAAAGGGTATAAAAGAGTTTAATCAATTTTTAGATAGTGATATTGATAAAAAGGATTTTGCAGTAATTACAAATGTACTAAGACCTTTTTTGGTTCCAAAGTTAAAGGGGTTTGGAGCATTGTTAACTCAATATGGTGGATATACATCCCATGCTTCGGTATTATGTAGGGAACTTGGCATTAACAGTTTGATTAGTGTGGATGGGTTGATGGATTCGCTGAAATCAGAAGATTTAATTGAAATCGATTTTGATAAAGGAACATTACATAAAGTTGACAAAATTGAAATGCAAAAAGTTGATAACAAAATAATACTGCATGGACTGACATCGAATACTAATAATCAAAATATTAGCGTAGGAAATAAGGCCAATAATTTAATGCGGGTTAGTAAAATTGCTAAAATACCAAATGGTTTTGTGTTAACTGACTATGCATTAGCTAACATTGATAAACCTAGTATACAAAAAACTATCATGAAAGAGATTAAGATGCTAAATTGTAGTACAATTGCAATTAGGTCTTCTCATGATGGTGAGGATGGAGATGTAACGTCCTGTGCGGGTTTGTTTGAAAGCTTTGTTAATGTGGATAGTGATAGGGAAGACTTGATTTTAAGTTGTATAAAAAAGGTATATGCTTCAATAGATTCTGAAACATTAAAAGAGTATAAAAATGTAATATATGGGAAAATGCATGTTATTATACAGGAAATGATTACGGCAGATATTTCGGGGGTTATTTTAACATCAAATTCATATTATGGATATGATTACATGTTAGTTGAATATGGTGTTGGAGATTTGTGTTATTTGATGCAAGGAGAAATTACTCCAATGAAGACATATATAAAAAAATTAGACATCATAAATGAAAATAACGAATACCATTCATATCCTGCCGTTGCAAATGATGAACTTAACAGATTGTTTTACGAATTAACCAAGATTGCATTACAGCTAGAAAAGTTATTTTCGCATCAAGTTGAAATTGAGTGGGGAATAAAGAATAAAGAGATATTTATTTTCCAAGTAAGGTCGTATTAAATCAGAACTCGATTTATTCATGTTTAAGTAAAATGAAGGAGTTGATATAGTGCAATCAGAGAATTTTAATCATATAGTATGGTGTGATTTAGAAGTAGCATTGTTAAGAATTTATTCCAAAACCGAATGGAGTACAGAATTATTAAATGTGTGTAAAACTCCAAAAATAAATAAGCCGGTCGTAAATATTTTTCTTTGTGATAAAAACGACAGTATATTTGATAATCCCATTTTATACAGAGAAAAAAGAATGTTGGAGGGAAGTTATCTAGGACATCATTTTGGTGAAAGTGCAAAGTATAAAATTTTGGATGAGTATAATATCGCACTATACCATAAAAATCCTGGGAAAATAATTTGGTGTTATGTGTATAAGTATGTAATCACCATTTACGCACGTAAGCAAAATTTACTTAATATTAAAGGTGGAGCGGTTCTTTATAAGGAAAAAGCATTTGTCATATTAGGACGTGGAGGTAGTGGCAAGACAGAGATGATAAAAGTACTTTGTAATCGTGGTGCAAAAATCATATCTAACACGCACTTACTTGTTCGCCAAAATAATGTTTTTGGTGTACAAACTCAAATACGTGTTAGAGATAATCAGGAGGATGTTTACATACCTTTTAACGCATTTCCATTTATAGAACACAAAAGCTGGTTTCCAGTAGGTGCAATTTTTTGGGTGAATTATCGTAATGATGGAGAGAACATAATAAAAAGTATGACAAGTGAAGAGGCATTTTCTAATTATCAATATTTTGCAGAACCTATAAAGAACTGGGAAATGAAGGAAGATATAGCAGATTATTATCATTCAAATCCATATGAGTTTAGTTGCCATGTAATGAAAACAAATAGATTACTTAAAAATTTTTGTGATGCTAACAAATCATATTATTTGAATTTGGATGTATGGGGTAATCAAGGAAAGGAGATGCTATTAAACTTGATTGAAAAACATATATAATTATTGGAGTGTAATTATATTGCAATTTGATTTTACTTATTCTCGAGTATATCATATTATGAGAAAAATCAACAAACGGTTGAAAAATAAAGGTTTTTTCTCTTGGAAAGTGGTCTTATGTCAAGATTTAGTACAAAATAAAATGAGAGGTTCTGCTGGCTAGGCTGCCGGCAGATTCTCAACCTT
>CANRLR010000036.1 GCA_947631505.1 uncultured Lachnospiraceae bacterium | reverse complement strand
CTGTCCGGCTCCGACGCTTTACCGCGTCAGCAAAAACTATCTTACCAAAGATATTTACTTTTGTCAACACTTTTTTTCAATTTTTTTGTTTTTTTGATTTAGCATCAAAGAACTGCCTTTTGTTACAATAATTCCGGTATTTCTTTTCCTATTTTTCTTTTGTATCAAATAATAAAGTCACAGGTCCATCGTTCACCGACTGTACCTTCATATCCGCTCCAAACTCTCCATGCTCTACCCGAAAACCTCGTGCCTTACATTCTTCCATGAATTTCTCATAAAGCGGAATTGCCACATCCGGTTTTGCCGCCTTACTAAATCCCGGCCTCCGGCTCCCCAGATCCGCAAGCAAAGTAAACTGCGAAACTACTAAAAGGTCACCACCTGCTTTTTCTAAATTTAAGTTCATTTTTCCGTTTTCATCCTCAAATACTCTTACACCACATACCCGGTCTGCCAAATAAGCAGCTGTTTCCTCGGTATCGTCCGGTGCAATGCCAAGAAGCACTAAAAAGCCCTGACCAATCTGACCGTTTATTCTGCCGTCAATCGTCACAGAAGCCTCTTCAACCCGTGTTACTACAGCTCTCATATTTTCCATGCTATGAGAAAATCACCGCAGCAGTATGATTTTCTCATAATCCTTTCTTTCATTTTTTCACGATAACATAATTACGGCACCTAAATAATTCAGGTGCCGTAATCTTGTTAAAACATATATTTCCTACTCTTCTACAGTTACAACATCATCTTCCATCTCTGTCGTTGCAACCTCTTCATCAAAAGATAATGCTTCTTTCTCAGTCAGCACAATGTCTTCTGTGATTACTTCATCATTTTCATCCCGTTTATCCTCATTGTTCTGCTGGTTATTTTCCTCTTTTTCCTCCACTGGTTCTGGCGGAAGAAGACTATCAACGAGGTCACTATGAAGTTCAATATTACGGTAACGCTTCATACCAGTACCGGCAGGAATCAGTTTACCTATGATTACATTCTCTTTCAAGCCAATCAACGGATCGACTTTTCCCTTAATTGCAGCATCGGTAAGAACCTTTGTTGTTTCCTGGAAAGACGCAGCAGACAGGAAAGAATTTGTCGCCAAAGAGGCCTTGGTAATACCAAGAATGATCTGTTTTCCTTCTGGTGGCTCTTTTCCTTCTTCTGTTAACTTTTCAACCGCATCTTCATAATCTAACAAGTCAACTAATACACCCGGCATGAAATCCGAATCTCCATTATTTTCTATACGAATCTTCTTCAGCATCTGGCGTACAATTACTTCAATATGCTTATCATTGATTTCTACACCTTGCAGACGATATACACGCTGTACTTCACGAAGCATATAATCCTGAACAGCACGAACTCCTTTAATCTTAAGGATATCGTGTGGGTTTACACTTCCTTCTGTCAACTCATCTCCGGCCTCTAATTCCTGTCCATCTATAACTTTAATACGGGAACCGTACGGAATCAGATAAGCTTTGCTCTGTCCTGTTTCATCATTCGTAATAACAACTTCACGTTTTTTCTTTGTATCACGAAGCTGCACTTTTCCGGCAAATTCGGATATAATAGCAAGTCCCTTTGGCTTTCTTGCCTCAAAAAGCTCTTCGACACGAGGAAGTCCCTGTGTAATATCATCACCGGCTACACCACCTGTATGGAACGTACGCATCGTAAGCTGTGTACCCGGCTCGCCAATAGACTGGGCAGCAATAATACCAACGGCCTCACCTACCTGTACCGGTTCTTTTGTTGCCATGTTTGAACCGTAACATTTTGCACAAATTCCCACATGAGATTTACAGGTTAGGATAGTACGAATTTTAACCTGTGCTTTATCGCCGGCATCCATAATCTTCTTTGTATTCACAATACGTGCTGCACGTTTTGGCGTAATCATATGATTTGCCTTAACAATTACATCTCCATTATCATCCAGAATTGTCTCACAGGAGTAGCGTCCGGTAATACGTTCCTCTAATGTTTCAATTACTTCTTTTCCGTCCATAAATGCACTGATCCACATTCCCGGAATTTCATCCTTGCCACGGGCCTCGCTGCAATCCGTCTCACGAATTACCAATTCCTGAGACACATCAACAAGACGCCTTGTCAAATATCCAGAATCGGCTGTACGAAGAGCAGTATCTGACAATCCCTTACGAGCACCATGAGCGGAAATGAAATACTCCAATACATCAAGCCCCTCACGGAAGTTCGACTTGATCGGAAGTTCAATGGTACGCCCGGATGTGTCCGCCATCAAACCACGCATTCCGGCAAGCTGTTTAATCTGCTTATCGGAACCACGGGCTCCGGAGTCAGCCATCATAAAGATATTATTCAGTTCATCCAGACCATCCAGCAAATCCTTTGTAATTTGGTCATCGGCTTTTTTCCATGTTTCTACTACGGATTTATAGCGCTCTTCCTCGGTAAGAAGACCACGACGGTATTTCTGGGAAATAACCTCTACCGTATCCTCTGCACTCTTTAACAATTCTTTTTTGCTGGCAGGCACTTCCATATCGGAAATGGATACGGTCATAGCCGCCTTTGTGGAATATTTGTACCCTAATGCTTTAATGGCATCCAAAGTCTCTGCAGTCTTTGTTGCACCTTCATTATTAATACATTTCTCCAGAATCTGCTTTAACTGCTTTTTACCAACATGGAAATCCACTTCCAATTTCAAGAAATTGTCCGGATTACTGCGGTCTACAAATCCCAGATCCTGACTAATGATTTCATTGAAAATGAAACGTCCTAAAGTAGATTCAATGACACGGGATTCTACTTTCCCATTTTCATTTACTCCATAACGACGCACTTTAATTTTAGCATGTAACGTGATCTCATGATTTTCATAGGCAATCATTGCCTCGTTTACATCTTTAAATGCCTTTCCGGTTCCAAGTGCTCCCTGTTCCGGGGTTCTCTCCTGCGTCAAATAGTAAATACCAAGTACCATATCCTGAGAAGGCACTGCTACCGCACCACCATCGGATGGTTTCAACAGGTTATTTGGAGAGAGCAGAAGGAAACGGCACTCCGCCTGTGCTTCGACAGACAAAGGAAGATGCACAGCCATCTGGTCACCGTCAAAGTCCGCATTAAATGCAGTACATACCAACGGATGCAGTTTGATTGCCTTACCCTCTACCAAAGTAGGCTCAAATGCCTGAATACCCAAACGGTGAAGAGTAGGGGCACGGTTCAACATAACCGGATGCTCACGGATTACTTCTTCGAGAATATCCCATACGGCAGGTTCCAGCTTCTCTACCATTTTTTTTGCATTTTTTATATTGTGGGCAGTTCCGTTCGCGACAAGCTCTTTCATCACAAATGGTTTGAACAGCTCAATTGCCATTTCTTTTGGCAGACCACATTGATAAATTTTAAGTTCCGGTCCCACTACGATAACGGAACGTCCCGAATAGTCTACACGCTTGCCAAGAAGGTTCTGACGGAAACGCCCCTGCTTTCCTTTGAGCATATCGGAAAGAGACTTCAAGGCACGGTTACCCGGACCTGTGACCAGACGGCCACGGCGTCCGTTATCAATCAGGGCATCTACCGCTTCCTGAAGCATACGTTTCTCGTTACGGACAATAATGTCCGGTGCACCTAACTCCAATAATCTCTTCAAACGATTATTACGGTTTATAATCCGGCGATATAAATCATTCAGATCGGAAGTTGCAAAACGTCCGCCGTCCAACTGAACCATCGGACGCAGATCCGGCGGAATTACCGGAATTACTGTTAGAATCATCCAATCCGGACAGTTCCCGGACTCACGGAATGCTTCTACCACTTCCAGTCTCTTGATAATACGGGCACGTTTCTGACCGGTAGATTCTTTTAATTCTGCCTTTAATGTCTTTGCCTCTTCCTCCAGATCAATGCGCTGCAATAACTCCTGAACAGATTCTGCTCCCATTCCCACACGGAAAGAATCTCCGTATGTTTCACGGGCTTTTTGATAATCCTGCTCACTTAGGACCTGCTTTACCTGAATTTCCGATGTTTCGGATTCCAGTACGATATAAGACGCAAAGTACAGTACCTTTTCTAATACTTTCGGAGAAATATCAAGCATTAATCCCATACGGCTCGGAATCCCTTTGAAATACCAGATATGGGATACAGGTGCTGCCAGTTCAATGTGTCCCATACGCTCACGGCGGACACTTGACTTGGTTACTTCTACTCCGCACCGGTCACAAACAACACCTTTATATCTTACTTTCTTATATTTACCGCAGTGGCATTCCCAGTCCTTGCTCGGTCCGAAAATACGCTCGCAGTACAGACCATCTTTTTCCGGCTTTAAGGTACGGTAATTAATGGTTTCTGGTTTTTTTACTTCTCCTCTTGACCACTCACGGATTCTGTCCGGAGATGCAAGATTTATTTTGATTTTGTCATAAATCAGACTTGATTCATTCTCATTTCCAAACTGTGGCATTTTATAACCGTCCTTTCTATCAATCTGCACTTATACTGCTGTCATCATCCAGTCCTTCAAAATCCGTTTCACGGAAACCGGCATTCTCAAAGGATTCATTCTGGAGTTCATAGTTACGGTCATTAATCAACTCATTCACATTTTCAGATGGACTTTCTTCCAGTGTCTCATTCATCTGAATTTCATTTCCGTCCTCATCCAGTACAGCCACATCCAATGCCAGTGCCTGCAGCTCTTTCAAGAGTACCCGGAATGATTCCGGAATTCCCGGTTCAGAAAAATTATCACCCTTAATAATTGCCTCATAGGTCTTTACACGTCCTACAACATCATCCGACTTCACAGTCAAAATCTCCTGTAAGGTATAAGCAGCACCATAAGCCTCAAGAGCCCAGACCTCCATCTCTCCAAAACGCTGTCCGCCGAACTGCGCTTTACCACCAAGCGGCTGCTGCGTAACAAGTGAGTACGGTCCCGTTGAACGGGCATGAATTTTATCGTCTACCAAGTGATGGAGCTTCAAATAATGCATGAATCCGATGGTAACCTCACCGTCGAAAAATTCACCGGTCCGGCCGTCACGGAGTTGAACCTTTCCATCCTCTTTAATCGGCACTCCTGCCCATTCTTTCCTATATTCCTGATTCGTAAGAAGATATTCCATCACTTCGGGAGCAAGAATATCTTTGTATTTTTCCTCAAACTCATCCAGCGGTGTATTGACGTAGTCATTCGCCAGCTTCAGAGTGTCCATAATATCGATCTCGTTGGCACCGTCAAATACCGGTGTTGCAACATTGAATCCCAGAACTTTGGCAGCTAAGGAAAGGTGAATCTCCAACACCTGTCCAATGTTCATACGGGATGGCACACCCAGTGGATTCAATACGATATCCAGCGGACGTCCATTCGGAAGGAATGGCATATCTTCTACTGGTAACACGCGGGAAACGACACCCTTGTTACCATGTCGACCAGCCATTTTATCTCCCACCTGGATTTTTCTCTTCTGTGCGATATAGATACGAACGGTCTGATTTACACCCGGGGAAAGCTCATCCCCATTTTCTCTTGTAAACACCTTTGCATCTACAACAATACCAAATTCTCCATGCGGTACACGCAGAGAAGTATCTCGGACCTCTCTTGCTTTCTCGCCAAAAATAGCACGAAGCAGTCTCTCCTCTGCTGTCAG
Organism: uncultured Lachnospiraceae bacterium; assembly: GCA_947631505.1. Lineage (GTDB taxonomy): Bacteria > Bacillota > Clostridia > Lachnospirales > Lachnospiraceae > Eubacterium_F. The sequence goes on along the minus strand of CANRLR010000036.1, from coordinate 15,413 downwards.
TTCTGTTTCACCCTTCGGTGTGACTTTACCTACTAAGATATCTCCGGCACGAACCTCTGCACCCACACGGATGATACCCTGTTCATTCAAATCCTTCAGTGCGTCATCGCCGACTCCCGGCACATCTCTCGTAATTTCTTCCGGTCCCAGCTTGGTATCACGCGCTTCGGTTTCATATTCATTAATATGAACGGAAGTATAGACATCCTCCTGTACCAGACGCTCACTAAGAAGAACCGCATCCTCGTAGTTGTAGCCCTCCCATGTCATGAATCCAATCAATGGATTTTTACCAAGAGCAATTTCTCCGCCGGATGTTGACGGACCATCCGCAATTACCTGTCCTGCCACAACTTCCTCGCCTTTATTTACAATCGGACGTTGGTTCATACAGGTTCCCTGATTACTGCGAACAAATTTTGCCAACTTATATTCATCTATATTTCCATCCGCTTTACGAATCAAAATACGATTTGTTTCTGCACGCTCAACAACACCGGCTTCTCTTGCCACAACACAGTTACCAGAATCGACTGCCGCCTTCATTTCCATACCGGTTCCTACCGCCGGAGCTTCTGTCATAAGGAGCGGCACAGCCTGACGCTGCATGTTGGAGCCCATCAGAGCACGGTTTGCATCATCGTTTTCCAAGAACGGAATCATGGCTGTAGCCACGGAAAATACCATCTTAGGAGAAACATCCATGTAATCAATACGGCTTCTCTCAAATTCAGAAGTTTCCTCACGGAAACGTCCTGAAATATTTTTGCGGACAAAGTAACCATTTTCATCCAGCTGCTCATTTGCCTGAGCCACATGATAACGGTCTTCTTCATCTGCTGTCATATAAACAACTTCATCGGTCACTCTAGGATTTGCCGGGTCTGTCTTGTCCACTTTCCGGTACGGGGCCTCTACAAATCCGTACTCATTGATTCTTGCGTAAGAAGCAAGAGAGTTGATCAAACCGATATTAGGACCTTCAGGAGTTTCAATCGGACACATTCTTCCGTAATGAGAATAGTGTACATCTCGAACCTCAAATCCGGCACGGTCTCGAGACAGACCTCCCGGTCCGAGTGCCGACAAACGTCTCTTATGCGTAAGCTCAGACAATGGATTGTTTTGGTCCATGAACTGAGACAGCTGTGAACTTCCAAAAAATTCTTTCACTGCCGCAGTCACCGGTTTAATGTTAATCAGAGACTGGGCGGAAATCCCCTCAATATCCTGAGTTGTCATACGCTCACGTACAACACGCTCCATACGGGACAGCCCAATACGATATTGATTTTGAAGCAATTCACCCACAGCACGGATACGGCGATTTCCCAAATGGTCAATGTCATCATCACTTCCAATGCCATATTCCAAATGCATATTATAGTTAATGGATGCAAAAATATCCTCTTTTGTAATATGTTTCGGAATCAGCTGTGCAACATTTCTCTTTATTGCATCATAGCACTCTTCCTCTGTCTCATTCTCCTCCAGAATTCTCTTTAATTCCGGATAGTATACTTCCTCTGTAATACCGAGTTCTTTTTTATCTGCATTCGGTAAAAATGTATTTAAATCCACCATCATATTGGAGAGAACTTTCTCCACCCGTCCTTCTTCCGTATCCACCATTACGAAAGGAACTGCTGCATCCTGAATCTCTTTTGCCAGTTCTTCTGAGACAACGGTTCCGGCTTCTGCCACAACCTCGCCAGTTGCGGGGCTGACAGCATCCTCTGCCAAAGTAAATCCGGCAATACGATTTCGGAAAGCTAATTTTTTATTAAATTTATAACGTCCGACTTTTGCCAGATCATAGCGCCTTACATCAAAGAACATACTATTGATCAGATTTTCAGCACTATCTACTGCCAGTGGTTCGCCCGGACGGAGTTTCTTATAGAGTTCCAGCAGACCATCCTGATAATTATCGGATGGATCTTTTGCAAAACTGGCAAGAATCTTTGGCTCTTCACCGAACATATCTAAAATTTCCTGATTTGTTCCAACTCCCAGTGCACGAATCAGTACGGTAATCGGAACTTTTCTATTTCTATCTACACGAACGTAAAATATATCATTGGAGTCTGTTTCATACTCTAACCATGCTCCACGGTTAGGAATAACAGTTGAGGAATACAGCTCTTTCCCGATTTTATCATGAGCAATTCCATAATAGATACCAGGAGAACGAACCAGCTGGCTTACAATAACACGTTCCGCACCATTAATGACAAAAGTACCGGTAGCGGTCATAAGCGGTAAATCCCCCATAAAAATATCATGCTCACTGATTTCCTCAGTTTCATTATTGTGGAGCCTTACCTTTACTTTTAAAGGTGCTGCATAGGTTGCATCACGCTCCTTGCACTCCTCGATGGAATACTTTACATCATCTTTGCAAAGTTCAAAGCTGACAAATTCCAAACTTAAATTGCCATTGTAATCCGCGATTGGTGAAATGTCGCGGAGAACTTCGTTCAAGCCTTCTTCCAGAAACCACTTGTAAGAATCTGTCTGAACCTCAATGAGATTTGGCATCTCTAATACTTCTTTCTGTTTCGAGTAACTCATTCTGACGCCTTTCCCAACATGGACAGGACGTATTCTGTTTTTCTCCATTGATGATTTCACTCCTTGTCTTTTCTACAGAACTATGGTATACTGTCAAACGGGTAGGGCTAGTGAGCCTACCTTACCATAATCGTGCATTTTCTATCGTACCACAAAAGTAGTCCCCTGTCAAGCCGTCTTTTGGTAATTTTTTCAAGAATTTTTACAATACAAAAGACACGGCAAAAATTTGCCGTGTCTTTATTTTATTTCGTTACTTTCTTATCCGGACAATCACCCCTATTTATACATCCTCTATTTTACTATTTTGACTGTACTCTTCTGCCCCTTTTTCTTAAACAGTTTCTTATACTTTTTCAATTTAGAGGAAGGTACTTTGATTTTTGCCTTTTTATGGATTCCCTTCAAGGCATTACTTCCAACGCTGGTTATTTTCTTGCTCTTAACAGTAACCGTTTTTAACTTGGAACACTGATAGAACGCCTTTTTGCCAACTTTCGTAACATTTGCTCCTATCGTCACCTTTTTAAGTTTCTTACACTTGGCAAAAGCACTGGAGCCAATCTGACGTACTTTAAAAGTATTTCCTTTAATTTTTACAGTGGCATTTATCGTTGCCGTTGTAATACTTTTTGACTTCACTCCGGTGACTGTAACATAATTCTTACTGTTTCCCATATGAGTCACTTTATATTTCAGCTTGCCGACCGTATAGGTCTGACCAACAGCGGCTGCCTCTTCCTCTTCCTGTGCTGCCTTATCTGCCGCTGCCTTATCCGCTGCCGCTTTGTCTGCTGCTGCTTTGTCCGCTGCCGCTTTATCTGCTGCTGCTTTATCTGCCGCTTCTTTGTCTGCCGCCGCTTTCTTTGCTGCTGCAGACTCTGTATCCATCTTCGCCTTTTCCTCCTGATACAGCTTAATAACTTCGGAGCTTCCCAGTGCGGTACTGTATATTTTCAGATTGTCAACAGACAGAGCACCGGAACCCCAATATCCGCCATATCCAATATAAAAATGACTGGATGAGTCAAATAAATCAAGCAGACGGTTTCCCATCGCTTCATCATAACCGCTCGTTCCTTCAAAAGCAGCATTTTCCTGCTTATTGTATTTCATTTTTCCATCAATATAAATTCCAAAGCCATCTTTATCAACAGATACTGTTACCAGTTTCCAATTACCGCTTCCTATTGCATTGGTGACCGTTCTTCCATTATTGCAGTCAAAATACACTTCTCCTTCATTGTAATTATAACCAAGAAATGCATTTTGAGTCAGAAATAGTCTTGATTTATTATCATCAAAGAACGACCAGATTTCTCCCCAGACATTGTTATCATCACATTTTACCCACATAGAAACCGTTGCTCCGGCAGCATTCTTACCCTTTAACGGATTGTTTATTCTCGCATAGCTATTTGATGTAGAATTTCCTTTATAGGTGTGCAGGACCTTACTTCCCCGGTCTAAATCATCTCTCTGCACCGGCTTTGATACCGTCCCTTTAGATAAAAGTTCTGCCGACTCCGTTGAGTTCTTCTCATTTTTCATTTGACTATCATCAAATGAATAGCTGGCTTCCAGTCCTTTTTCTGTGTCAATTGCATCTAAACCTTTGGCGTACACTGTTGTTGTATATTCCTTTTGCACGGCAACAGTTCCACGTCTTATCGTAGCTGTCATTGTAACTTCTGTATCTTCTTTCGGCAAGGTGACCTTACCTGCAGTTGAAATCACATCCGGATGGGAGGACTCCCATGTAACCGCCACCCCATCGGATAACTCTTTGTCTAATTCCAAATCCTGATAGGTAGCCTTTTGAATTCCGCTCTGGAAACTCGCTGCACTTTTTACTACAGCCGACTTATCATCTACTATGCGATATCCCCATATTGAAATATCATTGTTACCTACGACCGTAAAACACATTGCCGGCCAATTACTGCCCTCAATATTCTGTTCCACAAATACACCCTCATAGGTTGCATTTCCACATTTCAGTATGACACTTGGACCATTCGCCCCCTGCTCCCATGTACCGGTATATTCTCCTGTAACAGTTCCGTCCTGATTCAAAGAGATTGTCTTTTCTGTCACACATTCCTTAGCACTATATTTGACATCCCCATGAGTAAGAATTTGATAATCCCCAACAAGCTGCGACTTATCATATGGAGTTTCTGACAATGTTTCACCACAGTATTCAAACGGTGCCGTTACCAAGCCGCCATTGCCTGCTACAAACAGCTGATGTACACGGTCTTGATAAAATCCATCATTTACAAAACGGGTATGGTAAATCACATATTTCTTCCCATCTTCATCTACCAGAACGGAGTTATGTCCCTGCGCCGTATTACCGTCACTCATAAAATCCCATTTATAATAACTCATCAGGCGGTTTCCAACTGTTCCATTAATATTGTCTTCATTGTTTACAATCAACGAATAGGTTCCCTCTTTATATGTAGATGCCACATTCTTTTTCGCATATCTGGCATCATCACCAGACATATCCTTATATGGCCCTGTTATATGTTCAGAAGAAAACACACGCATATTATATCCGCCATCCGCATTTAATCCACCATTTGTTACAAAAAGATAAAATTTCCCATCCATTTTTTGAATGTACGAAGCTTCTCCAGAGGCAAAACTTCCCCCCGCAATCTTTAGTCCCATGTACGGATCCGATTCATTTGCCTTTAACTCATATTTTGTAGTTCTGTCACGAAGACCTGTCGCCTTGTCCATTTTAATCATATAGATTCCACCTGACCACGATCCATAGGTCATCCATAAATCATTACCCTCAAAAATAATACATGGATCTATCGCATGAGCACCATAATCGGTATTCCACTTTGATGCTGTACATTTTGTATTACCATCCGACCATTGCCATGCTCCTCCGAGATATCGAGATGGCAAGGATGTGTCTCCCGTTACTTCTTTATAATCCGTCACCGTATAATCGTAAGTAGTACCATTATCAAATCCCGAATAGATTACGGTTCCCTGATAGGTCCAGTCTCCATTAAGTGAATCAGATGTCAACAGTACAATGGAAGAATTCCAAGAACATCCGTTCACACTCATATACATCATCCATGCACCCTGTGTCCCATCCGCATTTTTATAGTAAGGATTCCATGTCACATCCGGTGCCCATAAATTTGACCCCCATTGTGACACCAATGAATAGACGGAATCACCCCTTTTCGACCAGGCTGCTTCTTTTGCGAACAAATTCTTTGCTGTCGTATCGTTATTTATATTGTTCCGAAAACTTTTCCAGTTTTTTAAATCCATTGAATAAGCAAACGAACGATGAGTCCCAAAAATAAAATAAATTTTTGTTCTCGTCTTTTCTGCATTCTGTTCCCCGTACACCTTAGACGACTGTGAATAAGTATCCCCTTCATAGTACCCAGTTACGATTGATGGGTCATGCACAGAGACTCTGCTGTAATTTGGATTTTGAGCATGTGCTGCATACCATTCACTCGTTTCCTCATTTGTCAGATATGTAGTGCTCTCTGCCCCTTTTGCAGTTGTCACTGGCACACTGGGTAACATAAGTGCTGCCATCAATACAATTGCAAATATTTTCTTTACCCTCTCCATGAAATATACCTCCTTGGTTAGTTATCTAATTTATAACCTATTCTAATTGTATGTCAAAGAAATGTCAAGTTGGTCTTGTTTTGGTAAAATAAAAAAACTGATTTCCAATCGTTAAATTCTATTTAACAATTGAAAATCAGTTCACAGACTCAGAAACTTTATTCTTTTATGCACTACGTGCTCTTTTCGCTTATTCTGCGATTATTTCAATGTTACTTTAGCACCTTCTGCTTCCAGTTTCTCTTTGATTTCTTCTGCTTCTTCTTTAGATGCACCCTCTTTGATTACTTTAGGAGCTCCATCAACTACTTCTTTTGCTTCTTTCAATCCAAGACCGGTTACTTCGCGAACAACTTTGATTACTTTAACCTTAGCTGATCCGATTTCTGTCAACTCTACATCAAACTCATCCTTCTCAGCACCGCCTGCTGCACCATCAGCTCCTGCTGCTGCAACTACTACACCAGCTGCTGCGGATACACCAAATTCTTCCTCACATGCTTTTACTAAATCATTCAATTCCATAACGCTCATCGCTTTGATTGCATCAATAAATTCCTGTGTTGTCATTTTAAATTCCTCCATTTTATTTTTTTAATTTCAAATTTACTCCATTACGGAGCTTAAAACATTTCCTGTTTTATGCCTCTGCTGCTTCACCCTGAGCTTCCGCAATCTGTTTAACCACACGGGCGAAGTTCGCCATCGGTGACTGCAGGCTTCCCAGTAATTTGGAAATAAGAACATCCTTGGATGGGATTGTTGCAAGAACTTTGATTCCTGCCTCATCATAGTATGTTCCGTCAACTACTGCACCTTTGAACTGAAGTGTCTCTGCCTCTTTTGCAAAATCGTTTAAAATTCTTGCTGCAGCAGTTTCATCTTCGATTCCAAATGCGATTGCAGTCGGTCCTTCCAAAGCCTCATCAAGCTGTGCATAATCTGTACCTTCAAATGCAAGATGAAGCATTGTATTTTTGTATACTTTGTATACAACACCAGCTTCTCTCAACTGTTTACGAAGTCTTGTGTCCTGCTCTACAGTCAATCCACGATAGTCAACTAGAACAGCTGATTTTGCATCTGCGACGTAGCCCTTGATCTCGTCTACGATAGGTGCCTTTAATTCAACTTTAGCCATGATTTACTACCTCCTTATTATAGTCAGCATATGCTGCCAAATAATCTGCCGGAGAGAAAAGCGTCGTGAAAAGCCGACGCTCCAGCTCCTCAAATGCCGGATTTTCCTATAAGTCGGAAAATCCCCGCCACTCCGTAGAACAGGGAAATCCCCGTCTACTCCGTAGACGGGGATTGAAATCTCAAATAATTGCAATTCACAATCTTCCTCGGCAAGCGGCTTTCGCACTTACATAATAAAATAAATTTATTATACTTACTGTCTACGGCAGTTATAAACTTTTGTCAGTGTAGCATACCCTACTACAATTTGTCAAGTAAAATTATCCAATTTTAAGTGGATTTACCTTGATTCCCGGTCCCATTGTAGTGGCAACTGTCACACTCTTCATATAAGTTCCTTTTGCACTTGATGGTTTTGCTTTAATAACTGCTTCCATCAGCGTATTGAAGTTCTCAGCAAGCTGCTCTTCCGTAAAGGAAGCTTTTCCGACCGGACAGTGAATAATATTCGCTTTGTCCAAACGATACTCAATCTTACCTGCTTTAATATCATTAACAGCCTTTGCAACATCCATTGTAACCGTACCGGCTTTTGGGTTCGGCATCAAACCTTTTGGTCCAAGAACACGTCCCAAACGACCAACTACACCCATCATATCCGGTGTTGCTACAACAACATCAAATTCAAACCAGCCCTCGTTCTGGATTCTTGGAATCAATTCCTCACCACCAACGAAATCAGCGCCTGCTGCCTCTGCCTCTGCCACTTTATCGCCCTTCGCAAATACTAAAACACGAACGGTTTTACCAGTTCCATGAGGAAGAACAACAGCACCACGTACCTGCTGGTCTGCATGACGTCCGTCTACTCCAAGACGAATATGCGCCTCTACGGTTTCATCAAATTTTGCAATCGCTGTCTTTTTTACAAGGCTAATTGCTTCAGCCACATCATACTGAGTTGTACGATCAACTAATTTTGCGGCTTCTGTATACTTTTTACCTCTTTTCATTTCTATAACCTCCTAGTGGTATTAACGAACATGAGAAAGAACCGTCAGGTTCTTCGGGAGCATTTCAAAGAAATGCTTTGTCTCCCACAACGTCCAAATGACATTAGTTCTTTTTCTGCAATAATTTTGACTAATAAATTTTTTATTAACAATTCTAAAACAATTACTCTTCTACTTTGATTCCCATACTTCTAGCAGTACCGGCAATCATGCTCATTGCTGCTTCCAAACTGGCAGCATTTAAGTCTGGCATCTTTGTTTCTGCAATCTTCTGCAAATCTGCTTTCGAGATCGTAGCAACTTTCTTTTTATTCGGCTCACCGGAACCAGACTGAATATTACAAGCTTTCTTTAAAAGAACAGCTGCCGGTGGAGTCTTTGTTACGAAACTGAAACTTCTATCTGCATATACAGTGATTACGACCGGAATAATCATTCCATCCTGTCCCTGTGTCTTTGCATTAAATTCTTTCGTAAACTGAGCAATGTTAATTCCATGCTGTCCAAGTGCCGGACCGACCGGTGGGGCCGGAGTCGCTTTTCCTGCTGGAATCTGTAATTTGATATATCCTTCGACTTTCTTAGCCATTTTCAAATCCTCCTTTTAAAGCTGTTTTAATTCTGAGAAATCAATTTCAACCGGTGTATCTCTGCCAAACATATCGATAACAATAACTGCCATCTGTTTTGCCGGATGAACCTCCTGAACAACTCCATTCGTATCCTGCCATACTCCCTCTGTGACAACAACATGGTCGCCGATAGAAAATGGGGCAACTTCTGCCTCTGCCAAAAATCCCATATTGGCAATTTCCTCCTCGGTCAAAGGTACCGGTTTTGACCCCGGACCAACAAACCCTGTCACGCCACGTGTGTTTCGCACAACATACCAAGTCTGGTCATTCATTATCATATTAATAAGAACATAGGCTGGAAACATTTTTTTCTGAACCTGTTTCTTTTCGCCATTTTTCTCTTCCACAACCGTCTGCAAAGGAATCATAACTTCTAAGATCTGTTCCTGCAAATTACGGTTTTCAATTGTTTTCTCAATATCTGCTTTTACCTTATTCTCATAGCCGGAATAAGTATGAACTACATACCATTTTGCTTCTTCTGCCATGGCGACCTCCTACGAAACGATATCCATCAATTGCAAGCCGTAGCGAATCACCCAATCAATGCCGGCAATTACTACACCAAGTATAACGGATACTGCTATTACTAGTGCTGACTGCTTCGCAAGTTCTTCTTTCTTTGGCCATGTGCACTTTTTAAACTCGTTCTTCACACTCTTGAAGAAACCTGGTTTTGAAGTCTTTTCTGCTTCGCTCATGTGACACACATCCTTTCCGAAACATCACAAGGACTATTTGGTTTCCTTGTGTAATGTATGTTTTTTACAAAATCTACAATACTTCTTAGTTTCCATTCTGTCCGGATGGTTCTTCTTGTCTTTGGTCATGTTGTAGTTACGCTGTTTGCACTCTGTACATTCCAAAGTAATCTTAGTACGCATCTTGTCACCTCCGTGATATTTGATTGTCAAAATTTTAGGCATAAAAAAAAGACCTAATTCATCGCTAGAATACTATAACATATCTTCTAGGATGAAGTCAATCTTTTTTTTATAAATCTGTACAGGAAACGTTTTTTGCCTTGAAACAATTACGCTTTCCGAATCGGAACCGTAGTTGCATTGGTAAACACATTGTACTTTTCATTTATACGGACAAAATATTCTCCCTTAGAAAGCTTACTTCCTATATTCGTAGACAGATCACTGATATTTTGTTCGGTAAAACTGTTATATGTGATTGGATACTGAGAACCGGGACCGGAATTTTTCCAAGCAATACACTGAATCGCACGTCCCACTTTACTGATTTTATTATTCTTAATTGTAATATTTACCGCACCACTTACCAAAATACCACGGGTATCCGATTTGCCGGATTGTTTTACACTGCTAATGGTATTATTTTCTATGACCGCATCCTTCCAGTTCATGACCCGGATCGGAGAATCCCATTTCATATTCTGAATACGGTTCCCCCGTAAAATAATACCTGTATGATAGATCTGTGCATCACCATTCGCACTGTATTTGTGAGTGCCGATGGCACGGCCAAGATTCGTAAATCTGCAATTTTCAATCAATATGTTCTCATTCGGCGTTTTATCGTATTTAGACCATGCATTGTTAAAGCCTTTTGTTGTCTTATCCGGTGTATCCAGATTGATTGCCTCCTTGACATAATCCGAACCTTTTTTTACATTCTTAAATGTACACTTGCGAATACTGACATCTTTAGAGGCGTCCATTTCTATAAAATGTCCGGTATTCATATTCATAAAGGTGATATTATCGATTGTGACATTTTGATTATGTCCGATAACAATAGCAATATTCCCTTTCCTGTTCTTTAAATTGACAGACACACCGCCCTTGCCGACAAGGTGAATATTTTTCTCTCCGTCATGTCCTCCGTAGACCGCCTTTTTCTTTGCTTTGGATGGCTTAATGAATTGAAAAATTGTAATGGCAGGCGGCATTTTTTTTACGCCGGTTTTTTTCCCCTTTACAATTTTTACTCCCTTTTCAAATATTATGGTTACATTAGAAGGAACCTGAATGGTATTTGTAATTGTATAGGTTCCTTTTTTTAAAACAAGAGTACCTTTTCCCGCCTTCTGAAACTTCTCCATATAAGAACGGATCGTAAAATAATTTTTTGTCTTTTTATTATAATAATCAGACTTCGTATATTTGGACGCTTTCAATGGTTTGCTCTTCGCCGTAATCTTATATACTTTTCCCTGTTTGTAATCATTTTCCGGCGTAGGTTCTGCCGCCCTTGCCGGAACTGCTATCCATAATACTGCCAACAGAAGAAAAAACGGGGTCACAAATTTCCATAAACTACATACTTTTCTTTTCATGTTAATCCTCCATTCCATTTCCTGATCATGCTTGTAGCAAATAAATGATTTTGCCACATTTACATCATTATGAGAGTAGCATAAACTTGTTCCTGATGTCAATCAGCAATTACTGTATTTTGACTTTTATTCCCAAATCTGCTATGCTGGACATATCAAGCAAAAAGCCAGAACACATGATTCTGGTTCTGCTCTTTTAAGAGGAGATACTATTTTGAAAAAAGCAGATTATATCATTTTATCTGGACTGTTACTGCTCGGAATTCTTCTCACCTTTATCATTTTCCGTCCTTCCGGTAACAAGCCAGCCATGTTAGAAGTCCGGCAGAACGGCAGCCTATTAATGACGTTCCCTCTCACGGACAATATAACAAAAACTATTGAAGACAAAAATGGCAGCAAAAATGTCTTTACCATCCAAGATGGTATCGTCACAATGACCGAAGCAAATTGTGGTGACCATACCTGTATTCAAACAGGAAAAATCGCCAACACCGGAGAATCCATTGTCTGTCTGCCCCATCGCCTTGTTCTGCAAATCGTATCGGAACAGGAATCGGATGAATTGATTCCCGATGCTGTCGTCCATTAAAAAAGCGAGGTATCCTATGCATCAATCGACAAAAAGGCTGGCAGAATTAGCATTATTTACTGCTGTCGCATTTCTCTTTAGCTATATTGAAAGCTTGTTCCCTCTGCCGATTCCTTTTCCCGGAATCAAACTGGGACTTGCCAATTTAATTATTGTAATTGTTTTATACCGGAATGGTCTGGCAGCTGCCTTTACGGTTTCCATGATTCGGAACTTGTTAAACGCACTGACTTTTGGAAGTCTGTTCGGCCTCCTATACAGCCTTGCGGGGAGCATTCTCAGTCTCCTTGTTATGGCAGCTCTGGTAAAAGTCAGCCATGACAGACTTTCCGTCATTACAATAAGTGCTATTGGCGGAATTCTCCATAATCTGGGACAGTTTATCGCTGCTCTGGCCCTTGTAGGATTAAATGCCATTTTACATTATCTTCCCTTTTTATATTTTTCCGGTCTTATTGCCGGAGTCCTCATTGGCATTCTGGGAAAATGGTGTCTGGCAAGATTGCAAAAAAATAACTCCTATCTGCTTTAGCAGCAGCTGCCATTTAGCAATAGGAGTTAAATAACATTCCACTATACAAGGAAGATTCATAAGCAGAACCAATATCACTTCGGTACAGGTGTGCATAACTATACACCTTTTTTTCTACGTATTCCATTGGATTCATACTCATCTGTTCACATTTATCAATAAGATGCGACGCAAATTCTGTCGGAACTTTTATCTCTGAATCTGTTTTGGTTTCATCCACCGCAAGAAACCCTTTATCATCAATCGTAAGACCTGATGTCAACAATTCTCCTGCACTCCGGTCAACGATATTTCTCAATTCTCCTCCCGGTCTGGATGGACGCCCATTCGCATTACCATATTCGTCACTCCGCTGCAAAAGCTTATTAAAAATACCTGTCATCTTTTTCAGGGTCTCTCTCGTATCGTTCCCTCTTCCTTCTACTGCATCCCTTGCTGCTTCACCAAGCTCTATGGACATTTCTTTCACATCCAGAGCATATGCCTGTGTATCATTGGATAACTTTACCATGACAAGCGGATTGGCATTGTTCAAACAGACAATACTCTTATATTTAGTTTTGAGTTCACGCTTGTTGTGAACATTTGTCTTAGGGTCAACCTTCGGAAGATAGCCTCCTAAATAAAGATTGTACACATCTACCATAAACATCACGCCTTCCCTGACACACTTATAAATTAGTAAAAAAAATCCTAGTTATTCTATGATATCTTATAATTATTTATATTATAAACGATTTCTGCAAAAAAAACAAGAGGGAGATTTCTCTCCCCCCTCTTACTCAAACCAGCCTTTGATTTTATCCCAAAGGTTACTGAAAAACCCTTTGATTTTGTCCCAGATTCCCTGTGCACCATCTATGTCAATATCCATATTTTTCAGCTTATCATAAATGGATTGTGCCTGATTTTTCAATTTATCAATATCTAGATCAAGTCCCTGAATTTTTTTCATCAACTGGGAAATTTTCGTTTTCTGTTCATCGGTGAGGTTGATATTTAATTCTTCTGACGCTTCCTCAATGGCTTTTTTAAATTCTTCTTCCGAATCCAGCCCCTCACTGAGAACTTTATTTTTTACTAAGGCAACTAATTCTGCTGCCTTATCCTTTCCGATACTATTGCCCAGTTCCCCGGTAAGCACCAATTCATTTGTTGCTGCATCCGCATTCTCGCTGTCAATTTCCTCTCCGGTCATTGTTCCGTAGGCTTTCATAGCTCCCACTAATGCCGCCGTCCCGGAAATGGAAAAGGGTGCCGCAACCGTAACATTAGCATCCTGAATTCCTGCTGTTACAAGAGCATTGGTATACATCTCCTCCGTACAGAATGAAATGTTATGTGCCTCCACCGTAATTCCTGTCTCGGCATCTGCCTCCTCAATTTTTACCGAGGAAAGAGCTCTTGTACCAATAACACTTTTATCCAAATAGGAATCCAGATATTTGTGCTCATCCTGATTCGTCACTTCTACTGTCTCATAGTCTGCCAGTTCAGCCTCTGTCACTCCCATAAGTTCCATTACTTTTTCTTTCTGTGAACGGTTCAAGTCCGCACCAAAAGCAATATATGGTTTTACATCGACAGAATCCGCTTTTACTATAACACCACCAGACAGACACATTGCCACTGCCAAAATCACCGCTGTCATAGAATGTAAAATTTTTTTCATCCTCTCACCAATCCTTTCACGCTTACAGTTTTTTAATTCTCTCCAATGCTTTTTCCGTATTCTCTGCCGAGCCAAAAGCTGTCAGACGGAAATATCCCTCTCCGCTCGGGCCAAATCCCGAACCCGGAGTTCCGACAACATTCGCTTTTTCTAAAAGCAAGTCAAAGAAATCCCATGACTTCATGCCATCTGGTGTCTGTAACCAGATATATGGGGCGTTTACTCCGCCGAATACAGTATACCCCATGTCGGAAAGTCCCTCACGAATATTTTTGGCATTCTTCATATAAAATGCAATCTGCTCTTTCGTCTGTGCCTTTCCTTCTTCACTGTAAACAGCCTCACCTGCTCTCTGAATAATGTACGGTGCTCCATTAAATTTGGTACCATGACGTCTTGCCCATAGACTATTCAGTGAAACATCTCCGCTCTTCAATTCCTTCGGCACTATCGTAAATCCAAGACGAGTCCCGGTAAATCCTGCGTTCTTTGAAAAGCTTCTCATCTCAATTGCACATGTCTTTGCCCCATCGCACTCATAAATACTGTGAGGCACATTATCTTCCGAAATGTATGCTTCATAAGCAGCATCATAAATAATCACAGCCTTTTTCTCATTGGCATAGCTTACCCATTTCTGCAAATCCTCTTTCGTCAACGTCGTTCCCGTCGGATTATTCGGACAACAGATATATATAATATCCGGCGTCTTCTCTGGAAGCTCCGGCACAAAATTATTTTCTGCCATACATGGCATATAAATCACATTGGACCAGCATTCCTTGTCCTTCCAATACTCACCGGTTTTCCCGGACATTGCATTGCTGTCTACATATACCGGATAGACCGGGTCTGTAACTGCAATCACATTATCTTCCGAAAATATGTCAACAATGTTGCCAGAATCACTTTTCGCTCCATCACTGACAAAAATCTCATCCAGCGCAATTTCTACACCACGAGCTCTGTAATCATTATCTGCAATGGCTCTTCGCAAAAATTCATAGCCTAAATCCGGTGCATATCCATGAAATGTTTCCGCTTTGCTCATCTCATCAACTGCATCATGCAATGCTTTAATAACTGCCGGCGCCAATGGCTGGGTCACATCACCAATTCCAAGGCTGATCACGTCTTTATCCGGATTTTCTTCTTTAAATGCTGCTACTTTTTTACCAATTGTGGAAAACAGATAGCTGCCCGGCAATTTTAAATAATTGTCATTGATTTTAAACATCTTTTACCTCCTACTACAATATATTTATGGTTAATACCCCTTACAGCCAGTAAGGAATTACCCATCTTGTTGCTTAAGCT
>CANRLR010000035.1 GCA_947631505.1 uncultured Lachnospiraceae bacterium | reverse complement strand
AACAGTTTCGAACTGCTAAAAGGGAAACTATTGCGGCTTGAATTAAGGCACGAAATCAACTAACTTTGGAAAGATTCAAGCATTCGACAAATTTACGAATGCCCCATCCAGTGAGTATGATTTAATCTTTATGGATGTACAAATGCCTGTTATGGATGGCTATGCTGCTACAAGAGCAATCCGCAACAGTAATCATCCTTCGGCAAAAACGCTGCCTATTATCGCTATGACTGCAAATGCTTTTGTCGAGGACATACGGGCCGCCATCGCGGCAGGTATGAATGCACATATTGCCAAACCAATCCAATTGGATAAGCTGAAAGACACGATACAGGAGGTGTTGGGCAAGTGAATACAACAGAAAATATGGGAAGGAGCGAATAAGTTTTGAGTCTATTTAAAGAATTAGAAGAATTGGGCGTGAATGTGAATGAGGGGCTGGAGCGTGTGATGGATGATGAGCCTTTATACGAAACAATGCTCGGTATGTTTATTGATAAGATAAACAACAATCCTATCGAATCAGAAGATTTCAATGCGGAAAATCTAGATGATCTGATTGGGCGGGTACACATGTTCAAAGGTCTTACCGGCAATTTGGCAATGACGCCGCTTTTTGAAAGTTATATGCAAATATTGGATCTTTTGCGAATGAATCGTGCAAGGGAAGCTGTAGAGATATATGAGCGGATTCTCCCCACACAAGTGGCGATTATAGAATGCATCAAACGGTACATAAATGATTCAGAACGGAAATAAAAAAAAATTGAGAGGAAGGAATTGTTTCAGTGGAAGGAAAGTACAAAAGCTTGGTGAATAATGGAGCCGATAGTATTTTGATCGTGGATGATGATCCTGTCAACCGCATGATATTAAGAAAGTTGTTTTCATCCTACTATACGGTCATAGAGGCAGAAGACGGATATGCCGGAATGGAACAGATTTTGCATGGAGACAATAGATTATGTGCAATTCTTCTGGATATCATGATGCCTGGTATGAACGGTATCGAAGTCCTTAAAAAACTGAAAGAATTGGGACTATTAGATAAGATACCTGTGTTCATTATCACGTCAGATAACAATGCGGGCGTGATGAAGACAGCATATGAATTGGGAGTCATGGACGTCATCCGTAAGCCGGTCGTGCCTTACATGGTAGTTCGGCGTGTACAGTCTGTTGTGGAATTATTTGAAGCACGAAAACATCTGAACAGTGTGGTTGAAGACCAGAACATTGCACTGCTTGAGCAGGCAGAAAAAATCATCCAGCTCAATCAGGGAATGATTGAAGCGTTAGCTACCATCATTGAGTTTCGGAATGAGGAATCCGGCGGACATGTACAGCGTATCAGTATGATTACAAAGCTGATATTTGAGAACACCGTTTTTGGACGGGGATTAAAAAAGAAAGAAATTGATAATATTGCTCTTGCCGCAGTCCTGCATGATGTAGGAAAGATTGCGATACCGGATGCCGTGTTGACAAAACCGGGAAAACTCACTCCTCAGGAGTATATGGTCATGCAGAGCCATGCCACAAGAGGAGTGGACATTTTGGAAAATATACCTCAGATGCGTGACAGTGAAATTTATGAATATGCCTGTGATATCGCCCGCCATCATCACGAGCGCTGGGACGGAGGAGGATATCCGGATGGACTGAAAGGAAACGAGATTTCGCCATGGGCACAGGTGGTTTCCTTAGCTGATGTCTATGATGCCTTAATCTGTAAACGGGTGTACAAACCGCCATTTCCTAGGGAAAAGGTTTTGGAGATGATTCAGACCGGACAGTGCGGAACCTTTAATCCGCAGCTGCTGGAAAGCTTTCTGTCAGTAGAGGGAACAATCTACGAACGCTATCAGAATCTACCGGAGGTACAGTTTTAAAAATTTTTGTTTCGGAATGGGGAATATTATGTATCGTTGTCAAATTCAATTTTATTTTATAGGAGTCCCGGATATTCTATCAGAATCCGTAGAAAAGATTACGCCGTTGGACAATTTTACCCACACATTTTGGAAAAGCGATGAGCCGGAAACTGAGGCACTGGCAAAGGCGGATGTGTTATTTGTCAATTTACAGCACACGGATGAAGGCGAGACACTGCTGCGGACACTTGCCGCACAGAAAAAGGAAAAAGCGGAACTGATCGTGCTTGCCGGCAAGGAACAGGTCACGTCTATACCAGAGGATTTGCCTGCCATAGAGGATATTTGGACTGTACCGATGTCAGAGAAGGAATTCGGATTCCGCTTTCGGAAATGGCAGAAGGACTATAAGTGCAAGATGGATTTGTGGCAGTCGAAGCAGTTCATGGACCTTTGTATCAACAGTTCCCCAAATTTAATCTGGTTCAAGGACAAAGAGGGTGTCCACGAAATTGTAAACGACAGTTTCTGTAAGGTGGTCAATAAAACCAAAGAGCAGGTGACAGGGCGCAGACACGCATATATTTGGGATGTAGAACAGGATGATCCGGCATGTATTGAGTCGGAACAGGAAGTCATGCGCAAAAAAAAGACTTGTGTATCCAAAGAGATTATTCAGACCGGTGATGGAGAAAGAATTTTGACCACTTATAAATCTCCCTTGTATGACATTGATGGAAGTGTTATGGGTACAGTAGGAGTCGCAGTCGATGTAACGAAAGAGTTAATATATCGAAAAGAGGCCATTAAGAAAAATGAGACTCTTGAAATGCTTTTTTCTACAATGGATTGCGGCGTGATGTGCCATAGCATAGATGGAACGCGGATTATCAGCATTAATCAGGCCGCTCTCCGACTTTTAGGTTATACATCACAGGAGGAACTGGAAGCGGACGACTTTAACTTAATCGCACAGACCGTTATGGATGAAGATAAAGAAAAGCTGCGGGAGGACATTAGCTCTTTAATAAGAGTAGGTGACAGTGTGAGTGTGGAATACCGCGTTCAGCATAAGGATGGAAAAAAACTGTACATTTTAGGAAATGTCAAGCTTATTGAAGAGGGCGGAGAGCTTTATTATCAGCGGTTTTTATTAGATTTTACTGCATATAAATTGCAGGATGAGCAAAAGTGGGTTAGGAAGAATCAGGAAATTCAATATCAGGAACAATTATTTGAAGTATTTTCTACCTTTCTGTCAGACAATATTGACGACGTCTATATGATGCTCGATGTGATAGAGAGAAAGGTTGAATTTGTTAGTCCTAATATAGAACGTGTATTGGGAATTTCGTGGAAGAGTGTGATGGATGAATTGGCACAGATCGGACGTGCCAATTACCTTACAGGGGAAAGAATCGAAAGGGAGGACTTACTAGGACTGGAACCGGGAATGTCACTGAAGCCGATGGAGACGGAACGAATTCACCGTACAACAGGAGAGCGTAAATGGTTCCATGAAAGTGTATATTGTGTACTGGTACAAGGTATCCAAAAAATTATTGTTTACATTTCCGATCGAACCAAGGAAAAGAAAGTGCAGAATACACTTTCCGAGGCTTTGAATATGGCACAGACTGCAAATAAGGCAAAGAGTGCCTTTTTAAGTAATGTAAGTCATGACATCCGTACACCTATGAATGCAATTATCGGTTTTATTCCTCTGCTTCAAGAAGAAGCAGATAATCCCGAACATGTACGGGAATATACCCAAAAGATATCTGCTGCCAGTGAGCATCTGCTCGGACTGATCAACGATGTGCTCGACATAAATAAGATCGAAAGCAGCGGAGCGGTATTAAATATCTCTGAATTAAATCTGGCGGAGCTGATAGATGAGATTAACTCCATTATCCGTCCACAAGCCAATGCCAAGCAGCAGAAATTTGAAATCTCTACCATATCCCTCACCAACGAGCATCTATTCGGGGATAAGCTGCGGATCAACCAGATTCTGATTAATATTTTGTCAAACGCAGTGAAGTATACACAAGATGGTGGCAGTATCAAGATGACGGTCGATGAACTGCATCAGGTCGATGAAAGTTATAGCCGCATCCGGTTTACTATCTGTGATAACGGTCAGGGAATGAGCGAAGAATATCAGAAGGTAATATTTGAACCTTTCAGCCGTGAACAGAATACGGCATGGAATAAGATGCAGGGTACCGGTCTTGGCATGACGATTACGAAGAGTCTGGTTGATCTGATGCAAGGTACGATTAAGGTGGAAAGCAAGCTGGGAGAAGGGACTACCTTTACCGTCGAATTGGAGCTGCATAATCAGAATCGGGAGGATGATTCCAAATTCTGGAGCAAGCACCATGTGACTCACATGATTGTTGCAGATAAAGATGAGGATATCTGCCGTGATATTGTGAAAAAAATGGCGGGAACCGGTGTGGAAGTAAGATATACAACAAATGGCACTCAGGTAGTTGAAATAATTCAGAGCGCAAAAGAAAATGGGAATCCTTATGATCTGATTCTGTTAGACTGGAAAATGCCGGATTTGGACGGTCTTGCCACGGCACAGCAGCTTCAGAAGCAATATTCGGAAAAAATGCCGATTCTTCTGTTTACTACCTATGATTGGACAGAAATCGAGCGGGAGGCACTGGAAATCGGAAGCGAACATTTCTTGCAGAAGCCGTTCTTTATGAGCACTTTTAAGGATGCCATCCAAAAAGTGTCCGGCATAGGACATAAGAGGATACAGAGCAGTGATGAAAAGGATCTGATGATTGGCAGACGCATCCTTGTAGTAGAGGATATTGACATTAATCAGATGGTATTGGTAAAACTTCTTGGTACTTTAGGAGCAGTATGTGACATCGCACAGAATGGACAGGAAGCCGTGGAAGCATTTACCGGTTCACCTAGCGGTCAGTATGATATCATATTAATGGATATACAAATGCCTGTCATGAATGGTTACGAGGCAACCAGAGCGATTCGTACAAGTACACACCCTGATGCCAGAACAGTTCCTATCGTCGCCATGTCCGCCAACGCTTTTGTGGATGATGTGCGAAAAGCGTTAGACGCCGGAATGAATGCACATATTTCCAAACCGATTATATTTGATCATTTCAAAAAAACACTGCGGGAAGTGCTGGAATAAGAAGTAAAGAAATCGATTGATCTGAAATGTAGTATGCCAGATTGTTCTAGTTGATACAATCTGGCATACTATTGCTTTCACTCCAATATAATATAATTATTATCTTAAAACGTTTTCCAGTCATCTTCCTCAATATAATCGAAGTCTCCTGCACTCTTATACCAATCCTGATATGCTTTTAAAGATTTTTTTGGAACATATATCTTTCTAAAAACAGGTAATTTTGCGTTGCCGGTATCTCCTGTACTCTCCAATTTTGGTGGGGTCTTCCTACGAAAATATGTTTTTTCCGGCGAGTCAAATCCAAAACAATCCAGCCAATCTTTTCCCAGCCAATTAACACTGGAAGGAATATCTAACACTTTCAAACTTTGACGCTTTTTTAAATCCCCGCAGACCGATGCTTCATTCGTTATACGTTTCACTTTTTTGGAAATAATCATTTTTCTCTTTTTGACAATTCCAATAACCAGTGTTTTGTCTTTTTTGCGGTATACACAATTGCCATGCACGGCATAATACGGATTCTTTCCCATTACAACTTTTTTAATTTTACTTCCCGTCAACGAATTTTCCTGAAAATTCTTAACACGCTTACCCAGTTGTAGTTTCGTTGCCCGGGAGTCTGCAAAGGCATCTGTTTCAATCGTAGTGACGCTATCCGGTATTACGATTGTCTTATTATTGGGAATAGCCCAGTACAAGTTCTTTTTGCCTTTTGTCAATATCACATGATTCTTTATATAATACTTTTTATTTTTCCGGGATAATTTCATTTTTTCCAGCTTGTTGCAGCCTTCAAAGCATGATTTATTAAAAACCGACAACTTTTTTGGTAGTTCTACTTCCCGTAATTTTTTACAATCTGCAAACGTTCCGTAATCTAAAACCGTTACTTTGTTTGGAATCTTTACCTTTTCCAACGACAACATTCCACAAAAGGCATCATCAACAATTTCTGTTACTGTATCTGGCATGGATATTGTTTTGATTTCTTCACTTACTCTTGCCGAACCATCAATTCCATGAAACCGTTCTTCCCATGCATCAAATACATTTGCCCCTCCATCACTATCCTTTTGCTGCTTGGCCCCGATTCGCACCACCTCTGCCTTTTCTATTTTCTTTGGAAAAATCAATTTTTTTGGAGAAGCCCCGTTTTTCTTTGCCTCTACCTTGTACACCCATGCTTTCTTCTTATCAACGGATAAATAAGCATACAGTTTAAATTCACCCTTTGTAGTCGTATACGATTTCTCTGTATCCCACAACTGTGCCGCACTGCTGCTTTCTGCTCTGCTCAGCAATCCCACCGTTACTAAAAATGCCATTATTACGATACCTTTAACCAACTGTTTTCTCATTTTAATTACCTCCCTTGCCATTCCGAAACTATTTTTTACCAATGCATGTTGTAATCCCCTCTTTTCTGCCACAACGAATGCAAATAATTTATATCTTTATAAATAATACGATTATGAAGGCTAAAATGTTGCAAAATTTTAAAAAAAACTCATAATCAATCAGAAACATTCTTCCTGCTTCTAATCAATTGATGAGTTTTCTTTTTTTATCCAAAACTTTCTAGTGAGTCAGTCTCATTTCACCTAATCCGTAATTTTAATACTTTCAATTACCGGCTGATTCTTTTCCTCTACGGTTCCATTATCATCCGTTACCTCTGTATTCTCACAGATTTTATCCACAATATCAATTCCCTCTGTGACAGTACCAAATGCCGCATATTGGCCGTCCAAATAGGTGTTGTCCTTATGCATAATGAAAAACTGGGAACTGGCACTATCCGGATCATTGGAACGAGCCATGGATATTACGCCCCTTTTGTGAGAAATATTATTCTCCACACCATTACTGGAAAATTCACCTTTAATCGTTTTCTCCGAACCACCGGTTCCGTTTCCTTCCGGATCACCGCCCTGAATCATGAAACCGGAAATAATACGATGAAAAGTAAGGCCGTCATAAAAACCGTCCTTTGCCAGATTTACAAAGTTCGTCACAGTAATCGGAGCAGTATCTGCATCCAATTCAACTTTAATGGTTCCATAGTCTTTGACGGTTATGTCGGCATGATGTTTACCGGACAGCATTTTTTCACTGGTCGTTTTACTATCCTTTTCCTTTGCTGTATCTCCCGCTGTATTTTCCGAACAGCCGGACACTCCTGTTATAACCAGTATCATTGCCAATAATAAACTACAAATTCTCTTCATATTTGCCTCCTTTGTTACTATTATTCCCCCTACGCCTATTTTCCTAATAACTAAACATTACTATTGTAACACAATTTCTTCCCTTTTACTAGATAAGAAAAGCGTCGTTTTGTGTCAAGTGAATGTAGTTTTCCGTATTTCACGCAGAAACAAAACACTCGAACAGCCGCTCCCGCTTAATCAATTACGTAGCACTAAGGGT
Source organism: uncultured Lachnospiraceae bacterium (assembly GCA_947631505.1). Classification (GTDB taxonomy): domain Bacteria; phylum Bacillota; class Clostridia; order Lachnospirales; family Lachnospiraceae; genus Eubacterium_F. The sequence continues at coordinate 17,021 of CANRLR010000035.1, read as the reverse complement.
GCGCCGACCACGCGCACCTCTTAGTGACGCAATTGAAATACTGTTCTCATTGTTTTGCTTCTGCGTGAAATACTGCACAATTACAGATGTGCCTACTTTTTCAGACACAAACCTTCTTCCCATTACAGTTTTCTTTATCTTACAAATGCTTCTCGAAAGATTGCACTTAATATTTCGATTACTTCTCTCATGCACATGGTAATATACAATAGAATTAGTATCTTCCGGATACCGCTGGAAACGGATAATCACGGAGGGGCTGTCAAGGCTGTATGCATAGGGGGCACTGTCTGTGCCCCCGCTTTCGGTGAAAATGCTTACAGCGAAATTAATTCACAATAAAATGCACCTTGAAACGTGAGTTCTGTGTCCCACATTTCAGGTGCATTTCTTCTCTGTCTTTATTTCCTTTTATTTTCAGCTTTAAGATGTTGTAGCCGCTGTCCCTGATGAGCCGCCACTAGTATCACCTGTTTTCTTTTTCTTTTCGACCTTTGGACCTTTAACCTTCATCTTAGCAAAAATTGCCTGTAATACGATGAAGAAGCAAAGAAGTGCAGACAATACGATTCGAACCCACCAGCTGGAGAGAGTACCTTGTGTTGTGATCAGACTGGTAATCGTACCTTTGATAAGCACACCGAACGTAGTACCGACTACCGTACCAACACCGCCGGAAAGAAGCGTTCCACCGATAACGGCTGCTGAAATAGCATCCATTTCTAATCCCTTTGCCTGTTCAACAAATCCGGCACAACTATTCAGGCAGAATAAAAACCCTCCGATTCCACAAAGTAATCCATCTAAAATATAGGCCTGAAATTTTGTTTTTCTCACATTCAATCCCATCATTAATGCACTCTGCTGGTTACCACCAATTGCGTAAAGCTTACGTCCGAATTTGGAATATTTTAACATAAGCGCAATAATAATTACAATTAGAATGGCAATAATAACCGATGGATAAATATATGCCGGCACGAATTTGCCACGCCGGTTTGTTGTTCCAAACGGAAGATTAATTCGATAGGTCGCCCATTTTTGGAATAATTCGTTCTTAATGGAAATCATGTCGGTACTTACCATTGCCGTCAAACCTCTGCCGAGGAACAAACCTGCTAAGGTTACGATAAATGGCTGAATATCCAGATAAGAAATAAGATATCCCTGTAATAATCCGAACAGCAGACCGATTCCAATTGAGAATGCTAACGCAGCAAATGGATTCATTCCTTTATTTTCCATCGTATATGCAGTAACCATACATACAAGTGCGGTAACAGAACCAACGGAAATATCAATTCCGCCAGTAATCATTACAATGGTCATTCCACAACCGATTACAATCAATCCGGCATTACTGATGAACAGATTCATGAACATCTGTGGTTTTGCGAATCCCTGATCTGCAAAAATAATCATTCCTGCTACATACATAACAATAAATAATACAATTGTAATCAAGAAAAGAAAAGTATTGCTGTTAAATTTCTTTGCCGGTAATTTCATTTTCACATTTGCCATTACTGCTCACCTCCCTGTGCCACTGCTTTTGTATTCTGTTTCTTTAATTTCCGATTCTGGATATAACTCTTGAAAATCGGACTCTGAAGAACAACAATAATAATAACGACAATCGCTTTGTAAACCGGAAGCTGGTCAGAAGGTACACTCATCGCATATAATGTTGTTGTCAATGCCTGAATCGTATAGGCACCGATTACGGAACCCATTAGGTTAAATTTACCACCACTTAAAATATTGCCGCCAAGTGCAACTGCCAAAATGGCATCCATTTCAAGATTCAATCCGATATTATTGGCATCTGCTGAATAAATACGGCTGGATGCAACAACACCTGCTACCCCTGCCAATAAACCGCAGATAACATAAGTTAAAAATTTGATTTTCGTAGAATTCAGACCTACCAGACGGGAAGCGTTGCTGTTTACACCAACACTCTCAATATACAGTCCTAATGCGGTCTTATTCAAAACGAGCCAAGCAACAATTATGGAACCAACTGCAAAAATAACCGGAGTCGGGATTGGTCCCAAAAAGCCGCCCATTGTCTTATAGGATTCTACCCGGATATAGGTAATCTGTCCTTTTGTTATCAACTGTGCAATACCACGGCCAGCCGTAAAAAGAATCAGCGTAGCCACCATTGGCTGGATATTCAGTTTCGCAACCAAAAAGCCATTAAAGACTCCGCAAAGTCCCGCTACTAAAATTCCGGCAATTGCTGCTACTATAATCGGCATTGCCAATGTCTCTGTACTTACTGCTCCTCCGGAAAGAAGCTGACAACACACAGCTGCTGCCACTGCCATAACGGCACCGACACTAATATCCTGTCCACCGGAAGCGGCTGTAACCAATGTCATACCAATTGCCAAAATAACCAGTTCTGAACCACGGTTAATAACACTGATGAGCCATCCGCTCAAATGCCCTTCTGTCATTGTAATTGAGAAAAAATCCGGTGTCCGTATCACATTTACTAACAGCACGACAAGTAGACATACAACCGGCATAAATAAACGGTGTCCGGTAATTTTACGGAAATTAAATCCGCCCTTATTTGCTTCACTCATTTACTTGTCACCTCCTGCAATTGCTTTCATAATCGATTCCTGAGACAGATCATCCCCCTCGATTTCGCCGACTTTCTTACCGTCGCGAAGAACCGCCATGCGGCTGCAAGTACGAAGCATCTCCTCGACCTCGGACGAAATAAATGTGACCGCTTTTCCTTCATCTGCCAATTTCAGCACCAATTTCTGAATTTCTGTCTTCGTACCGATATCAATACCACGGGTCGGCTCATCCAAAATCAAATAGTCTGGATCTGTAAGAAGCCATCTTCCAATAATAACCTTCTGCTGGTTACCTCCGGAAAGACTCTTAATTGGAGTTTCACGGCTGGCTGTTTTCACCTGTAGTATCTCAATATATTTATCTGCAAATTCTTCCATCTGCTTGCGGCTCAACAGCTTAAACATGCCACGTTTTGCCTGCAATGCAATAATAATATTTTCGCGAACGGACAAATCTGCAAAGATTCCTTCCTTCTTGCGGTCCTCTGGAAGATATGCCATTCCTGCTTTCATAGCTTCCAGTGGTGTATTAATTTTCATTTCTTTTCCACCAACCTTCAAGGTACCACTGTCCGCTTTATCCGCACCATAAATAGCACGGACTAATTCCGAACGTCCAGAACCGAGCAGACCGGTCAGTCCGATGACCTCACCTTTATGAATCGTCAAATCAAATGGACGGATGGTTCCTGTATGCCCAATCCCTTTTGCTTCAATTAATGGCTCCTTTTCCCCATCCTTTTGTTGATGCTCACTCTTAATGTCCGCCAGATCATCGAAATCTTTACCCATCATCTTGGATACCAGCTGCACACGAGGAAGATTCTCAATTTCATATTCCCCTACCAGTGCACCATTCCGCAATACCGTAATGCGGTCACATACCGCATAAACCTGCTCCAAGAAATGAGTAACAAAAATAATTCCTACTCCCTCCGCTTTCAGCTTTCTCATCAGTGTAAAAAGCTTTTCTACCTCATCATCATCCAAAGATGAAGTAGGCTCATCTAAAATCAGAACTTTACACTTCATATCCACTGCTCTGGCAATGGCAATCATCTGCTGGATAGCAATAGAACATTCATCCAGACTTTGAGTCGGAGCCACATGAATATCCAAGCTCTCCAATACCTCCGCTGATTTGCGGTTCATTGTCTTCCAATCAATCAAACCAAATTTTCTTGGCTCTCGTCCAATAAATAAATTTTCTGCTACCGTCAAGTTCGGACATAGATTCACTTCCTGATACACCGTACTAATTCCATTTCCCTGTGCATCCTGCGGAGAATGATTCACAATAGAACCGCTTCCATCCATTTGGATTTCACCTGTTTCCAGTTCATATACACCAGTCAGAACTTTTATCAATGTTGATTTTCCTGCACCATTCTCTCCCATCAATGCATGAATTTCGCCCTCTCTCAAAAAGAAATCAACATTGGATAACGCTTTCACACCGGGAAAAGTTTTGCTGATGTTTTTCATCGATAATACCACTTTGTCGCTCATTTTTCCCCTCCTTTTTCCTAAATCAGGATAATTTTAACAAAATTTTGACATAAAAAGGGTGTGCCATAAAACAATCAACGCTATTATGACACACCCATGGCAAGTATCGTACTAATTACAAATTAGTATTTACGTGCACTGAGGACCTCATCTGTTACTACAGTTACCGGATACTCTGTTCCGTCAACCGTTACAGATTTAACCGTGTCATCATGTGCAAACATTTCTTCATCTACATAAGCCTGTTTGTCTGGTTTTTCATTATTCTCAAGCTGTTTGATGATCTTCTCAACACGTGGTCCGTGAAGTGGGTTACACTCTGTGTTCAATGTAATCTGTCCATCTTTTACCATCTTCAAGCCGGCACTTGTACTGTCGAAAGAGAAAATCAGCATGTCGCCGTCTGCTCCAACTTTGTTACCAGCAGCTTTGATGGCATCAATTGCACCAAATGCCTCGTTATCATTCTCACAGTAAACAACATCAATATCCGTCTTATACTTCTTCAAGAAAGACTCCATAACTTCCTGTCCTTTTGCCTGTGTGAACTCACCAGTAGTTTTCTCAAGAAGATTCCACTTTTCAGCAGCAACGGCATCATCCAAACCTTTCGTACGTCCAATCTGTGCAGAAGCACCAATTGTTCCCTGAATGTTTACAATTTTAGGTGATTTGATTCCTTTTGCTTCCGCATAAGCTTTCAAATATGCTGCTGCCTTCTTTCCTTCCAGCTCGAAGTTAGAACCTACCCATGCCGTATAGAGGCTGTCATCTTTAACATCTACCATACGGTCTACGATAATAACCGGAATTCCGGCATCCTTTGCTTCTTTCAATACCGTATCCCAGCCGGACTCTGTTACAGGAGCAAGTACGATGTAATCAACTTCCTGCTGAATAAAGTTACGAATTGCCGTAATCTGATTTTCCTGCTTCTGCTGTGCATCATCAAATTTTAATTCATATCCATTCTCGGCAGAGAATGTAGATTTCATTGATTCTGTATTCGCTGTACGCCAGTCAGACTCAGCACCTACCTGTGAAAATCCAATTGAAATTGTCTTGCTTTCACTACTTGTTTCGCTGCCTTTGTCTCCGGCATCGCTTCCTTCACCTCCACCACATGCGGTAAGGGAAAATGCCATCAGAGCTGTCAAGGCACCCGCTACAATTTTTTTGAACAAATTTTTCTTCATGAAATAAACCCTCCTTTTGTTTTCTTTGCTCATTCTTACTTGATGATATTACTATATCAAAAAAACAGTTCAAATAAAATAGAAAATTTTTGGATTGTTTTTTAATATTTTATTGAACCGGAATAAAAAAGTAGATTTTTTTATGATTGAGTTAATTTTTTAATGCATCATTCTGTCTTGCCGGCAGATGTACCTCCACCCGTGTCCCCTGCCGATAGCTGCTGTCAATTTTCAGTCCGTACTCGTCTCCGAATTTTAACCGGATGCGCTCATTGACATTATAAAGTCCGTAGAAATCCTTCTTATCGCCTTCCCGGTAAGTAATCCGCCGCTGAACCTGCAGCAGACGCTCCTTTTTCATTCCAATTCCGTTATCTTCTACAACTAAAATTCCTTCTCCTGCCTCTTCGTATCCAAAGACCCTGATTTTCCCCTTTCCACGCTTATTCTTAATTCCATGATACAACGCATTTTCAACTAATGGCTGTAATGTGATTTTTGGTATTTCATAATGGTTGAGTTCTGTCGGTATCTGTATACTGTATTCCAAAATATCCTGATAACGGACCTTCTGAATCTGTAAATAGCTGGCAATGTGTCTGGTTTCTTCTCCAATGGATACAATATCCTTTCCCCCATTTAAGGAAGATCGGAAAAAATCAGACAACGTTTCTACCATATTGACAACTGCTTCTTTATCATCTGCTTCTGCCAGCCACACAATCGTATCCAGTGTATTGTATAAAAAATGAGGATTGATCTGCATCTGTAAAATCTCAAGCTCCGCTTCCCGCAAATTAGACTGTTCCTCCGTCACACGCTCCAGCAAAAGTGCCATGTGCTCAATCATGGTGTTAAAGGAATCTCCGAGCACCTTTAATTCTGCCCCATACTCTACCTCGGCACGGACCGTCAAATCCCCTTTTGCTGCCTGTTCAGTTACTTTCCTGAGCTGACTGACTGGTTTGGTAATCGTTTTTGGAATATAAGTAATCATAAGGACTGCTGCACCGAGAAATAGCACAAGAATAATAATGCTGATAATGACCATCTGCACCGTCATCTTCTGAATCCTCTCATATACAATAGCACTTTCCTGATTCTCATAATACAGAATTTCCAATACATTTTGCTGAATCATAGATGTAATTGCCTGTACACCGGTCTCCCAGATTTCACGGTTTTCATCATATTTCCCTCCCTCTTTCATATTATCCCGGATCATTAATGTATATTTTTTCAAATTAGCCAGATTTTTCTCCGTGTCCTGTATCCGCTTCAGGCTTTCCTTATTTTTGGAATCATGTCCTACCATAGCTAAAATACGTCTTGCTTTCTCAATATCCACCTCAGGATTTTGAAACTCATACGTTTTATTACCCGCTACGATCAAATAAATCTTATAGTCATAATTTGCCTTAAAGTCAAGGTTAAATTCACTGATTGCATAGGTATTTTTTACTGCGCTGTTATAATATTCATTATAACGAAGTACATTTAAAAACCACATGGCCATCAATATGATCATAGGAATCAGCATTGTCAGAAACACGGTACTTATCTTGGAGGCCATAGACAAATCCCGGTACCAGTTTTTCAGACAATAGACCAAAGAAAACTTCTTTCTCTTTTTTGTTTTCATTCGCATCCGCTCCGTTCTCTGTACTGCAGAGGTGTACATCCCACATTTTTCTTAAACAAATGAGAGAAATAGTGAGGATCTTTGTACCCTACTTCTTCACTGATTTCATTACTTCGCATATTCGTGCATTTTAATAACTCCTTTGCACGGTTCATGCGAACATCCGTTAAGTATTTCACGAAAGTCTGTCCGGTCTTCTGGCTGAACATTGCACTCATATGATTCGGACTGACATTCACAAAGGATGCCACACTATTCAAGGTAATATCCTCATCTGAAAAGGTATCCTGAATATACCTTTTTGCCATTTCCACCACATCACTGTTATGTTCTGTCACCTGCCTGTCGCGGACTTCCATAACACGCTGAAACAGCGATACAATATAATCTATGGTAGTATCCAGCCGGGAAATCGTATCCTGCATCTGCTCCGGTGAAGAGAACGGCTCCTGAAGTTCTTTTGCATATTCCGCATCCAGCTGGCCGAGAAAATGCGTTGCTGCAAAAAACATATCCATAATAATATATTGTCGGAAAATCATGGAGCTATTTCCGGCCTCTCCTGTATTTCGTATATATTCTGTCACAAAAAAACGTATTTCATCAATTTCTCCGCCGCGAAGAAAGCCTTCAATTTTTCTTTTATCAAGGTTCCCCGTATCAACACTTCCAACAAGGCAATTACTGCCCGCAGCATTCAACTGGTCTTTCTTCTCAATATCCTGCATGCAGAGAATCCGGTTTCCGTCCACCAAAAAGCGGTAAGCAAATGCATGGCTTGCCGCTTCGTAAGAGCGATTGAATTCCCGGAGCCGCATCACACTTTGACCAACACCTCCAAAATAGGATACATCTTCATAGCCTGCAATTAATTTCACAAAAAATTCTGTAAAACTTTCTATTTTCCTATCCACATCCCCTTCATCTTCACCCTTAAACAGAATCGACTTTCCCTCCGGGGCACGGTCAAAACATATCATGTCTTCCCTCTGCTCTTCTGCATAAGCTTCGATTCGCTCGTAAATTTCCTCGATGCGCTTCGAATAGCTCTCGCCATTTTGCGGACGCTGGATTTTCAGCATTAAAATATTATAACACTCTGCCATCAAATCCAATTCCAGCCCCTTTCCTCTTTCCAACATTTCCGACAGGGCAGTTTCACCAGCAATTAAATCATTAAACAATTCCCGTTTTGCATTTACTTTTAATTCTAAAACATCATTTAAATCATGATTACCGATAAGAGAATTTTCGCGTTCTTCCTTTATCTTCTCTGCCACATGGTTCACTGCCTGCAGCAGTTCATCCCCATTGATCGGTTTTAATAAATACTCCTCGATACCAATTTGAATTGCCGTTTTCGCATATTCAAATTCCTCATGCCCACTTAAAATTATAATTTTGATCTGTGGGAATTCTTTCTTGATCAGACGGCTCAGCTCCAAGCCATCCATAAATGGCATACGGATATCCGTAATTACAATATCCGGCTTTTCCTTGCTGATCATCGGAAATGCAAGCTCACCATCACTTGCCTCTCCACAGAACTCATATCCATATTTATCCCAGTCAATATTGTTTTTTATACCCTCCCGGACAATAAATTCGTCTTCCACTAAAAATACCTTTATCATAATCTTATCCACTTCTCTTTCCCAATTATATAGAAAAGGGGGTTCTAAACTTTACTTGAAAGTAAAATTCAGAATCCCCCTGACCGCATTATTCTTATAATGCCATAGAATCTACAGCAGCACGCTCAATCGGAAGTCCTGCTTTATAAATCTTAATAAATTCATCAAAACCTTTTACACCCTCTGCATTTGGTGCTAACTCACTGCCTTCCTGTCCGGCAAATACTTTGCTGTTCAAATAAGCACCCAGTGTCTCACCCTCTGCTTTCTGAATCATATAAGATGCCAATACCGCAATTCCCCATGCACCGCCTTCACCGGCCGTTTCCATTACGGAAATTGGTGTATTCATTGCATCTGCTAAAATCTGCTGTCCGACACCCTTTGTTTTGAACAGTCCGCCGTGTCCTAACAGTTTATCTACCTGAACGCCCTCTTCCTTTAACAAGATGTCCATACCGATTTTCAAAGTTGCCAATGCAGAATAAAGATTTACCCGCATAAAGTTCGCAAGGTTGAATTTACTCTTTGGTGTACGGACAAACATCGGCCGTCCCTCTTCCATTCCTGTGATATTTTCACCCGAAATGTAATTATAAGCAATTAAGTTTCCGCCATCTGCATCCCCCTCCATTGCTTTATTATAAAGAGTTCCAAACAATTGATTCATATCAACATCCATACCAAATGCCTCTGCAAACTCTTTGAAAATATTAACCCATGCATTCAAGTCGGAAGTACAGTTGTTGCAATGAACCATGGCAACCAGATCACCGGATGGTGTTGTCACAAGGTCGAGCTCTGGATACACTTTCTTCAAATCCTCTTCCAATACAACCATTGAGAATACGGATGTACCAGCCGAAACATTTCCCGTTCTTCTATCTACACTATTTGTTGCAACCATTCCGGTTCCGGCATCGCCCTCTGGCGGACAGAGCGGACATCCTGCCTGTAAGGTTCCGGTTGGATCAAGAAGCTTAGCACCCTCTTCGGTCAATGTTCCTGCATTCTCTCCAGCAGTTAATACTTCCGGGAAAATATCAAGCAGCTTCCATGGATATTTACCTCCGATCTCTTTGTCAAACGCATCGACCATCGTCTGATTGAATTTACCTGTTGCAATATCAATCGGGAACATACCGGATGCCTCACCCACACCAAGTACTTTTCTTCCTGTCAGTTTCCAGTGAATATAACCAGCTAATGTTGTCTGGAACTTAATGTCTTTTACATGCTCTTCTCCATTTAGAACGGCCTGATACAGATGGGCAATGCTCCAGCGCTGAGGAATATTGTAGTTAAAAAGCTTGGTTAATTTTTCCGATGCCTCTTCTGTAATTGCATTACGCCATGTACGGAACGGAACAAGAATCTCATCTTTTTCATCAAATGCCATATATCCGTGCATCATCGCACTGAATCCCATGGCAGCCAAGTTAGTTACTTTCACACCATACTGTTTTTGGACATCCTCGGTCATTTCTTTATAGGCATCCTGAAGTCCGTTCCAGATCATATCAATGCTGTAGGTCCAAATTCCGTCCACCAACTGGTTTTCCCACTCATGACTTCCAGAAGCGATCGGTGCATTATTGTCGTCTACCAGAACAGCCTTAATGCGCGTCGAACCGAATTCGATTCCAAGAACCGCTTTCCCGCTTTCAATCACATTTTTTACATCACTCATTTTTTATTATCCTCCTTATACTTTCCTGTTAATGAATTCTTTTTTATATACAGGGTTATCCATCACTTCCGTTATAAAAACTTCCATCATCAATAACCTTCGTATTCTACTCATTGTTCTGCTCCTCATGATACAGCTGTGCAAACCGCCATGAATCCTGACACATTTTCTTCAGATCATACTGTGCCTCCCAGCCAAGCTCCTCTTTTGCTTTTTGAGGATTCGCATAACAGACAGCAATGTCTCCGGCACGGCGTGGTTTGATGGAATAAGGAATCTTCACACCATTTGCCTCTTCAAATGCTTTTACAATGTCAAGAACACTATAACCATTTCCCGTTCCCAGATTATAAATGTTGACCCCATTCGTTGAAGTTGCTTTCTCCACGGCATTCACATGCCCTTTTGCCAAATCCACCACATGAATGTAATCTCTTACTCCGGTACCATCCGGTGTATCATAATCATTTCCAAACACACCCAGCTCCGGCAGCTTCCCAACTGCTACCTGCATAATGTATGGCATAAGATTGTTCGGAATACCATTTGGGCTTTCCCCTAAAAGACCGCTCTCATGTGCTCCGATTGGATTAAAATAGCGGAGAAGGACAACGCTCCATTCCTCATCCGGCACACAAAAATCCGATAAAATCCTCTCTAACATTAATTTCGTGCTTCCATAAGGATTGGTTGTACTTAAAGGAAAATCTTCCGTAATGGGAACCGTTTTCGGTGAACCATATACGGTAGCAGAAGAACTAAAAATAATTTTTTTACAGTTGTACTCATTCATCAGTTCACATAGATTTAACGTACCGGCAATATTATTCTGATAATACCACAACGGCTTTTCCACCGATTCACCGACTGCCTTTAAACCGGCAAAATGAATAACGGCATCAAATGTATTTTCCTCAAATACCGGACGCATACTTTCTTTATCCAGCATATCTGCCTTATAAAACTTTAATTTCTTTCCTGTAATTTTCTCGATCTTATCTACGACATCTATTTTAGAATTATATAAATTGTCAAAAACAACAACATCAAAACCCTTCTGCAATAGCTCCACACAAGTATGTGAACCAATATAACCGGTTCCGCCTGTTACTAAAATCGTCATAGTATGCCCCAGCCTTTCTCTGTTTTTTTTATAGTACCACAAAAGCGGCGGATTCGCAATTTAAATCCGCCACTTTTTATTAAACTTTTCATTCGATATACCAATATTTTTACTTCACTGAAAACTCCTGCCACGATTTCGCAAACCGTATCGCCCGTTCTTCTTCATCATAATCTGCAGTCGTCAGAAGAGACCCTCGGCTTCTCCAGCCAAAAACAGCAGTTTTCTTCTCCATCCCGCTCCAATGTCTTTCCACCGCTTTCCGATACTCGGTCTTTGACACTTTTTTCCCTTTCACCCGGTCCTCTTGAACTTTCTCAAAATCATCTCTGTCCAAAACACAATACTCATCAAAAATCCGTTCTTTCAACTGATTTCCTTTGAGACAGAAGTCTCCCTCCTGCTCACATACTTCCTCTGTTTCTGTCAGCCATCTTGTAACGGCAGCATAGTAGTAACATTCGTTCGCAGAATCATAGTACACTTTGGGATTTTTCTTTTCCGCTATATAAAGCTCTGTTTTTACTCCATCTCCAGTCTTGCCAACCAATTTTTTACAGGGAACCAGATTCTTTCTGTCCTCGGAAACTTCATAAATAAGCACATCCTCATCATGCGAGGAAATCTCTGTTAAAACAATCTCCAAACGCCCATTTTGGTTCAGATCCGAAATCATCCATTGTAACCGCTCAACGTCACCAACTATGTATGTTTTTGCATTTTTACTCAACAGCTGAATCTGTTTCTGTTCATCCTCCGACAGACCCATATTCTCTAATTTATCTCTTGGCTCTATCGTAAAAGTAAACTCCGTCATCGCAGTATCTGTAATCTCCGTAATATCCGACAGACCGTACCTCGGATTAAAACTCCACTTATCATCCGTATGATCCCCATTCAGATAATCAAACTCAAATTTTAATTCTGGATGTAATTCACAAAAAAATTCACATAGGGAAAACGAATTTTTACCTGATCCCTCATCTATCACAAGAGAAACCAGTACATTGCGGTCAGCGGAATTAAATTGCTGTATATAGGCATGGCAGGTTTTTTTCTTGCTCAAGATACAATATTCATTTGCTTCTTCTATTACTTTTTTCTGTATACGCTGAACCAGCTTTTTCGTCGCGGAACCCATTTGTGGATAATCCGGTCTGTGCTCCCCTTCCCACTTCCATGCATCAATGGTTCCTATCTGCTCCATCCCCTGCAATTTATCTTTTATATCTTTCTTTTCACAATTATAATCAAAAACAGCTGATGTTTCAAATCCCGGTTCTTCACAATCATAGTAATACAATAAATCGAACACACTATAATTGTTTTTTTCATCCCCTTTTGTTTTCCCCACAAGAGTGTAAGAAAAGCTGTTCTTTTCTTTTTTACGATAAAGTTTCAATTTTTTTCCACTGAACCAGTCCTGTTCTTCCATATACCCAAGATACACTTCGTGCTGGACTGCCCGGTGGTATGCCTGCTCCACCTCTTCTATCGCAGGTTCTCTGTCTATGTTCTTTGTCTGCACCGCCTGTCCACTGACGCTGCTCTCCTTGGATGCATCTGGCCTATATTGACCACAGGAAACAAGACAATAAACCATGCCTGCCAGCAATACAAAAGTTAAAACTCTTCTTTTCAACATAATCTCCCTCCTAGAAAAGCGAATGACTTAGTCATTCGCTTTGTCAACCTCAACAATTGCTGCTTTCTGCATTGGAATACGGCAATTTTTATTGCTGCCGAACTCAACAATCACAACATCATCTGTCATATCAATTACAACACCATAGAATCCACTTGTTGTCAAAATACTGTCTCCAATCGCAACCTGAGATACCATTGCCTGATGTTCCTTATCCTTTTTCTTCTGCGGACGGATGGCAATAAGATAAAATGCACCGATAATTACCGCATAAATTACAATGATGGATATTGCCTGCATGAAATTTTCCTCCTATTATTTCTCGCCGGAATTCATACTATCCAGCTTTTCTTTCTTATATTCCTGATAGCGTTCCTTTTCAATAGCTTCACGAATCTCACTCATCATTGTATTATAAAAATACAAATTATGCAAGACTAATAATCGAAGTCCCAGCATTTCTTTTGCTTTCAACAGATGACGGATATAAGCACGGCTGTAATGCCGGCATGCCGGGCACTGGCATCCCTCCTCAATCGGCCGGTCATCCGATTCATATTTGGCATTCATTAAATTCATCTTACCATAATTGGTATATGCATGACCGTGGCGGCCATTTCTTGCCGGATATACACAGTCAAAAAAGTCCACACCGCGCTCTACACTTTCCAATATATTCTGCGGCGTTCCCACACCCATAAGATAGACCGGCTTTTCCACCGGAAGATAAGGCACCGTTACATCCAAAATACGATACATTTCCTCATGGCTCTCTCCCACAGCAAGTCCCCCCAGAGCATAGCCATCCAAATCCAGTTCCCGAATCTGTTTGGCGTGTTCCACGCGGATGTCCTCAAAGGTTCCCCCTTGATTAATGCCAAACAACATCTGCTCCTTATTAATTGTATCCGGCAGACCATTCAGCCGTTTCATCTCGGTCTTACAACGCTTTAACCATCTCGTTGTCCGGTCAACCGATTTTTGCATATAATCTCTTGTAGCCGGATGCGGCGGACACTCGTCAAATGCCATGGCAATGGTAGAACCGAGATTCGATTGAATCTGCATACTCTCTTCCGGTCCCATAAAAATTTTCCTGCCGTCAATATGGGAATTAAAATATACGCCCTCCTCTTTAATTTTCCGAAGCCCCGCCAGTGAAAACACTTGAAAACCACCTGAATCGGTAAGAATCGGCCTGTCCCAATTCATAAAACGGTGCAATCCGCCCAGTTTACGAACAATTTTATCTCCCGGACGAACATGAAGGTGATAGGTGTTCGACAATTCTACCTGAGTTCCAATCTCTTTTAAATCCATAGATGACACTGCCCCTTTAATGGCCGCCACCGTTCCCACATTCATAAACACCGGTGTTTCAATTACACCATGCGGTGTTATCAAACGCCCTCTCTTCGCCTGTCCATCCCGTTTTAAAAGTTCGTACATTCCATCCTCCATTTTTTAACTGATCTTTGTTGTTTTAAATGCTGTTATACGGTCCAGTGGTGCCTGACATTCGCCAAACGCCGGAGACTCATAAATAACATAAGTATAAGCTCCGTTAATCGCAATTCCCTCATTCATCGGCGGCATTTTTACTACTTTTTTTCTCTTATTTTTTTTCACCGATTTTTTCGACAGATTCCATGTCGGTTTGTAGGTATCCAGTTGGGACATAAAACCGGAACGCCCTTTTTTCGTCTGACAAGAACGGGATATAATCATTTTACCTTTGGACGTAAACGTTACTCCCTGTGTCCGGTTCGGCATCAGCATTTTATTGGTTCTTGTAAGAGACGGAACACCTTTTTTATTGTTAATCGTATATCCATACATATATTTTTTTACTTTTTCATTATAAGCGCCCGCCCATATTTTCCCTTTATAATAAGATACATAAGATACTGTTTCCGGCATCGGACAAACACAATTAATCTGGGAAATTTCGGTATAGCTCTTTTTGGATGCGACTGCCTGCTCAATAATTGAAAATTTAAAAGAATGTAAATTCTTTGAGTAAGTATACCAGACATTCTGTCCGTCAAAAGCGATCCCCCCCATATGTCCGGTATGAGGCATAACAATCGTTGTCAGGTATTTTCTCGTTTTTTTGTCCATCACATAAATGACAGACTCCTGTGCCTTATTGTATTCATAGGCAGAAATCAGCAGATACTTTCCGGCAAAAGTAATACTCTGAGGCACCATTCTCGTAGAATTAAATCCACCTACATTCGTCACTTTCATCCCCGGTAAAATAAAACTTTTACCATATACGACCCGTTTGGCAAATGCTTTATATTTTTTGTAAGCAGCAGATTTTTTAAATTTCTTTTTTGTCGTATAATATTTCGCTTTCGTGCTTGTCGCCTTCGCCTTGACGGTTTTGGCATTGGATACAGTAGAAACAGAAGAAAGTACCATACCGGATACAACACGCACTGCTTCCACCTTTACATAATATTTCTTATTCTGTTTGAGCGAATCAATCGGCAGGAACTTATTCCCGCCCGCACTTACTGTTGCGGCCACTTGAAATCCGGAAGCCGATTTCGTGGACAGATAAATACGGAATGTATCTGCACCGCTTCCTTTCTTCCAATATACCTTTACCCGCTTGTCCCCACCCTTAAATTTCGTAATCTGTGGAATAGATGGTGCCGTTCCATATAGTGCTGCATCCGAACCTTCCCCTAAATTCGATACATCTGCACCATATGCATATACCATAAAATAGTAATCCTTTCCCGCGGTCAAGCCCGTCACCTGATAGGATAATCCCGTAGTTGTCCCCCCCAGAACATAAGCTGAATTCGTAGACAACCGATAATAGACCGCATATCCCGTAGCACCTGACGCAGCGTTCCAGTTCAAAGTCACCTTAGTCTTGACACACTTTACTGCCTTTACACCGAGCACTTTATCCGGTTTGGGTGCAATCCCTTTTACTTCGGAATATTCTCCTTCTGTATCGTCCCCAATGGCACGAATTTTTACATAAATAATATATCCCGGTTCCATATCCTCGAAAGTATACTCCGTTTTCTCCGTTGTTGTTATCAAAGAATAAGTTCCGTCTTGTTTGGTTGCCATATACACCGCATACTTATCTGCTTCCGCCAGTGCATTCCAGCCAATGGTCATGGATGTTTTAGTACCGCTTTTCATTATTACTCCTGTAACCTGTCTCGGTACTATAGTAACTGTATATGTAATGGTTTCTTTTCCATAGTAAATCGTAATCTCCTGCTCGCCCAATTTTGACGTATTGACTGCAGAAATGGAATCCGGTTTTGCTGTCAGGGTTGTGTTATCACTATAATGAACCAGCAGCGTAACCTTACTCTTATCAAAAGTGCTTCCATACGGAAGTGAGGTTTCCGTATCGACCACTTCAATTTCTGTAATCGTTTTTTCCGGCAAGGCCGTTGGCGTCGGCTCCACAGTCGGTTCCGGCTCTGTCGTCGGCTCTGTCGTTGGTTCCGCCGATGGTTCCGGTGAACTCGTTGGCTCATCGGTTGAATCTGACGATTCCGCCGCCGTTGCTGTAGTCTCCGCAGCATTCACTGGCACACCGGCAGATAAAATCAAACTAAAAGATAACAATATTACGAAAAACTTTTTCATCCCTTATCTTCTCCAATCTATGTATTACTTATTTACGGCTCGGAGTTATTGTAATGTATTATTTTGGCACAAACATGTCGCATAAATGTTTCCCGTTCAATCAAGAAAATAGCCTGTAAACAACTTACACTGTCTACAGGCTTTCCTATCTCATCCGATTAATGAGACACAATACAGGGGCACTAGGAATCGAACCCAGCTCTGGAGTTTTGGAGACTCTTATTCTACCGATGAACTATGCCCCTATTTTATCCACGCAAATCCAACGACTTGCGAAACGGAGAAGGAGGGATTTGAACCCTCGCGCCGCTATTAACGACCTACTCCCTTTCCAGGGGAGCCCCTTCAGCCA
>CANRLR010000034.1 GCA_947631505.1 uncultured Lachnospiraceae bacterium | reverse complement strand
GCCGGACCAAAAGATTCGGAAGTGTTATTCGACCGTTTTATTGCGATGATGTCAAAGGAGGGAAAATAGTATGCCGAAAATAGAAGGAATCAAGAAAGTATTAGTAATTGGCTCGGGTCCTATTGTTATTGGACAGGCGGCAGAGTTTGACTATGCCGGTACACAGGCCTGCCGTTCCCTAAAAGAAGAGGGAATGGAAGTTGTTCTGATTAATTCCAATCCGGCTACGATTATGACGGACAGAGATATTGCAGACCGTGTATATATTGAACCCCTTACGGTTGAAGTAGTACAAAAATTGATCCGAAAAGAAAAACCGGACAGCATTTTGCCCACACTCGGTGGTCAGGCAGCATTAAATATTGCTATGGAATTAGAGGAATCCGGTTTCTTAAAGAAAGAGAATGTCCGTTTGATCGGTACAACAGCATTGACAATAAAAAAAGCAGAAGACCGTTTGGAATTTAAAGAGACAATGGAGAAAATCAACGAGCCAATTGCTGCCAGCGTTGTCGTTGAAACAGTAGAACATGCGGTAGATTTTGCGGATGAGATCGGTTATCCGGTAGTAATCCGCCCTGCCTATACGCTGGGGGGAAGTGGCGGCGGAATTGCTCATAATGAAGAAGAATTAAAGGATATTTGTGCGAACGGACTTCGATTGAGCCGTGTTGGACAGTGTTTGATTGAACGCTGTATTGCGGGGTGGAAGGAAATTGAATACGAGGTTATGCGGGATGTCAACGGTAACTGCATTACAGTATGTAATATGGAAAACATTGATCCGGTCGGAGTACATACCGGTGATAGCATTGTCGTGGCGCCATCCCAGACACTGGGGGATAAAGAATATCAGATGCTTCGTTCTTCGGCACTGAATATTATTACGGAACTTGGTATAACAGGAGGCTGTAACGTACAGTTTGCACTTCATCCGCAGAGCTTTGAATATTGTGTCATTGAAGTAAACCCGCGTGTCAGCCGTTCCTCTGCACTGGCCTCCAAAGCTACGGGATATCCGATTGCCAAAGTGGCAGCAAAAATCGCTTTAGGTTATACCTTAGATGAAATTCCAAATGCAATTACAAAGAAAACTTATGCAAGCTTTGAACCGGCATTGGATTATTGTGTTGTCAAAATTCCGCGTCTGCCTTTTGACAAGTTTATTAAGGCAAAGAGAACACTGACAACGCAGATGAAAGCGACTGGAGAGGTGATGAGTATTTGTGATAACTTTGAAGGAGCACTGATGAAAGCACTCCGCTCTCTGGAACAGCACATTGATAGTTTAGATATCGGACGCTATACAGACCGTTCTAAGGAAGAACTGCTGGAGCGGATTGAAATAGTCGATGACCGCCGGATTTACATTATTGCAGAATTAATCCGAAAAGGGGCAACCTATGATGAAATTCATAATGTAACCCAGATCGATAAATGGTTTATTGATAAGATTGCCCATCTTGTTGAGATGGAGCAGACCTTGAAAACCAAACCCCTTACTGCTGAAATTCTGGCGGAGGCAAAACGAATGGAATTCCCGGACAAGGTAATTGGTAGTTATGTGGGAATGAAGGAAACACAAGTACGAAAAATGCGTCTTGAGAACGGCATTACAGCGTCCTTTAAGATGGTAGATACCTGTGCGGCGGAGTTTGAAGCATCGACACCATATTATTATAGTGTGTTCGGCAGTGAGTCGGAAGTGAAATCAGAGAAAACAAAAAAACGTATTATGGTGCTTGGCTCCGGACCGATACGAATCGGACAGGGGATTGAATTTGACTTTTGCTCTGTACACAGTGTCTGGTCACTGGCAAACAGCGGCTATGAAACAATTATCGTTAATAATAATCCGGAAACTGTTAGTACCGACTTTGACGTAGCAGATAAATTGTACTTTGAACCGCTGACTCCTGAAGATGTAGAAAGTATTGTAGATATTGAAAAACCGGACGGCGCTGTTGTACAGTTTGGCGGACAGACGGCAATTAAGCTGACAGAAGCCCTTCTTAAGATGGGCGTGCCGATTTTGGGAACTAGTGCTGAGAATGTGGATGCGGCAGAGGACCGGGAACTTTTTGATGAAATTCTGGAACAGTGCCAGATTCCACGTCCGGCAGGGAAGACGGTGTTCACGACAGAAGAAGCACTGGAAGCTGCCAATGAACTGGGATATCCGGTTCTGGTCCGTCCTTCCTATGTATTAGGCGGGCAGGGTATGCAGATTGCCATTCATGATGATGATATTCGGGAGTTTATGTCAATTATTAATCGTCACGTTCAGGAACATCCAATTCTGGTCGATAAATACTTGATGGGAAAAGAAGTAGAGGTGGATGCGGTATGTGATGGAGAGGATATTCTGATTCCGGGCATTATGGAGCACGTAGAGCGTGCAGGAATTCACTCCGGTGACAGTATATCTGTATACCCGGCTATGAGCATAAAGCCTCATGTACAGGATGTTCTGGTAGATTATACTGCAAAACTGGCAAAAAGCCTTCATGTTGTTGGTCTCATTAACATTCAGTTCATTGTTTATAAGGATGAAGTATATGTCATTGAAGTAAACCCTCGTTCTTCCCGTACAGTGCCGTATATCAGCAAAGTAACAGGAATTCCGATTGTAAAATTAGCTTCCCGTGTTATTCTGGGTGAAAAGATAAAGGACATGGGATATACGCCGGGATTAGCCAGAAAATCAGAATATATTGCAATTAAAATGCCGGTCTTTTCTTTTGAAAAGCTTCGTGGGGCAGAAATCAGTCTCGGACCAGAAATGAAATCTACGGGAGAATGTCTTGGCATTGCAAAGACCTTTAATGAAGCTCTCCATAAGGCATTTATGGGGGCGGGAATCAATCTGCCGAAGCATAAAAAGATGATTCTCACGGTGAATGACAATTCAAAGAATGAGGCAGTTTCCGTTGCCAAGAGATTTCAAGCACTTGGTTATGAGATTTACTCCACCCGGGGAACAGCAAAATTCCTGAAAGAAAATGACGTAGAGGTAATCAGTGTTAATAAGATTGAACAGGAATCCCCGACTCTTATGGATTTGCTTCTTGGTCATGAAATTGATCTTGTCATTGATATTCCAAAACAGGGTGAACACTCTCATGACGGATTTCTGATTCGCCGGGTGTCTATTGAAACAGGGGTAAGCTGTCTTACTTCCATTGATACGGCAAATGCCCTGCTGACAGCGTTAGAAGATGCGGACAAGAGTGAATTGTCATTGGTCGATATTGCATCGATTGATTCGTATTAAAAAATAGTTTACAACAATGTTATTTTATGATAAGATACAAAAGTCAGTAAATACCACTGCCCAGATTGCGGACAACTCCGACCGAATCTTAGCAGATGGTGAAAAAACAATGATTAAGGAGGTACATCACTATGATGTCAACAGACAAGAAAAAAGAAATTATTGCAGCATACGGAAGAACACCGAACGATACTGGTTCACCGGAAGTTCAGGTCGCTCTTTTAACAGAGAGAATTAATACTCTTACTGAGCACTTGAAAACAAACAAAAAAGACCATCATTCCCGTAGAGGTCTTTTGAAGATGGTAGGTAAAAGAAGAGGTTTGCTGGATTACTTAAAGAAAACAGACCTTGAAGGTTACCGTAATCTGATTGAGAGATTAGGACTGCGTAAATAATTTTTAGTCCCTGCTTTTGCAGGGACTTTTTTCACTGCATAGGGAAATACTTTTTGTTGGAGGAAGAGTGGGATTCAGCTTTGGAATGGAGGATAAGGATGAAAAGAAATCGTAGTCAGGCTCTTGTGTGCCGAAACGGAAAAATATTATTAGTAGAACATAAACTGCGGGGACGTGATTTTTATAACTTGCCTGGTGGTGGTATAGAGGATGGAGAAACACCGGAAGAGGCAGCATTGAGAGAATTGAAAGAAGAAACCGGTGTGACAGGAAAAATTCTTCGACCGCTTACGATTGAGTACAAACCGGATCTAGAAAGCCGTATCTTTACTTTTTTCGTTGAAATTCCGGAAGATGCTGTTCCTGTAAAAGGAATCGATCCAGAACTTTCTTTGGAGGAGCAGAGCATCATCGGGGTGAAATGGCTCGGACTGGACGAAATAGCAGAGCGTGACCGTGCCTATCTGTTCGGTGCCGGACTAATGCGGGTGCCGGAATTTCATGATATTGTACTCCAATGGGGGGATGATATTATTAGTTATCCGGGAGAAGAATAGGAAAGAATATTTGCTTTTTGTGTTTTTATCATGTATAATAAAATGGTTATATTATAAGCGAAGAAAAGACCGGGACTTCTGAAAAGCATATTTGCAGTAAAATATGTTTTTCAGTGGTTTCGGAAATCTTCGCGGAAATGAGGTAAATTATGTATCAGACATTTAGTATGGAACTTGCTGGCAGAACGCTGTCTGTTGATATCGGACGTGTGGCTGCTCAGGCAAATGGTGCTGCTTTTATGCGTTATGGCAATACGGTTGTATTATCTACTGCGACAGCATCTGAAAAACCAAGAGAAGGAATTGATTTCTTCCCGCTCAGTGTGGAGTATCATGAAAAGATGTATTCTGTAGGACGTATTCCAGGCGGATTTACAAGAAGAGAGGGAAAACCAACCGATAACTCCATTCTTACCTGTCGTGTCATTGACCGCCCTATGCGGCCATTATTTCCGAAAGATTATCGGAATGATGTAACATTGGAGAATGTTGTTATGGATGTGGATCAGGATTGCTCCCCAGAACTTTTGGCAATGCTTGGTTCTGCTCTGGCAACCTGCATTTCCGATATTCCATTTGACGGACCAACTGCAGCAACACAGGTTGGCTTAGTAGATGGGGAATTAGTTTATAATCCTACCAGTGCACAGAGAGAGGCTTCCGATCTTGCCCTTACAGTAGCTTCTACAAGAGAAAAAGTAATTATGATTGAGGCGGGTGCCAATGAAGTAGATGAAGAAACGATGATTCAGGCAATCTATGGAGCTCATGAGCTGAACGGACAGATTATTGAATTCTTTGATAAAATTGTTGCCGAATGCGGAAAAGAAAAGCATGAATATGAGCATTTTGACACACCGGAAGACCTTTGGAATGATATGGTGGCGTTTATTACACCAGAGGCAATGGAAGAGGCTGTATTTACAGATGTAAAACAGGTTCGGGAAGAGAATATCCGCAAAATCAAGGACAAGCTGGAGGAGCGGTATGCAGAGGAGCATGAAGAATGGATTCCATTGATTGATGAGGCGGTCTACAAATTTCAGAAGAAGACTGTCCGAAAGATGATTCTGAAAGACCAGAAGCGTCCAGACGGTCGCGAAATCAAGCAAATCCGTCCACTTCATGCAGAAATTGATGTATTGCCTACCGTACATGGTTCAGGATTATTTTCCCGCGGACAGACACAGGTATTGAACATTACTACTTTAGCTCCGCTTTCGGAAAAACAGAAATTGGATGGATTGGATGATAATAAGACTAGCAAGAGATATATTCATCATTACAATTTCCCATCCTGGTCGGTCGGTGAGACAAGACCGAGCAGAGGACCGGGACGGCGGGAAATCGGACATGGTGCATTGGCAGAGAGAGCGCTTCTTCCGGTTATTCCAAGTGAAGAGGAATTCCCATATACAATACGTACCGTATCGGAAATTTTAGAATCCAACGGTTCGACTTCTCAGGGAAGTATTTGTGCGTCTACTTTATCCCTGATGGCGGCCGGTGTACCAATCAAAGCACCTGTTGCCGGTATTTCAGTTGGACTTGTTACAGGAGAAACGGATGATGATTATTTAATTCTTACGGACATTCAGGGACTGGAAGACTTTTTTGGTGATATGGACTTTAAAGTTGCCGGTACTCATAAGGGTATTACTGCGATTCAGATGGATATTAAAATCCATGGTCTGACAAGGGAAATTGTAGAGCAGGCGATTTACCGTACCAAAGAAGCAAGAGAGTATATTTTAGATGAGGTCATGTTAAAAGCGATTGCAGAGCCTCGTAAGGAAGTAAGTGTATATGCGCCAAAGATTAAGCAGATTATGATTGACCCAGTAAAAATTGGTGATGTTGTTGGACAGAGAGGAAAAACAATTAATGCATTAATCGAGCGTACGGGAGTTAAAATTGACATTACAGATGATGGTGCTGTATCGGTATGTGGAACAGATAAGGCGGCAATGGATGAAGCTCTTCGTTTGATTGAAATTATTGCAACTGATTTTGAAAAAGGTCAGATTTTAGAAGGAACTGTTGTCAGTATTAAAGACTTCGGGGCATTTGTTGAATTTGCACCGGGAAAAGAAGGAATGATTCATATTTCCAATATAGCAAAACGCCGTATTAATCATGTGGAGGATGAATTAACTCTTGGTGATAAGGTTAAGGTGATTTGTCTTGGAAAAGATAAAATGGGACGAATTAGCTTTAGCATAAAAGATGTACCAGAAGAGTAATTTAGGAAACGGCGGGATTTTTCCGCCGTTTCTTATTCTTCCTAGGCTCGCGGTCTTCCGCCGGGCCTTTTTATAAGAAAGGTTTGTTGTTAACGGGGGTACAAACGTGTTAAAAAAATTAAGGGAAAATGGAATGAAAATTTCATCTCTGATGATTATTATGATTGTACTTGTAATAGTTTCATGTGGATGTATGCTTTATTATAATATTATATTAGGAACAAAATATGAAGCAGTGATAGAATCGGATGAATTATACAAATCTTGTCAGTACAGAACCAAATTACTGAGTGATTCTACGAATAATTTAGTTTTACAAATGCAATATTTTGTTCAGACAAGTGAAGTCCGCTATTTAACAGCATATATGACGGAATATGATTCGGGCAAACGGGAAAAATCAATTGAAGGTCTGTCAACGGATACGGATGAAAAATATCTGATTAAAGCGAAACAAAATTCAGATTATTTGGTTGAAATTGATGTACATATAATGAAACTTATTGTTGTGGCAAAAAATATTGAAAAAAGATATATTCCGGTTATGGTGCAAGAATATTCGCTGCCGGCAAATGAAGTATATCTGACAAACACAGAAAAAGTTAAACTTGCTGAAAACATGCTGCATTCCAATGAATATACAAATACCAAAACAAGATTGTCATCGAATATTAATGAGTACAGTAACCGTGTTCTGAATCGTGAAAATTCACGGTTAGAGGAAAATGAAGCTGATATGCTGGGGCATATAAAAAAGCAGCAGGCTTTTTGTATTATTGTAATTATTGTAATTGTCTTTGTAGCAGTTCTGTTATATAAGCTGGTTATTAATGTTTTGAACAATTATGTTAAGTTTATTATTAATAATAAACCGTTGACTGCTTCCGGTGTATATGAGCTGCGCTATTTAGCTGCTGCTTATAATGAAAATCTAGAAAAGACAGAGAAGAAAGAACAGCGGTTGACGAAGCAGGCAAAATATGATGCTTTAACTGGAATATTTAACCGCGGGGCTTTGGAACAGTATATTAATGAGCGGTTGAAGGAAGAAGAATGGGAAGGTGCCTTTATTCTTATTGATGTCGATAAATTTAAGTCTGTCAATGATAATTATGGACATGACATGGGGGATAAAGTTTTGAAACTAGTGTCCTATATGCTTGTGCAGAGCTTTCGTAAGGGCGATGTAGTCGGCCGGCTGGGTGGCGATGAGTTTGCGATCTGGATTTCAAATTTGCCACAGGAACATTTACATTATATTACGGAACGCTTTGAAATGATTAATCGTCAGCTTACGTCATCTCAGGTTAGTTTTCCGCCGATATCATTAAGTGTAGGAATTACCCTTTGTCAGGAAGGCGATGACTTTAAGTCTGTTTATAATCGTGCGGATAAAGCATTATATTATGTAAAGGAACATGGGCGATGTGGTTATCGTGTTTATGGTGAGGAATAATTTCTTTTGAATTGACCATACTTCATATCGTACAGAATAGCAAAAAAGACTGCTGTCCTGTACGATATTTTAATTTGCAGAAAAGGAAAGAAAAAGTATGGAACAAGATATGGTAAAAGAATATGGAACCGTTGAGTACAATGGAATTCAAACAATATCGATTATTGGAGAAATTGAAGGACACGATTGTCTGTCCCAAAATGCGAAGACAACAAAATATGAGCATTTACTTCCCTTGTTGGCAAAGATACAGCAAAATAAGGATATCAAAGGCGTATTATTTATTATGAATACCGTAGGGGGAGATGTGTCCTGTGGACTGGCACTTGCTGAAATGATTGCCACAATGAGCAAACCAACTGTGTCATTAATTATTGGCGATAGTCATTCAATCGGTATTCCGCTTGCTGTTTCTACGGATTATTCCTATATTGTGCCATCTGCCACTATGATTATACACCCGGTCCGTATGAATGGCATGGTTCTGGGAACGCCGCAGACCTATAGTCAATTTCAACAAATTCAGGATCGGATTTTGGATTTTATAAGTGCTCATAGTAATGCGGAGAAGAAGAACTTAGAAAAGCTCATGATGAATACAAGCATGCTTTCCAAAGACTTAGGAACTGTTCTTGTTGGGAAGGAAGCTGTAGAGGCAGGGCTGATACAGGAAGTAGGCGGAATTCATCAGGCCTATGAAAAATTAGTGTCATTGACAGAAGAATAATACAGAAACATCTGTTCGGCAAAATTACTTGCGTAACCTCTGATTTCGTAGTATAATAATGAATCAGCGAAACAAAAAGGAGTTATTATGGCTACGAAAAAGAAACAAACAAGAAAATCAGTGACAAAGTCTTATAATAGGAAACCGAATAGTAAAAAGACCACTAGAAAAAGGGAAACAGAAAATCCACTGGCAAGAGAGATAACCTTTCTCTGTATTCTTGTATTTGGGATTTTGTGTCTTATGAGTGTATTCCATGTATGCGGCGTGCTGGGGGAATGGCTCTGTTCTTTGCTCTTTGGATTGATGGGGGCATTGGCATATATTTTCCCGATTTATTTGATTGTCGCAAGTGGTCTGTTTATTTCCAATCAGAAAAACAAAGTGTTACGGAGAAAGATTATATATACCATTGGTTTATTTTGGATGTTATGTGGAATTTTTCAATGGGTAGTAAATGATCCGGTGCATAATGTATGGGAAATCTATACTGTCAGTAGTGAAAATCAGGGCGGCGGTGGCTTTTTAGGTGGAATTCTTGCCTTTGAGCTGGCGCGAGCTTTCGGACGTGGCGGTTCTTTTATTATCATTGTTGCAGGATTGCTCTTGTTTACTATGTTAATTAGCGGGAAACTGTTTTTCTCTTCCTTACAGAAATTGTATCAGGACAAGTCTGTGGAGAAGAACTACATAGAGTATGAAGAAGAAAGACCATCTGTGAGAAAAATGAATACTTATACCTTTGAAAAAGAAGATACTGTGGCAAAAAAAGAGGAAAATGATCTGCCAAGAAAAAAGAAAGGGAAGAAGAAAACGAAAAAAACGACCGGAATGGAGGAGGTCGTACCGGATGGAAATATCACATCAGTAACTGGTGGGACACCGATTCAACCGGCACAAAATCCGGAGGATATCAACATTATCCGCGGTGGTGAAAAAGAATCTACTATTTACAGGGAAGAGTTAGAGCAGAAATTTGGTAAACATATAGAAGAAACTTCAAAAACAGATAAGCCGAAAAAAGTGGATAAAGCTGTTATTACAAAAGAAGATGAAAAGGAGATGGAAAAGGTTCAGAATGACTTGTCAAAAGCAGCAGTGACTGAAAAGCCGTATTGTTTTCCTTCCTTAGATTTATTGAACCGTCCGAAAGGGACGCAAAAGGGGATGAACAATAACGAGCTTCGTGCTACGGCAATGAAACTTCAGGAAACGTTAGAAAGCTTTGGGGTTCGTGTAAAAATGGGAGATATCAGTCTGGGACCAAGTGTGACAAGGTATGAATTAATTCCAGAGCAGGGTGTGAAAGTAAGTAAAATCACGAGTCTTGCGGACGATATAAAGTTAAGTCTTGCTGCATCGGACATACGTATTGAAGCACCGATTCCGGGAAAGGCAGCGGTAGGAATCGAAGTACCGAATCCGGACAGAACAACAATTACGTTACGTGAATTGCTGGAGAGTCCGGAATTTGTAAAGGCAAAATCAAAAGTGACCTTTGCTGTCGGAAAAGATATCAGTGGAAAAACAATCGTAACTGACATTGCTAAAATGCCGCATTTATTAATTGCCGGAGCTACCGGTTCCGGTAAATCGGTTCTGATCAATACATTGATTATGAGTATTATTTATAAAGCAAATCCAAATGAAGTTAAGTTGATTATGGTCGATCCTAAAATGGTAGAACTTACTGCTTATGAAGATATTCCGCATCTTATGATTCCGGTTGTAAAAGATCCGAAGAAGGCTTCTGCTGCTTTGGCATGGGCAGTAGCTGAAATGACCGGGCGTTATCAGAAATTTGCCGATGCCGGAGTCAGAGATATTAAATCTTACAATGCACGAGTGGAAAAAGTTACGAATAAGGATGACCCGGAATGGCAGAAAATGCCGCAGATTGTAATTATTGTCGATGAATTTGCGGATCTTATGATGGTGGCACCGGGAGAGGTAGAAGATGCCGTATGCCGTCTGGCACAGCTTGCCAGAGCTGCCGGTATTCATCTTGTGCTGGCGACCCAGCGGCCATCCGTTAATGTCATTACAGGACTGATCAAGGCAAATATTCCATCCCGTATTGCACTTTCTGTTTCTTCTGCTGTTGATTCCAGAACAATTATTGATTCTGCAGGAGCTGAAAAATTATTGGGAAATGGAGATATGTTGTTCGCACCACAGAATCTGCCTAAACCAATCCGTGTACAGGGGGCATTTGTGTCGGATGAAGAGAGAGATGGTGTTGTAAACTTTTTAAAGGAGCATAGTAATGGACCTTCCTATAATACAGAGGTTACGGCTCATATTGATTCAGCTCCGGTAACTGGTGCCAAAAACGGTTTCGGGGATGGCAGTACACCGGACAAGGATGAATTATTTATGGAAGCCGGAATGTTCATTATTGAAAAGGATAAAGCATCCATTGGACTGTTGCAGCGAATGTTCCGTATTGGATTTAATCGTGCAGCCCGTATTATGGACCAGTTGGCAGATGCCGGAGTCGTAGGGCCGGAAGAGGGGACAAAAGCACGACAGATTCTTATGAGCAAAGAGCAATTTGAAAACTACTTGGAGGAAAATGGATGATAAAGGGCTGGCTTATCGTAAATGAATTTTTACAAAATAATAAATTTTCGGAACTTACAACGTTATTTATGGAAGCCGCTCAAAAAGAAAAGGTAGAACTTTCCGTATATACGAATGCAGAGGTGTATCATATGTTTCCGCCTCTTGGGGAAATTTCTTACAGCGAAAAAGAAGAAATTTGTCAATCTCTGAAAATCGATTTTGTCATCTTTTGGGATAAGGATATTTTTCTGGCAAGGTTTTTAGAGGAATTAAGGATTCCTGTTTATAATGGCAGTGAGAGCATTGCTGTCTGCGATGACAAAAGGAAAACGCAGGAGGCATTATGGAAAGCAGGACTTCCTATGCCGCAGACAGTATTTGCTCCGATGACATATGATTCCATCGGTTTTACGAATTATAGATTTTTAGATTCGGTAGAACAAAAACTGGGATATCCAATGGTTGTGAAAGAAGCTTTCGGTTCCTTTGGAGAACAGGTTTATCTTGTTCAGAACCGGGATGAATTACAGGAACTTATAGAGAATAAGGTTTCTTCGTATCAATTATTGTTTCAGGAATATATTGAGACCAGTAAGGGAAAAGATGTCCGGCTGCAAGTAGTCGGCGGGGAGGTCGTGGCTGCCATGTACCGGTACTCGGAACATGATTTTCGCGCTAATATTACTGCCGGAGGGCAGATGAAGGCTTATATTCCTACGGATAAGGAGAAAGCACTTGCCCTTGCTGCGGCGAAAGCGGTAAAAGCGGATTTTGCCGGAGTTGATCTGCTCTTTGGCAGAGATAACAGTTCTCTGGTCTGTGAAGTCAATTCAAATGCCCATTTTAAAAATTTATGGAACTGTACCGGTGTTAATGCCGCAGAGAAAATGATTTCTTATATCAAAGAGAGACAGACCTTTCAGGCGTGGCTTGTTTATGATGAAGAGGGAGCGGCACGAAACCGGGATTATATTTCCATGCATAAGGAAAAATCGGAAAAATTTCATATTAAACTACAACTGGTAATGGTCTCAGAACTGGCAGAAAAGCTAAAAGCTGAAAAACCGGACTTTGTAATTTTTCGTTCTATTTGTCCGGAATGGTCAAAAAGAATAGAAAAACAAGGGATTCCTTGTTTTAATAACAGTAAAGTTTCTGAAATCTGTAATGATAAGGGGAAAACAATTGAATATGTAAAAGAACATACCAGTGGTTCTGTTCCCACATTAGATACCAAACGGTTTCAAGCAGATAATTTGACAGAGGAATTTTTAGCCGGACATAAAAATTGTGTAATAAAGGCAGTAGCCGGTCATGGAGGAAAACAGGTTTTTACAACAGAAGAGAATTTGGAAAAAATAAAGGCAGGTATTGGAACTCAGGATTTTATTGTGCAGCCAATATATAAAAATGGCGAGGATATTCGCGTATATGTGATTGGCAAAAAAATAATTGCCTCTGTGAAACGAATACCAAAGGAGGGGATTAAGTCAAACTTTTCATTAGGTGGATTGGTTGAACCATATGAGTTAACGGAAGAACAGAAAAAAATGGTGAATCAAATAATTTCTGCTTTTCAGTTCGGATTAGTGGGAATTGATTTTTTTTATTCCGATGGGGAGTTTGTTTTGAATGAAATAGAAGATGTAGTTGGTGCAAGAATGTTGTATCAATGTTATCCAAAGATTGATTTATTGGAACAATATTTTTCTTATATTGTCGATAAAATGTTGCATTAAAACAAGATAATGTGTATAATAGCAGATATGATTCAAAGATATGGTACTTAAGAAACCAAAGAATGGAGGATATAAATGAAATCAGACATTGATATTGCTCTGGAGGCAGAATTAGAGCCAATCAGAACTGTAGCTGAAAAATTAGACATTACCGAGGATGAACTAGATCTGTATGGTAAATACAAAGCAAAACTCACGGATGATTTGTGGGAACGTATTAAAAATCGTCCAGATGGAAAACTTATTCTTGTTACAGCAATTAATCCGACTCCTGCCGGAGAAGGGAAAACAACAACAACAGTAGGGCTTGGACAGGCAATGGATAAGATTGGCAAAAAATCTATTATTGCATTGCGTGAGCCGTCACTAGGTCCTTGTTTTGGTTTAAAAGGCGGTGCAGCAGGCGGTGGTTATGCTCAGGTCGTACCAATGGATGATTTGAATTTACATTTTACAGGGGATTTTCATGCGATTACTTCAGCAAATAATTTATTAGCTGCAATGCTGGATAATCATATTCAGCAGGGAAATGCTTTAAATATTGATACAAAACAAATTGTATGGAAACGCTGTGTGGATATGAATGACCGTGTTTTACGTAATATTACAGTGGGCTTAGGACGTAAAGTAGATGGTGTGACAAGAGAAGATCATTTTATTATTACGGTTGCTTCTGAAATTATGGCAATTCTCTGTCTTGCTGAAAATATGAAAGATTTGAAAGAACGTCTTTCGCGGATTATTGTTGCCTATACCTATGACGGAAAACCTGTTACAGCGGGAGAATTAAAGGCGGTTGGTGCGATGGCTGCTTTGCTAAAGGATGCTATTCGGCCAAATCTGATT
The DNA here is from genome assembly GCA_947631505.1 of uncultured Lachnospiraceae bacterium. Lineage (GTDB taxonomy): Bacteria > Bacillota > Clostridia > Lachnospirales > Lachnospiraceae > Eubacterium_F. Next base: position 11,063 of record CANRLR010000034.1, on the reverse strand, counting down.
CAGACCTTAGAACACACACCTGCCCTTGTTCATGGCGGACCTTTTGCCAACATTGCACATGGCTGCAATAGTGTCCGGGCAACAAGAACGGCATTAAAATTAGCAGATTATACGATTACAGAAGCCGGATTTGGTGCTGATTTAGGGGCAGAGAAATTTTTGGATATTAAATGCCGTATGGCAGGATTAAAACCAGATGCCGTTGTTCTTGTGGCAACGGTGCGTGCCTTAAAGTATAATGGTGGAGTGGCAAAATCAGACCTTGCTGTAGAAAATTTGGAAGCATTGAAAAAAGGAATTGTGAATTTGGAAAAACATATTGAAAACATTGCCAAATTTGATGTGCCTTGTATTGTCACTTTGAACCAGTTTATCACCGATACGGATGCAGAGCTTTCTTTTGTAAAAGAATTCTGTGAAAACCGTGGTTGTGAGTTCGCCTTGAGCCAAGTTTGGGAGAAGGGTGGAGAAGGCGGAATCGAGCTTGCTCAAAAAGTTGTAGAAACTATAGAAAAAAAGGAAAGTAACTTCCATTATCTGTATGAGAGTTCTCTATCGATTCAAGAAAAAATAGAAACGATTGCAAAAGAAATTTATGGTGCCGGAGAAGTAATTTTTGAACCGGCCGCTTTACAGCAACTGAAACGCATTGAAGAACTTGGATTTGGCTCGTTCCCTGTATGCATGGCGAAGAACCAGTATTCTCTGTCTGATGACAAATCTGTTCTAGGACGGCCGGAAGGATTTCCGATTCATATCCGTGAAATTTATGTATCTGCCGGGGCTGGTTTTGTGGTGGCAATTACCGGAACCATTATGACCATGCCGGGACTTCCGAAAGTTCCAGCAGCAGAGGGAATTGATGTAGGTGAAAATGGTCAGATTATGGGATTATTTTAAAGTGCTATTGTTGTATTGGTTTAAGGAGACAAGTATGAAAAGGATGATTTTGGCGGCATCCATTGCCGCCAGTTGTATACTAACAGGCTGTGCGTACACAGATTATCTAAAAAATCATGTTTTTACGGCGACAGGGGGGGCTGTCAGTGGCTCCTTTGCTACAGCAAGTCCGAAAAAAGAGGAATCAGATGAAATCCATACGGTTTCCGGCTCTGGAATTGTAACAGCCGATTTTGTGACAGCGGATATGCAAAAGGAATCTTACTGGATTAATCATACAGTGACAGCAGATAAAATAATTTTATCCGAAAAAGAAATTGCTGCTTGGAATAAAAAGTATAATACAGAACAAAAAGAGAGTTTTGCTACAGTGACTAAGGAGCCTTTTTTAGTTGTGCTGGGAAATTCATTATCGGTTGGCAGTAATACTTACGGAATGGGAGATAAAATTTCTCTTTTTACGGATGCAGAAAAGGAAAAGTGGCTGAAAGAACATGGACAGGAAGATTGTACGGATACGTACTTAGCAGATATCCCTCTTTCTTTTATGGGAGAATCAACCAATATCCCAACACCGGTTCCGATATCGGAATCGGTCTGCATTGGTTATTTGGATTATACAAAAGCAAATGTGCTTCATCAATCTTTTCAGTATCTTGGCCAGTTAAATCTTACCGATGAGGAAGAAACTGTTGATAAAAGAACAGAATTTGTAAAACGAATATACGCTTGTTTTGGAATTTCTCTTCCCTCTAAAAGAGAAGGTTATACCGCTTTGAACGATAGTACGATAGAGTTATCTAAAATGTCCGCACAGGAAAAAATAGAAAAACTGAATTCCATTGAGGCTGGAACATTACTTGATTTCTCAGGAAATATAGGTATTTATCTTGGCTGTGCAGAACAAAAACACTATGCGATCGGATATTTTGGCTATACCTGTTCGATACGGGAGATAACAAAAGATTCACCTGAAAATCAGCCAGATGAACACACCTGGCTGACGGATTTAACAAAGATTTATAAAATCAATTAATTTTAGTTTCACAATACTGGTTATATCGTTCATCCATTAATTGATCGATATAATCTGTGTTGAGAAATGGAAATTCTTCCGATAATTTTGTGCACATTTTTGCGTGTACTTCAAAATAATTATCTTCTTCGGTTCCTTCCGTATCCATGAGGGAGGATATCCATTCATCTTTCATGTTCTCTCCAATCCAATCCATTACCTCATCCATTGCTTTATCTTCTTGTTCTACGACTCCTGTTAATTTTTTGGCACGAAGCAAAGAACCGATTCCCACTGCAAAAAAACCGATAAATACAACAATCAGTATGATACTGGAAAAGGTATTAAAAAAATCAATGACACCGGCAAGATTGAATCCGAGAAGAACAGCACCAATTACTCCAAATACGATAAAAGATATCCCGCTGAATTTTAAATCATTGTATTTATCCTTTTTCTTTATATAAACAGAGCTTGTTTCTGTTCTCAGATCCGAAAACATTTTGGAAGCTTCTTCCTCTTCAAGTTCTGCCAATTTATTTTCAATTTCCGGCATAAAAGGATTAAGATTGCCGTCTGCAAATTCTGTATTTGTACTAAGACGATTCCATATCATTTCTACATCAATCTTTTCAAAGGGAGCAGTAACAAGGTCAAAACCGCATGTTAAATCGTTTTCATCGGTTGGTAATAAACTTGCTGTTCGGATTCCCTCATAGGAAAGAAACATTACTATTTTTTCTCCCGATTCTTTTGTATCTATATGTCCAAGAACAACTGGCATATCTTCTGGAAGCTCTTCCGGAAGTTCATCTACTAATGCAACGTCACAGTCTGCACAGATTGTCATTCCCTTTACATATTCATTTTTACATTTTGGACACCATGGCATGGTTAAATCCTCCTTTTCATTACGTTATTTATTATGTTCAATATACCATAAGAGTGGGCGGCAGGCAAGCGGTTTCAAAAACTACGCACTAGACCGGCTCGGTTAAATTTGTTATACTTATACCATATGAATTTGAAAATTGTATGATGAAAATAGGATTATCACGAAAAGAGTGTACCATGGAGGAAGTTTTGGCATGAGAAAATTAGCATTAAGTGATGAAATATTAATGAGTGTAGAAAAGCCGGCCCGTTATATCGGCAATGAGATCAATATGGTCAGGAAGAATCCACGGGAAGTGGATGTCCGTTTTTGTATGTGCTTTCCGGATGTATATGAAATTGGCATGAGCCACCTTGGTATCCAGATTTTATATGATATGTTCAATCAATGGGAGGATACTTATTGCGAACGTGTCTATTCTCCGTGGCCGGATCTGGATAAAATTATGCGGGAGAAACACATTCCCCTTTTTGCAATGGAGAGTCAGGAACCGATTACAGAGTTTGATTTTCTGGGCATCACCCTCCAATATGAAATGTGTTATACTAATATATTGCAGATACTTGATCTGTCCGGGATTCCGCTGCGGGCAAAGAACCGCGACCGGAATGTACCATTTGTTATTTGTGGTGGTCCCTGTACCTACAATCCAGAGCCGATTGCAGATTTTTTTGACCTTGTTTATATTGGGGAAGGAGAGACTGTTTATCGTCAGCTACTGGACATATATAAAGAATGGAAAAAATCCGGCAATGACCGTCTGTCTTTTTTAAAACAGGCGGCTCAGGTCGAGGGAATTTATGTGCCGCTTCTTTATGATGTTAGTTATTGCGAAGATGGGACCATTAAGGAAATGAAGCCAAATTGTAAGGAAGCACCGGAAAAAGTAAAGAAACAAGTGGTGGTTGATTTAAGTAATACCTATTATCCCTCAAAACCACTTGTACCTTATATTCGTGCTACACAGGACCGGGTTGTTTTAGAAATCCAGAGGGGATGTATCCGGGGATGCCGTTTTTGTCAGGCAGGGATGATTTACCGGCCGATACGTCCCCGAAGTTTGGAATTTTTAAAAAAACGTGCCGTGGAAATGTTAGATCATACCGGTTATGAAGAAATTACGCTTAGTTCCCTTAGTTCCAGTGACTACGAGCAATTGCCGGAATTAGTATATTACCTTATTGAAGAATGTAAACAGCGTAAATTAAATATTGCATTGCCGTCTCTTCGCATTGATGCTTTTTCTTTAGATGTTATGAGCAAGGTACAGGATGTGCGAAAGAGCAGTCTGACCTTTGCGCCGGAAGCAGGTTCACAGAGAATGCGGGATGTCATTAACAAGGGGTTGACCGAAGAAGTAATTTTAAAGGGGGCGTGGGAAGCTTTCCAAGGCGGTTGGAATCGGGTGAAGTTGTATTTCATGTTAGGTCTGCCGGGGGAAACAGATGAGGATATTGAGCAGATTGCAGTTCTAGCGGACAAAATTGCCGCCGTCTATTTTGAATTGCCAAAATCGGAACGGAATGGCAGGCCGGAAATCACAGCGAGCACTTCCTTTTTTGTACCGAAACCGTTCACCCCATTTCAATGGGCACCCATGGGAACGGCAAGTTATTTTGAAGAAAAAAGAAGGTTTTTGACAGGAAAAGTCCGGGAACAATTAAATCATCGTTCCATTCGCTATATCTGTCATGATGCGGTAACTTCCGAATTAGAGGGGATTTTTGCGAGAGGAGACCGCCGTTTATCAGAGGTTATTGAGGCTGCTTATAAAAAGGGATGTATTTTCGATGCGTGGACGGAATTTTTTCAGCCGGAGGTATGGGAAGAGTTATTAGCTGAAATGAATGTTGACCGATATTTTTATAATTACAGGGAGAGGAAGAAGGATGAAATATTTCCATGGGATTTTATTGATATCGGTGTCAGTAAAGATTTTATGTGGCGGGAATATGAAAATGCACGTGCCGGAAAAGTAACACCAAACTGCCGGGCAGAATGCAGTGGATGCGGTGCTGCCAAATTCAAAGCAGGAGTGTGTATGGAGGGAAGAAAGAAATAATGATAAAGACAAGAATGAGATTTGTAAAGACGGGTTCTATTAAATTTATCGGACATCTTGATTGTATGCGTTTTTTTCAAAAAGCGATTCGCCGTGCCAAATTAGATGTGGCTTATTCACAGGGATACAGTCCTCATCAGTTGATGAGTTTTGCCTCTCCTTTAGGAGTCGGTGTCACCAGTATCGGTGAGTATATTGATGTGGAGTTTCATTCCCTGCCGGATATGGAGTTGAATGAGCTGGTTGATTATTTGAATCAGTTTATGACCGATGAATTATTCATAACAGATATTGAAATTATGCCGGATAAATTTAAAAATTCGATGTCTTTACTTGTGGCAGCGGATTATATGATCGTGGAAAAAGAACCGGGGATTTTCCCACAGTTCTATGAAAATAAGTGGGGGAATTTTATCAGCCAGCCGGAAATTATCGTGACGAAAAAAACAAAGAAATCAGAAAAGAAAATGGATATCAAACCATTTATTTTAGCAGATTCCTTTACATTGGATGAATTTTCTGCTATTACACAACAACGGTATCCCGGGCTTTGTTGCCCATATAAGGGAAATTCTCTGTTTCTTCAATTAACAAGCGGCAGTGAGATAAATATCAAGCCGGAACTGGTAATGGATGCTTTTTTTCAGTTCTGTAATGTTACGGTATCCCCTTTTTCCTATCAGGTACACCGGCTGCAGATGTATTTTAAGAATTGAAACTGATTTCTTTTTTGTTAAAACGAATCTTACGAAAAGGAGAATGAAATGGATAACCGCAGACAAATTGTGATTACGGAGATAAAGCAGCGGCAGGTGATGATGTATTTAAAAAATCAAAAAGCATATGATATTCTGGCGGAACCCTTATCGGAAAAAAATATTCCGGCAGTGGGAGATATTTATGTCGGAAAAGTAAAAAATGTGGTAAAAAATATTAATGCTGCTTTTGTGGAATTTCAAAAAGGAATCATCGGATATCTGCCTTTATCGGAATTAAATGATAAAGCTCCTGCAAATGGAACGGAATTTATTGTTCAAGTAAAAAAAGCTGCCGTAAAGACAAAACAGGTAGTATTAACAATTTATCCAGAACTGGCAGGTCAATATACAGTAGTGTGTATTCCAAAGGAAACGGATGGGACTTCCCATAAAAACGGTCAGGGAATTTCCCGTAAAATTTCAGATGAGGCGGAGCGGGAACGATTAATAAAATTACAACAGGAGCTTTCTTCGGTAAGCAGATATGGAATTGTTATCCGAACCAATGCAGAGGGTGTATCAGAGGAGCAGATACGCGAAGAATATAATGAACTGGCAGAAAAATTGGATTGGATGCAGAACCATGGCTTCCAAAGAAGCTGTTTTTCACTTTTATATAAAGAAATTCCTTTCTATGAGAAATATATTCAGGGATGCAAAGAACAGGACTATGACCGAATTATTACGGATGACAGAGAAATTTATGAAATTCTATCGGAAAAATATAAAGAAAAACTGGTTCTGTATGAGGATACCAGCTATTCCCTCGTGAACCTTTTGAACCTGAACAAGCAATTGGAACAGGCACTTGGCAAAACAGTATGGTTAAAGAGCGGTGGAAATCTTGTCATAGAACCGACCGAGGCATTAACGGTGATTGATGTTAATACGGGAAAAGCCATTGAGGGAAAAAGAAATCGTGAGACAACTTTTTTTAAGACGAATCTGGAAGCAGCGATAGAAAGTGCCAGACAGATACGACTGCGGAATCTGTCCGGTATTATTCTCATTGATTTTATTGATATGAAAAAGAAGGAGCATCAACAGGAACTTCTGAACTTGCTGCGGACGGAACTGAGTAAGGATAAAGTAAATACAACACTGGTGGATATTACGAAGTTAGGATTGGTGGAGATTACACGAATGAAAATCAATAAGCCATTGCGGGAACTATATCGTTAATGTCGTCATTTTCTTCGATAACGTCGTCAATTTTTTTAGTAATTTCTCTTTTTCTTGACAAATATTTTTGTTGCTTTAAGATTGTGTGTAGGATTGTGAGGAACAATTGAGCGAAACAATACACAAACAGCTTAAAGTCAAAAGAAAGAGGGAGTGTGAAATGAAACCAATGTTAAAAAGAATGATGAGCTATATTGTATTAATGGCATTCGTATTCAGTGCAGGACAGTTGAGTCCGGATGTCATAAAAGCAGATACGGCAGTGACCCTTTATATTACACAAAAAGAGGGGACTCTGAACCATGCAGAACACCGGACTATGACGGTTGGTGAAACGAGAGACGGATGGGAAATCGAGCTCAATAAGGACCGTACCGTAAAATCCGCCTCTTGGAGTACTACTGATACATCGGTAGCTACAGTGACAGGAGATAAAACCTCTGCCACTGTAAAAGCCCTGAAAGAGGGTACTTGTAAACTGAAACTTTCTGTTACAACGAATAAAGGCGAAAACGTGTCCAATGAATGTCTGCTCTCCGTTGTGACAAAGCTTTCAACGGATAAGCAGGCAGCGGGGGTCGTAAAAAACAAAGCTACCTTTTACCGGGGGGCAAGTACTTCATCCACAGCAAGAAATACGGCATCCTCCGGTCAGAAGCTGACGGTAATTGCCTTGTGCGGAGATTTTTACCGGGTGAAGCTTCCGGAGAGCTATGATTTTCAAGATGAGCTGAATCAATATACGACCTATGTTTTAAAGACACAGATTGATATACCGGTCACATCAATCAGCATAACAAATGCAGAGGCAGTAAAAAACATGAAAGTGGGAGAAAGTGCTGAACTGGAGTATTCCGCATTGCCGGAAATTGCTGTGCCTAAAAACGTATCTTGGAGCAGTTCGGATACCAAAATAGCAGCGGTAAGCAGTTCTGGGGAGATAAAAGCAGTTCAGGCGGGGACAGCGGACATAACAGCAACCGAAACAAATTCCGGTAAAACGGCAAAAGTATCTGTTACCGTCAGTGATATTCTGCTCACATCTCTGAAAATAGCAAATGAAGATAGTGTACATCAGATGAATGTTGGAGAAACCGCTCATTTGGAAACGGAGTCAGAACCGTCCAATGCTACAAAGAAAGAATTGATATGGAACAGCAGTAATTCCAATGTTATAACCATACAAAAGGATGGAACAATAAGAGCAAAAAGGCCCGGTATTTCCATTGTTGAGGTTTCGGACAAATATAGCGGCAAGAAAGATACGGTGCGGATATGGGTGACATATTCCCTGACAGCAAAGAACAAGAAAGCCATGATAGCTTCAAAACCAAAAATAAGGCTGAAGAAGGCAACTGATTTCCGGGGAATCTATCTGCAATGGAATAAGATAAAGGGAGCAAAGTATTATAAGCTGTATCGGGAACACTGGAACAAAAAGAAAAAGAAGTATGTAAAAACGTATAAAAAGGGTAAATGGTTGAAGAAGAGAGATTATACGGACACTGCTGTTGAGAAAAATAAGAAATATAAATACTATATTGTTGCTTACAAGACAAAGAAAAAAGCACTGACGGCAGGACCAAAAAAGGTAAAAAAAGTAACCGTGAAAGCAACTGCTCCTACGTTGAAAGCTACTTCCGGTAGTACGAATTCCGTCAAATTGAACTGGGAGGCCGGTATTGCCGGAAAAACCAAGGGGATAAAAGGATATATCGTCACCCGGTATAAAAAGAAAAACGGTAAGGCGGATAAAGTCTGGAAGAAGAGCAAAAAAACATATCAAATGACGGATAAAGGACTGGCATCCGGTACGACTTATTATTATGCCGTCCGTGCATTCAGTAAGAAGAAAAAGAAAACATATAAAGGTGCTTATAGTAATATTGCAAGTGCGACCACGATATCTCCTGCGAAGAACTTATCGTATTTTACGAAAACAGCCAATCAGTGGCGGGGGATTTACATGGAGGAAGGGAAGAGGACCCAAAGTGAATCCTCGAATATGATGAAAAATTATTGTGTAACCGTGGAATCAGACGCTGCAAAGACGGAAACGGTGTACCCTTATTTGAAATTTCATTTTGCCGGTGACACCCTGTATATCCATTTATATGTTAGTTACATAAAGCATTCAGATAAGTCAGGCAGAGATGAAGCTGTATCAAATGAAAAAGTAATTTATGGAGATGGCGTAAAGGGTGGCAGCTATAAAGAAGAGTTTATAAATGGAATTACATCCATATACACCACCACAATAACAGGCAATACCTATGATTTTGAAAAAGGAGTAAAGTTCAACACGAAAATGATACTGCATGAGATTGATAAGGAATCCTATGCCACCGGGCAGCAATTTTTACGAGTGAGCCTTGGCGGGGAATGCCCGGATAAGCATACTGGAACTGATGCATGGTTGGAAAACTGGCCGCATTGCAGTGGTGAGCCGGATGGATGCCCTTATCGTTTGGAACGGATGGAAAAAAGAGAGAACCGGAGCAATGATTACGCTTTAATTTCCCAAAGAGTATTACATATGCCGGATATCAAACGTATGGTATATAGCAGCGGAGAGGTAGAGTCAGCATATTCGCTAAAGAATTATAGGGCAACCTGTGCTCATGAACTAGGACATATACTGGGACTAGCAGATGGGTATGACTTAGATGATGATTATAATAAAAATTTAGTGAGAATGACCTATACGGATGAGACATGCTATTATTTTACAAACCAAAAGGAATGGGCAAATATAATGATATATCAGTGGGAATATCCTTGTATTAGAGCCAATGATATGGAGATGATACTTGCAGCATATAACAAAAGTGTAAGTATGAAGAGTACTGTATTACAGGAGGCAATGCAGTATTATAAAGAATATACCCGAAATTTAGGTATAGTCAATGTTACATATCCAAAATCAGATGTGATTAGAAAGAAAGAGGGGAAAAAATAATGGGAAGAATTGCAAAATTACTATTTTTTATTTTGATGTTGGGAATGTTTGTATTGTTTCCTACACATTTACAAGCAAAAATCAAAGTTTCAACGCCAGCCAAAGTCCGTGTTCGCAGTAATGAATCAAAAAAACTGAAAGTGACATGGAACAAGGTGAAAAAAGCAGACGGTTACCAAATCTATGAATATAAGAAAAGCAGTAAGAAGTTCAAAAAGGTAGCAGATGTGGGGAGTAAGACTAAATCATGGAAAAGCAAGAACACGAAAAAAGTACATACTTACAAAGTGCGAGCGTATAAAAAAACAGGCAAAAAGAAAGTGTACAGTAAATTCAGTTATACGGTAAGTGCGAAGCCATATAAGAAGAATGCGAAACAGGTCAATGCGGGGACTTTATGGTTCAAAGAGGATGTATTGGACCTGTCCGTCCACCAATGTATGACACCGACATTGAAAGTAGGAGTCACAAGTTATGCGAAAAACAGCAGAGCAGAGATTTATGACAGCACAATACGCTGGTCTTCCAGTGATGAAACGATAGCAAAGGTGGATAAACAGGGAGCAATAACGACTCAAGGGAAAGAGGGCAGTTGTAAAATTTATGCAAGGGCACACAACGGAAATGTCACTTGGATCAAAGTGTATGCGGAAGACTACGCCACAAACATCAAGTTTGAAAATGTACAGGCAATGATGGATGATATGCAGAACCTTATTCATAACTATCAGACGGAGGTCGAACAGATAGCAGCCTTTTTTGAAAAGAATCAGGCAAATCATCCGAAGAAAAACCAAGAAATGACATTTTTGTTAAGTGATAATAGGAAAGAAGTCGTAGGAATCGTTGAAAAAGGGGATGCAATCTATTATAAAGATATAGAAGATATGATGCTGCAAGTGTTGCAATCCTTTCCGGGCGATATGGAGATAATTGTTATTGATGGAGTAGTCCGTTTTAGATTGAATGGATTAGGAGCACAATATGTCGAACTAAATTATATATTTCGTCAATTAGTCGATTATGAAGAAAGCAGTTATCATTTTACAACAGCAGACCGCTGGATCTATCATTATACTGGATTACCAACATAAAGAACAATTAAATGTAAAGTATACGAGGGTAAAATAAAATGAAAAAAATAACATCTTTTATGTTTTATACAATGATACTCGCTTTTGCCATCTGTATCCCCATATCTGTTCAAGCCAAAACCAAAGTTTCAACCCCAGTCAAAGTCCGTGTTCGCAGTAATGAATCAAAAAAACTGAAGGTGACATGGAACAAAGTAA
>CANRLR010000033.1 GCA_947631505.1 uncultured Lachnospiraceae bacterium | reverse complement strand
TATGAAACACTGTATTTATGATACCACATTTTTCCATTAAAGAAAAGCTATATTTCAACTAACTTTGGAAAGATTCGAATGCTTCTTGACCGTTGCATGCCTCATCGCAGCTTGCCCCTAGAGAATTTAATATTTTGACTAGAACAAGTCTGTTCGCCTCAATATCATCTACCACGAGAATATGTTTCCCCTTTACCACCATACTGTCCAATTCTGATCTGACTTTCTTCTTTCTTCCCATGACCCGCCGAATTACTTCCTTGAAATTCGTCATAAAGAAAGGCTTGGACATGAAATGGTCTACACCGATTTCTTCTGCCTCCTTCTCAATTTCTTCCCAGTCATAAGCTGTGAAAACCAAAATTGGGATTTTCTCCGAATACTTCTTGCGAATCAATCGTGCCGTTTCCATTCCATCTAAATTTGGCATCTTCCAATCCAAAAGAATCAGATGATAAGGAGTCCCCTCTTTGCGGGCAGCACGCATCATTTGAACTGCACTTTCACCATCTGTGGCATAATCTACCGTGACGCCCGTTTTCTCCATGGCTTTGACAATGTTGAGACAAGTTTCCTCATTATCGTCAGCTACAATCATTTTGCCAATGCCGTAACGGGACCAAAATCTAGGGTCATCCTCCTTCTTGCATATGCGCAATTCCAGTTCTACAGTAAACACGCTGCCCTTACCGAGCTGGCTCTCTACTTGAATCGTTCCGCCCATCAAATCCACCAGACTTTTGGTAATCGCCATACCTAACCCTGTGCCCTGTATCTGACGAATAATCTGGCTGTTCTCTCTGGCAAATGGTTCAAAGATTACCTTCAGAAATTTTTCACTTATTCCTATACCGGTATCGCTGACAGTAAACCGAATGCGACTATAGTTTTCATCCACTTGCGGCAATTCATCCAGCCGCATACGAATACTTCCTCCCTCTGGCGTATATTTCACGGCATTTGACAAGAGGTTCATCAGAATCTGATTAATACGCAGTTTATCCGCCTGTAGATGCTCATGTATGACAGAAGAAGAGAGAATTTCAAAAGTCTGATTCTTCGCCCTGGTCTGTGGTCTGATAATTGTGTTAATTTCATCAATGATTTCAGCAAGCTCCACCTCAGAAAAAGTAAGTGTGGTGCTTCCATTTTCAATCTTGTTCAAATCCAGTACATCATTGATCAATCCAAGCAGATGCTGACTGGCGGCGTCGATCTGTTTCGTATACTCCCGCACATGGTCGGGATTTTCTGCCTCATCCTGTAGGAGTGCAATAAACCCAATGATTGCGTTCATAGGAGTGCGTATATCATGGCTGACACTGCTCAAAAAGGTACTCTTGGCATCGTTTGCAATCTGTGCGATCTGCAATGCCTCTGTCAAAGTATCCTGAGTGGCCCGTTCCTTTGTCCGGTCAGAAATATAGATAATAATCTTACGCTTATTCTGCACCAGCGTACAATATGCATGAATCAGGAAACTTTTATGCTCATCCGTCTGGGGATTTAACCATTCTTCGGATATGTCCCTCAGTGACATATCCGGTTCAAGCGTATATAAAGCATCAAAATCAATCGTTTCTCCGGATGTAAACACGGCTTCGGATAAAAAGTTCTCACCGTCGGTAATATTTTGTATGGGAATGCCCAAAATTCTCTCTGCATTTGGACTTATGTACTCTACCTGCCTTCCCGCCGCATCAATCATCATGTAGATATCATCCGTGTTATTTGCCAAATATGTCGAAAAAATATCAAAGAACTGCTCCTGATAGGCAATTTCTAAATCCTTTTCTTTGATATCCCTGTTGGTTCGTCGGTTAAAAAAGATAAATATGATACAGACAGCCAATGTGGCAAAAAGAAAACCGACCGCCATTAGAGAATTCTGCAAAATAGAATCAGTTTCTGCTGTAATTGCACTTTTGCGTACAACAGAGACCAAATACCATTTTTCTGCATTTTCCACCGGGACATAAGTATATACAAAGTCCCCGTTATTGCCGGTAAATATAATACTTCCTGTTTTCTCCTGATTCAGTGACTCTATAAAATCATCAATCTTTTCCTGTTCATCGTTATGTCCTACCAATATATCAAAGATATTATCATATAAATGATCTCCAAGCATACCAACAGACCTTAGAAGAATATCTCCTTTATGATTTACGACATAGGCAAACCCCTGATCATTGTAAAAGGAAAGAGAAAAATCTCTTGAAACTTTGCTGCACTCATAGTTTTTTTGAATCAGTCCACTGACACCATCGGCAAAGGTAAAGCGTTCATAATATCCGAACATCATATCATCTGAATTGGGCTCTTTATATGGATTTCGTAAACCACTGCCGGAAAATTTACGATAAAGCTTCAGTTCATCATTTTCCAGCCGACCGACCTTATCTTCTTTGTTGCTGTAAACTTGTCCGGTTTCTAAATCAGTAACCGAGTAAAAAGCATCAATATTGCCAAACGTATTTAACCATTTTTCGATAGATTCGGTGTCGCTGGAATTGCTTTTTGCAAGATACTCGGCAAAACTATGGATGCGTTCCCTGTCCCCCGCAAGGAAATTATCAAGTGCCTGCTGCTGCTGTGTTGTTACGGTCAAGACATTATGGATGGCCTGTTCCATTAATTTTGAGCGCAGAGATGAGATGTAGTAAAGTCCCTCGCATAGAATAATTCCCATGCAGATGACAATCAGCAGACTAAAATGAATTCTTCGATTCTTTTGTATCCTTTTTAACATTTACCTTACCTCTATTTCAAATCCATGGGCAGATCTTGAATCCCCAAAAGCCCACCAAAAACAGACTACTTCTTATTTTAATATACTCCACATAAGCTGCAAATGCAAGTAACTTTTTTGAGGGAACTTGTGAAATCGGACGGTAAATACACTTATAAAAATGATATGTCTGGGCATAATAGAAAAAGGTATCGTTTGATTTGTAAAGGAGGATGCATTTGGCTGAGGATTATGTAACAGAATTTCTTCCGGACCTTGAAGAGTTCAAAGAAAAAACAATGAAATTCCATAATCAGGAAATGACCGTATCGGAATATAAAAGCTTTTCTGGCGGCTTTGGCAGTTATGCGGAGCGGGGAGGGGAGACTCATATGCTGCGGCTTCGTATGGCGGGAGGTCAGCTTACAAAGAAACGGTTGAAGTTTATTGTAGAAGCATGTGAAAAATATCAGATTAAAAAGATGAAGCTTACAACATGCCAGTCCATTCAGCTGCATCATTTAAGAGCTGCGGAGCTGTGTGATATGATGGCAGATGCGTGGAAGGCAGATATGATTTCACGGGGCGGTGGAGGGGACTTTCCGCGCAACGTCATGGCATCTCCGCTTTCCGGCGTGCAGAAAGATGAGTTTTTTGATGTACTTCCCTATGCACAGGCAGCAGGTGAGTATCTGATGGGGTTTATAAAAGCAGTAAAATTCCCCCGTAAATTAAAAGTCTGTTTTTCAAATTCTCCGGAAAATGAGACTCATGCAACATTCCGTGACCTTGGTTTTGCTGCCAATAAGGACAAGACCTTTGATGTGTATGCCGCCGGTGGTCTTGGCAGTAATCCGAAACTTGGCATATGTGTTGCAAGTGGAATTGCTCCGGAAAAGATTCTTTATTACATTAAGGCAATGGTGAATACGTTCACGGCATATGGAAACTATGAAAACCGTGCACGTGCAAGAACCCGCTATATGCAGGATACTCTCGGGGCAGAAGGGCTGATTCGGGCATACCGGGAAAAATGTGAAGAGGTTCTTGCTTCGGAACAGCTGGATATAGAAGTAAAAGATGTGGCTCTTTCAAAATCCGGCTGCGGCACTGCGGTTAAGGATAAACGTATCATTCCGCAAAAGCAGGAAGGTCTTTATGCCGTTTTTTATCAGCCGATTGGCGGAGAGCTTGCTCCGGCAAAGGCAAAAGAAATATATAATTCCATAAAGGATATGCAAGATGTAGAGATACGTCTTACACCGGCGGAAGGGCTCTATTTTATCAACTGTGATGCAAAGGAGGCGAAGCTGCTCCTTGAATTGACAAAGGATAGTGCCAATACGCTGTTTGAGACTTCTGTTGCCTGTGTGGGCAGTGCAGTCTGTCAGGTTGGGCTCGGAGATTCGCCGGGGCTGCTTCATGCCTGTGTCAAAGCCGTTCGTAACGAGAATTTTGCCGATGGTGTTCTTCCTAGAATCCATATTTCCGGCTGCCCTTCTTCCTGTGGAACGCACCAGATCGGAAGCCTTGGTTTTCGTGGGGCGATCAAGCAGACACCGAATGGCCCGAAACCGGCATTTGCCATTTTTGTCGGTGGTTGTGAACGGCAGGGGAAAGAAAAACTTGCGGATACCGGAAAGGCGGTTGCAGTAGAGGATATACCTCAATTTTTGGTTGAACTCGGGAAGATGATTTCTTCTGAAAATCTGACATATGAGCAATGGATCATAAAGAACCAGAAAAGGCTGGAGGCTCTGATTGAAAAATATACAGCATAATTGATTTTTATGGCAGAATGGGAAAGAGGATAGGGGTGAACGGTTTTGTTTATCCGGATTCACACATATCCTCTTTACAGAATTATAATATTCGCACAGGCCAGATCCTCAGAAAGATTATATACCGTTCCGCTGTTTACACCGACCACGGTTGGACGAAGGACAGCTTCTTTTTTATTTTCTACTACTCTTGCCTGTTCTCCGTTGCTCAACTGTACATAAGAGTCGACCGGATATAAAATTACGGTGGCTAAAAATGCCCTCATAGCACGGATGTCCAGTTCGGCGGTCATCGACATGATCATTTCCACTGCGGTGCGCTGGGAAAAGGATTTTTTATAGGGACGCTTAGTGACAAGGGCATCATAAACATCACAGACGGAGAGAATCTTGGCATAGGGTGTAATCATATCCTCTTTGCATCCGAAGGGATATCCGGTTCCGTTCATTTTCTCATGATGCTGTAGAACAGCGATGGGAATTGTTTTCTCGAACTCACTTTTATCTTTTAAAATAGAGTAGCCAAATTCTGAATGCTTTCTCATAATGGCAAATTCCTCATCGTTCAATCGGGCAGGCTTATTCAATATTTCAGTTGGAATCTTTGATTTACCCATGTCATGTAATAATCCGGCAATTCCGATATTATAAACATCTTTTGATGACAATTCCATTTTTTTGGCAATAATCATGGACATGGTTGCTACATCAACACTGTGTTTGAATGTGTACTCATCGCTGGTTTTTAATGTACTGATGTCAACAGCAAGGGAATCATTATCATCAATTGCTTTCATTAAATCATTTGTAATTTTCAAAGAGGTATCGGCAAATTCTTTGGAGTCCGCATTTTGGTAAAGATAGTGTATGCCTTCAGAGACCCGTTTTTTAACGCTTTGGGACAACTGCACTTTGACCGGATCATCTATGCGATGCTTTTCAATATTATGACGTGCCAGAGCTGAAAGAGGCACTTCCGGTTCTTTATCCTCTTCTGGTTCACCTTCACTTATGTAAACACCATGGATTCCTCGTTTTTGGATACCATCAATTAAATATTCATCCAAAATTGTTCCGCGAACAACTAAGGTACGGTCTAGCCGGTCTTTGATGTTTTGGTCAATCCGCATACCAGGGCGTAAAGAACCGGTCCGAACAAAATATCGTTTAAACAATGTGTTTCCTCCATGTTGCTGATTCGTTTTATTTTTACCAGTATAGCTTATTTGAGCTGTTTTTACAACCCTGAAAAGAGTGTTCATACAGATTATAATGGTCAAATAGTGAAAAGCATTCATCTTAAAAATGAATGAAATTAAACATTTTCTCTTTACAATTTAAAAATCTGCGATATAATAGGTACTGTTCGATTGATTTATACGATAAGTTACAAGAAGAAGGAGAGAACGAGCATGAAAAACGGAATTGAGATTAGATGGCATGGCCGTGGTGGTCAGGGAGCCAAAACAGCAGCTCTCTTGTTAGCGGACGTGGCATTTAAAACAGGACAGAATGTACAGGGATTTCCGGAATACGGACCGGAACGAATGGGGGCACCGATTACTGCTTACAATCGTATCAGTTCAGATGTAATCCGGGTACATTCTAACATTTATCATCCCGATTATGTAGTTGTTGTAGATGAAACCCTGCTTCATTCAGTAGATGTAACAGCAGGATTAAAGGAAACAGGAGCCATTATTGTCAATACACCAAAATCCAGTGAAGAGATTTTGGGGCAGTTAAATGGATATAGAGGAAGCGTTTATACAGTAGATGCAAGGAAAATCTCGGTTGAGACATTAGGGAAAAATTTCCCGAATTCGCCAATGCTTGCTGCCATTGTTGCGGTTAGTCAGGTAATGGACAGAGATACATTCATTGGGGAGATGAGAGCATCTTATGAACATAAATTTGCGAAGAAGCCGGAAGTAATTGACGGTAATATGAAAGCGTTGGAACTGGCTTATGATGTAGTTGCAAATGCAATGTAGTCGGAATGGAGGATACAATGAGAACAGATGTGACAAAAATAAATGAAAAGACGCCCCATCAGGAATTGACCGAGGGCTTAATGATATTTGGTGCCGGAACTTCAAAAGATTTTAAGACCGGCGAGTGGAGAACCAATACACCGATTTATCTGGCAGATAAATGCAAACAGTGTCTTCTTTGCACACCAGTCTGTCCGGACAGCAGTATTCCGGTAAAGAACGGAAAAAGAACGGAATTTGACTATGACCATTGCAAAGGCTGTGGCATTTGTGCAAATGTCTGTCCATTCGGAGCAATTGAAATGAAGGAGGGGAATATCTAATGGCAATTAAAGAACGTATGTCAGGTAACGAGGCGGTATCTTATGCAATTCGTCAGATTAACCCGGATGTAATGCCCGCATTCCCGATCACACCATCTACTGAGATTCCTCAGATGGTATCTACATACATAGCGAACGGGGAAATGGATACGGAATTTATTCCGGTGGAGAGTGAGCATTCCTCCATGAGTGCGACGATTGGTGCAGAGGCAGCAGGAGCAAGAAGCCTGACAGCTACATCTTCTGCGGGACTGGCACTGATGTGGGAGGAGCTGCTGCTGGCAGCTTCCAACCGGCTGCCTTTAGTAATGGCATTGGTGAACCGTACATTGTCCGGCCCGATTAATATTAACTGTGACCACTCCGACGGTATGGGAGCAAGAGATACCGGCTGGATTCAGATTTATGCCGAGAACAATCAGGAAGCATACGACAATTTTATTCAGGCATACCCGATCGCAGAGGATAAGAGAGTACATCTTCCCGTAATGATATGTCAGGATGGATTTATTACCAGTCATGCAGTAGAAAATATCTTATTGGAAGAGGATGAGTTCGTAAAAAAATTTGTTGGCGAGTACAGACCGGAAGAATATTTGTTAAATCCGGGCAAACCAATTGCAGTAGGACCTTATTCTGTATCGAACTATGCCATGGAGGCTAAGAAAAATCAGGAAATTGCAATGGAAAATTCAAAAGAAGTCATTATTGAAGTGGCCAAGAAATATAAAGAGCTGACAGGAAGAGGTTTTGAACTTTTTGAAGAATATAGAACCGAAGATGCGGATTACATTATGCTCATTATGGGTTCTGCGGCGGGAACTGCAAAACAGGCAGTGGATGAGCTTCGGGAGCAGGGGAAAAAGGTAGGAGTTCTCAAGCTTCGTGTATTCCGTCCATTCCCGGCAGATGAAATTGCAGATGCATTAAAGAACTGCAAGGCAGTTGCAGTTATGGACCGATGTGAGAGCTATAACAGCAATGGCGGTCCGCTGGGCAGTGAAGTACCGGCAGCCCTGTTTAAAAACAAGGTGATGATTGAAGCAGTCAATTACATTTACGGATTGGCTGGACGTGACTTTACCATTAGCGATGTGATTGGTATTTTTGCTGAGCTGGAAAATATGGTTGAAAATGGTGAGGCGGTAGAACAATATCAGTACATCCGTTTGAGATAATGGACGGGATTGGAGGAGATTAAAGTGAGTGATTTTAATTTAAAGACCATGATGGAGAAACCAGAACGTCTGGCACCGGGACATCGTATGTGTGCAGGATGTGGAGCGACAATCGGTGTCCGTGCGGTACTTCGTGCGTTACATGAAGGAGACCATGCTGTTATCGGCAATGCGACGGGATGTTTGGAAGTATCCTCTTTTATGTACCCATATACGGCATGGGAGGACAGCTATATTCATAATGCCTTTGAAAATGCGGGGGCAACTTTAAGTGGTGTAGAAACCGCCTATCGTGCTCTGCGCAAACGGGGAAAGCTGCCGAAGGATGAGACTTTTAAATTTATTACCTTCGGTGGAGACGGCGGAACCTATGATATCGGATTCCAGTCCCTGTCCGGTGCTATGGAGCGGGGCCATGATATGGTATATGTATGCTATGACAACGGGGCCTATATGAATACGGGAATCCAGCGTTCTTCTGCAACACCAATGTATGCGGATACCACAACAACACCAGTCGGTACCCAGTCAGTCGGCAAAATGCAGAACCGGAAAGATCTGGCAAGTATCATTGCCGACCATGATGTTCCTTATGTAGGACAGACAACGCTGACGACGGATTTTAAAGATATTCACCGTAAGGCAGAAAAGGCTATTTATACGGAGGGAGCATGTTTCCTTAATGTAATGACACCTTGTCCGCGGGGATGGCGGTATGATACAGCGGAAATTATGAAAATCTGTAAACTCGCAGTGGAGACCTGTTATTGGCCGCTCTTTGAAGTGGAGCATGGTAAATGGACACTGTCCTATGAGCCAAAGAAAAAATTGCCGATTGAAGATTTCTTAAAGGAACAGGGACGCTTTAAACATTTGTTTAAGAAAGGAAATGAACATCTCATTGAGCAGTTTCAGGCAGAAGTTGACCGACGCTGGGAAGATTTGCAGTTCAAGTGTTCAAAATGATAAAAGGTGAAAGGTGTTTTCCATCATGACCTTATTAACATATCAAGTATTTAAAATGGTGGCAGAGCAGGGGAGTTTTCGGAAGGCAGCGGATTTGCTCGGATTAACTCCTTCTGCCATCAGCCATACGATATCCGCGTTAGAGACAGAACTTGGTTTTTCTGTCTTGAACCGCAGCAAGAACGGAGTGACGCTAACCAATTATGGGGAGCGTCTTCTTCCTTATGTAAACACAGTTATAAACAGTGATGAAAGTCTCCAGCAGGCAGTGGCAGAATTAAATGGACTGAAGCAGGGAAAAATAAAAATAGGATGTTTTTCCAGTGTATGTACCAATTGGCTGCCCGATATCATGCATTCCTTTCAAGAAAAATATCCTGCTATCAGTATGGAGATTTTTCAGGGAACATATGATGATGTTGTGTACTGGATAAAAAACAGCATTGTGGATGTGGGATTTTTGTCCGTGTCCAGTGCATCGGGGCTGCCTATCGAACCTCTCTATAAAGACCCTCTTCTCTGTGTTGTTCCCAAGGGAACGATACGGGAGGGAAAAGTGACTGTAGAAGAATTAAGGAATCATCAGTTTGTGACCCAAAGAGAAAGTACGGATGCAGATATACAAAATTTTTTAAAAGAAAATGATTTAAATGTAGAATCGAATTACCATGTAGTGGATGACTTATCTACCATTGCAATGGTGGCAAATGGATTCGGCATCTGTCTGATGCCGGAACTGGTGATGAACGATATTCCCTATGAAGTGGACTGCTATCCATTGGAAGAAGAAGCGTTCCGTATCATTGGAATTACGGTTCTTCACCGGGAAACTATGGCACCGGCAGTGAGGACCTTTTATAATCATGTGCTGGAGAATTATCAGCAAAATTTCAAAAATTTCCTCTAGCATTCTTTTTATTTCGTGTTATACTATTAGAGGAATAAATACGGAAAAGAAACTATAGAAGACACAAAACTGGAGGATATTATGGGCGGATTTTTCGGAGTTGCATCAAAGGAAGACTGTTTATTTGATTTGTTCTTTGGGACAGATTATCACTCCCATTTGGGAACAAGACGGGCAGGAATGGCAGTATATGGAGAGGACGGATTTGACCGTGCGATTCACAATATTGAAAATGCACCGTTTCGTACAAAATTCGACAAAGATATGCAAAATATGAAAGGACAGTATGGTATTGGCTGTATTTCAGATTTTGAACCACAACCGTTGATTGTTCGTTCACATCATGGTACTTATGCCATTACGACGGTGAGTAAAATTAATAATGCACAGGAGATCGTGGATAATATTTTTTCCAATAATAATACTCACTTTTTGGAAATGAGCGGAGGAGATATTAATCCGACCGAACTGGTAGCAGCAATCATTAACCAAAAAGAAAATATTATTGAGGGAATCCATTATGCGTTGGAATTAATTGACGGTTCTCTCACATTAATGCTAATGACGCCAATGGGAATCTATGCTGCGAGAGATAAATATGGCAGGACCCCTCTTGTTGTCGGCAGTAAAGAAGATGCTTATTGTCTGGCGATGGAGTCATTTTCTTTTCATAATCTAGGATACCATCCGTTGAAGGAATTGGGACCGGGAGAAATCGTTGTTGTCAATGAAGAAGGGATTAAGACATTGATGGCACCGGGTACAAAAATGAAAATCTGTACCTTTTTGTGGGTGTATTATGGTTATCCGGCCAGTTCTTATGAGGGAATCAGTGTCGAACAGATGCGGTATAACTGCGGTAAGAGCATGGCAAAGCGTGATAATGTGAAACCGGATATTGTAGCAGGTGTTCCGGATTCCGGTACGGCTCATGCGGTTGGCTATGCCAATGAATCGGGCATTCCGTTTTCCCGGCCGTTTATTAAATATACACCGACCTGGCCGCGTTCCTTTATGCCGACAGTTCAGAGTAAACGGGATATGATTGCAAAGATGAAAATGTTGGCGGTACACGATCTGATAAAGGATAAAAGCATTCTTCTGATTGATGATTCAATTGTGCGTGGGACGCAGCTTCGGGAAACTACAGAATTTTTATATGAGAGCGGAGCCAGAGAAGTTCACATCCGTCCGGCCTGCCCACCTCTGGTATATGGGTGTAAATATTTGAATTTTTCCCGCTCCTCTTCGGAGATGGATTTAATTACAAGACGTGTGATTGCCCGGTTAGAGGGCACGGAGGATGTGCCGGAGGAAATCTTACAGCAGTACACCGATCCGGAAAGCGAAAAATATGAAAAGATGATAGAAGAGATTCGCAAAGAGTTGAATTTTACCTCTCTTCGGTTTAACCGCTTGGATGATATGTTAGATGCGGTCGGTATTCCAAAAGAAAATTTATGCACCTATTGCTGGAATGGAAAAGATATTGAAGAATAAAAAAAGCGGTTCAACCGCTTTTTTTATTCTGTTGCTTCTTCCTCTTCTTCACCGGCCCATTCGGAACCATCCATCATTGCTACATAGAGATTTAACTGATCTTCGGATGAGATACCATAGTAATCAGAGTTTCCATCCACCGGAGCCAGTGTAATGTTAATTGTCATGGGCTCTTCATCATATTCAGGATTTTTTAGATTTTCCATAACGGCATTAATTTCATAAATTTCAAAATCTTCCGTCTCATCCATTTTATCCTGTTCCGCAGAAGATAAGGAATCGTAGTAGGCAGCAGCTTTATCCAGAGTCCCGGCAAAGGCATGGAGACGGTAGGCAGTAACAGGAACGGTATAGGTACCATCCTCATTATCTGTTGCTGTTCCGACCTCATACTTCATATTTTTATATATCTCAGAAAGCATGGTGCGGTATTTCGCTTTTAGTTCATCGCTGATTTCATCCTCCATATCGCTGATGAGAAGAGAAACATCGGAGTCCAAAGAATCTTCATATGCCTGTTTGGCAGTTGCCTCATCGCCTCCGGCATATTGCAGATAGTAATCCGAAACCTGGTTTTTGTACAGTACATCCAAATATCCTTTTGTGTAAAGGCTGGCATCCAATTTGTCCTTTCCAAAAGAACATGCTGTCAGACTGAACATCAGAAGGATGCCTGCGGCCAGATAGGTGAATTGAATTTTTTTCATGTAGGTAAATCTCCTTTCATAAGTAATTTCAGTATACTAAAATTCATTGTCAAAGTAAAGGCAGCAAATTAAATGGATGAAAAAGATATGCCGATATATAAATATGTACAGGGAAGTGTAATAAAATACAAGGAGGTTATTGTGATGATAATGAATGTGACAGGAATAAAGGAAAAGATAACTGCTGCCCCATTGCCGGAACAGACCGGGGAGAAAAAAGAGCCCGCAAAAAATACAGGGGAGGAGCGTTCAGGGGTAGTAGTAGAGATTTCAGAGAATCTGAGAGAAATGTACCAGCAGCAATTAGAAGATGCTAAGGAGTCTGCAGATGCCATGGGGGAAGAAATGCAGAATATGGCCAAAATATTAGAGATTGCCAGACGGATTTCCCGTGGTGACCATGTACCGGCATCCGATGAGAAGAAATTAATGGAGTTTGATAAGGACTTATACCAGATGGCAAAAGCTTCGGCGGCACTATATGCCAACCGAAAGCACAAAAAGTATAAATCTCTGTTTGATGAAGAGGATGACAGTCAGGAAGAAAAGATTCGGGAATTGCGACGGGAAAAGGATGCTGCACCATCGTCTGCCGGGACGGGGAAAGCAGTGGAAACAGCGTCGGAAACAGCAACGGAAGCAGAGGTTTCAGAGTAGTTAAAAAAGTAAAAACGGTACTTGATATTTCCAATTTAAAGGTTTATAATGACTAGCGGATAAAGAAAAAAGAAACGAAAGTTAATCCACTGGAAATCGTGGATGTGTTAGGAGATGATAAAATGATAATTGCACAAACGCTTGCGGTAATTATATTCATTCTTATGTTCTTATTCATTGTTATGGATAAGATCGAGAGACACTATGTTACGTTGGCATGTGGTGTGTGCACACTTGTTGGTGTATTCGGCATTGTGATGAGAAATGTAAATGCGATTATTGAAACGTTGAATTTTAAAACGATATTCACGTTGAATTTTTGGTATACATCAGGAAGTGCAGAGGAAGCAACGACAGGTATTAACTGGGCTACCATTATTTTTATTGCCGGTATGATGGTAATGGTGGAAGGAATGGCAAAAGCAGGATTTTTCCGCTGGCTCTGTATGCTGCTTGCCAAGTTAGTTCATTACAAACCGATTCCGTTGTTTGTCTCATTTATGATCATGTCTTTTGTGCTTGCCATGTTTATTGATAGTATCACGGTTATTCTTTTCCTTGCCGCGGTAACAATCGAGCTGGCAAAGCTTTTGAAATTTAATCCGGTTCCTATGATATTATCGGAGATATTTTGTGCCAATTTAGGTGGTTCGGCTACTATGTGCGGAGATCCTCCTAATATTATTGTCGGAACATCACTTGGTTATTCTTTTGGTGATTTTATTACAAATACAGGTGTTATGGCATTTATCTGTCTGATTTTTGTAGTAGTATATTTTCTTCTCGTATTTCGTAAGGAGTTAGTGACACAAGATGGGGAAGAACTTAATATTGCGGCTATGCCGACTCCAAAAGAAGCAATTGTAAATAAGAGAGATTTTGTGATCAGCAGTATTATATTTGCATGTGCCATAGGTTTGCTTGTATCACATGCACAGACAGGTCTTACGGTTGCATTTATCGGAGCAGTGATTGCAATTATTACGCTTGTAGCGTCTGGCAGATATGCGCTCCAGTTATTAAAAAAGGTTGATTATAAAACGCTCCTTTTCTTCGTCGGACTGTTTATTGTGGTCGGCGGTCTGGAGCAGACCGGAATACTTGAGGTGATAGCCGGATTTATTGGCAAAATAAGTCAGGGCAATGTTCGATTAATGGTCGGAATAATTATCTGGGGTTCTGCAGTTGCGAGTGCTTTAGTTGACAACATACCATTTGCAGCTACCATGGTTCCGGTTGTCAAGAGCCTTGCTGCTACTCAGGGAGTAGATTTATCCGTGCTTGCATGGGCACTTTCTATGGGTACGGATATTGGCGGCAGTGCTACCCCGATTGGTGCTTCTGCCAACGTAGTCGGAACATCCGTTGCTGCAAAGAACGGTCATGTTATCGGATGGGGGAAATATTGTAAATCAGCAATTCCGGCAACATTTATTGTTATTATGATATCAATGCTATTTATCTTTATGAGATATTGTTAAATGTTGCGTGGAGTTTGTTCCAGAATGGAGGTTTCATATGAATAAACAGATTATTATTTCGATAAACCGTGAATTCGGCAGTGGTGGACATGAAGTAGCGGAGAGAATCGCCGCTGACATGGGATTGAAATTTTATGACAGAGGCATGCTGGATGAAGTGGCAGACCAGATGGATGTTAAAGTCGAGTTACTTGAAAAATTTGATGAGAAACCGAGAAATTTTATGCTGACAAGAAGAGTTGGAAAATATACTAACTCGATGGAGGAAATTCTTGCGGAAACTCAGTTCGATATCATTCGGAAGAAAGCAGAACAGGGAGAATCTTTTGTAATTGTAGGGCGTTGCTCGGAGGTCGTTTTACAGGAGTTTGACGGATTGATTTCTATATTTGTCAGAGGTGACAGGCAGCATAAGATGGAGCGTGTCATGAATAAATATAATTTGAAAGATAACGAAGCATTATTTAAAATGGACAGACACGACCGAAAGAGAAAACAGTATCACAATCGACATGCCGATGCAAAATGGGGAGATTCGAGATGCTACGATATGTGTATTAACAGCAGCCCCCTTGGTGTATCAGGGACGGTTCGGGTACTTGAGAATTATATTCAGGAAAGGATAAAGCAACAAGAAAATCCGGATGCTTAAAGAATATTGCCAGTGAGGAATTAAATATGATATAATGGAAAAGCCATGGCGTTTGCTGTGGCTTTTACCTATACAGCTTCGGAATGAGGATTATTATGGATTTTTATCTAGCACCTTTAGAGGGATTGACAACTTACATATACCGCAATGCTTTTGAACGGTTTTTTGGCGGTATATCACGGTACTTTACTCCGTTTATCAGCCCTACGTCAAACCACAATTTTAAGAGCAGGGAGAAGAGAGATGTGATTCCTGAACATAATGCAGGGATGCCGGTCGTGCCTCAGATTCTTACCAATAGGGCAGATGAATTTTTATATACGGCAGAACGGCTGCGGGAATATGGTTATGATGAAGTGAATTTGAATCTTGGATGTCCCTCTGGTACGGTAGTACCGAAAGGAAGAGGAGCAGGCTTTTTGGCAAGGCCGGAGGAACTTTCCGTTTTTTTGAGTAAAATCTATGAAAAGTGTCCGCTTCCGATATCGATCAAAACAAGAATCGGGAAAGATGATAGAGAAGAATTTCTTCATATTTTAGATATTTATAACCGGTTCCCGGTAAAGGAACTGATTGTGCATCCACGAATACAGAGAGAGATGTACAAAGGAAAACCGGACTGGGACATGTTTGAAATGGCATGTGAAAAAAGCAGGAATCCACTTTGCTATAATGGAGATATTAATACAGTAGAAGATTACGAACGGTTTACAGGACGTTTTCCGCAAGTGGACAAAATAATGATAGGCCGTGGACTTCTTTCAAATCCCGGCCTGATTCGGGAAATAAAAGGACAGGCGGTACTGGGTTCTCAGGAAGTCTTTGCATTTGAGCGGCAAATACGTTTGGATTATAAAGAGATTATGCCGGATACACCGGTACTCTTTAAAATGAAAGAATTGTGGTCCTTTATGTGTAAGGCTTTACCACAATCTGATCAGGTGTGGAAAACTATCAAAAAGACGAAAAAGCTTTCAGATTATGAGAATATAATAAGGAGAATGGAAAATGGGAGCTGTTGAAATTTTGCTCATTGGAATCGGATTATCTATGGATGCCTTTGCCGTATCCATTTGTAAAGGCCTATCTGTGGAGAGACCGAGTGGAAACCATTACATGATAGCAGGGCTGTATTTTGGCGGATTTCAGGCATTGATGCCTTTGATTGGATATCTTTTAGGCAGCCAGTTTCAAAGTATGATTACATCCATTGACCATTGGATTGCTTTTGGGCTGCTTGTCTTGATTGGTGTCAACATGATTCGGGAAGCAATCGGGGAGGAAGGGGAAGAGAAAAATGACTCTTTTTCTTTTAAGACGATGGTGCTCTTAGCGGTTGCCACGAGCATTGATGCCTTGGCAGTAGGAATCACATTTGCCTTTTTGCAGGTAAATATCTGGATGGCAATCTTGCTGATCGGCTGCACGACGTTTCTTCTTTCCGTGGCGGGGATAAAAATCGGAAATGTATTTGGAAGCCGATTCAAAAAGAAAGCGGAAGTTGCCGGTGGAATCATCCTGATTCTTATCGGTACAAAAATTTTATTAGAGCATTTGGGACTGATTTCCTTTTAAAGGAAACGGGTTCTTCGCGATAAATCGCTCAGAAATGAGAGGATAAGATGAAAACAGCATTGACAATAGCCGGCAGTGATTGCAGTGGCGGAGCAGGGATTCAGGCAGACATCAAGACAATGATGGCAAATGGCGTTTATGCCATGAGTGCTGTCACGGCACTGACGGCACAAAATACGACGGGGGTAAGTGCCATTATGGAAGTTCCTCCCGGTTTTCTGGAGAAGCAGCTAGAGGCAGTCTTTTCGGATATTTTTCCCGATGCAGTGAAAATCGGTATGTTGACATCACCAGAAGCAGTTTGTCGGATTGCGGCGGTACTGAAAAAATATAGGGCAAAGAAAGTTGTGATAGACCCTGTTATGGTTTCCACGAGTGGTTCAAAGCTGTTACAGGAGGAAGCATTGGCGGTACTGGGAAAAGAATTACTTCCTCTTGCCACATTGATTACACCGAATCTTCCCGAGGCAGAAGTGCTGTCGGGGATGAAAGTGGAATCCGAAGACGAGATGGAACAGGCAGCAGAAAAGATTCGGCAGAAATTTCGATGTAATGTGCTCATAAAAGGAGGGCACAGCCGGAATGATGCCAATGATTATTTGTGTGGACATGAAATCCAAAAATGGTTTTTAGGCAAACGGATAGATAATCCGAATACTCATGGAACTGGCTGTACATTGTCAAGTGCCATAGCGGCGAATCTGGCGAAGGGAGCTTCTCTATTGGATTCCGTACAGCAGGCAAAGGAATATTTGACAACAATTCTGCAAGACGGATTGGATTTAGGAAGAGGAAACGGCCCATTAAATCATAGTTATTCTATTCTTGCCAGTCATGGCGGGAATAAGGTAAAATAAAGGAAGGAAGGAAGAAAGGAAGAAAGAAAATGATATCAGAAAAAATGTATGAACTAGGAACAAATCCATCGGTAATCCGCGATCTGTTCGAGTATGGAAATAAGAGAAAGGCAGAAATCGGTGCCGATAAGGTCTTTGATTTCAGCATTGGAAATCCCAGTGTGCCAGCACCTGCCTGTGTGAAAGAGGCGGCAATTGATTTACTGCAAAATGGTGACGAGGTAGCACTTCATGGTTATACTTCCGCACCGGGAGATGCCGGACTTAGAAAGACCATTGCGGAATATTTGAACGAACAGCATGGTACATCTCTGACAGCAGATAATTTGTACATCACGGTAGGGGCAGCGGCCTCTTTATCCATTTCACTGAAGGCTTTGGCAGAAGAGGGGGACGAATTTATTACGTTTGCTCCGTTTTTCCCGGAATATCGTGTTTTTGTAGAAAATACCGGTTCCCAGCTGGTCGTAGTCGATTGTGACAAAAAAGATTTTCAGATTGATATTGCTGACTTTGAAAAAGCAGTTACCCCACATACGAAGGGGATTATTCTGAATTCGCCGAACAACCCATCCGGTGTTGTCATTAAAAAAGAGGGAATTGAGGCGGTATGTGAGGTACTTTTGAACAAACAGACAGAATATGGTCATCCGATTTTTTTAATTGCCGATGAGCCATACCGGGAACTGGTATACGGGGATGTGGAAGTTCCATATCTTATGAATTATTATGATAACACGATTGTATGCTATTCCTATAGCAAATCACTGTCACTACCGGGGGAACGGATTGGTTATATTGCGGTATCTGATCAGGCAGCAGAGTGGAAAAAGATTTTTGCGGCAGTATGCGGGGCCGGACGCTCTCTTGGATATGTCTGTGCACCGAGCTTGTTCCAGCAAGTTGTAAAGCGTTGTATGGGCAGAACTTCCGATGTGTCAGTTTATAAGAAGAACCGTGATCTTTTGTATAATGCCCTGACCGAATATGGTTATCGCTGCATCAAACCGGATGGAGCATTCTATCTTTTTGTAGAGGCATTGGAAGAAGATGCAAAAGCATTTTCAGAACGGGCAAAAGAATTTGAACTTCTGTTAGTACCGGCAGACAGCTTCGGAACAGAAGGTTTTGTACGCATTTCTTATTGTGTATCTACCGAACAGATTGAAAATTCTCTGCCTGCATTTAAGGCATTAGCGGAGGCGTATCAGTAACTATGAATAATTTTAAAAAAATGCTCAGTTATTATAAACCATATCTCGGTGTTTTCACCGCAGATATGGTCTTTGCTTTGATTGCAGCGGGAACGACATTAGTCATTCCGATTCTTGTCCGCTATATTACGCAGGATGTCATTCTTCGCCCAATGGAGGAAGCACTTCATACGATTTTATGGCTGGGACTTCTGATGGTCGCCTTAGTTGGCGTGGAATGTTATTGCAAATATTTTATATCCAATTATGGTCATGTTATGGGAGCAAAAATGGAATATGATATGCGGGCAGAGATTTTTGCCCATTATCAGAAATTATCCTTCTCCTTTTATGATGACCAAAAAGTGGGACAGCTTATGTCCCGCATTACAGCTGACCTTTTTGATATTACAGAGCTTTTGCACCATGGCCCGGAGAATCTGGTGATTTCCATAATCAAAATTGTGGGCGCATTTGTGATTTTAATGAATATCAGTCCATTGCTTACACTGGCAGCATTTATTTTAGTTCCCGTCATGTTTGTCTATGCTTTTATATTGAATAAAAAGATGAAGCGGGCGTTTCGTAGAAACCGAGACAAAATTGCAGATATTAATGCCCAGATCGAGGACAATCTGTCAGGAATCCGGGTGGTGAAATCATTTGCCAACGAGGAGATCGAAAAAGAAAAATTCAAGGAGGGAAATGACGGATTTCTGGAAGCAAAAAAGAACAGCTATCATTATATGGGTGGTTACCACGCTGGATTGGGAGCATTCACCACAATGATTCAGATTGTTGTTTTGATCACCGGTTCTGTTTTTATAACAAAAGGATATGTAGGAGTGACAGACCTCATTACATTTCTTCTGTACATTGGAATTTTTACAGAGCCCGTGAAGACCCTGATTGATTTTACAGAACAGTTTCAGAACGGCTATACCGGATTTGAGCGTTTTATGGAAATTATGAATACGATGCCGGATATAGAGAATCGCCCGGATGCGACAGAACTTACGCAGGTAAGAGGGGATATTGAATTTGACAATGTAACGTTCCGTTATGAAGAAAAGTCGGAAAAAGTGTTAAATCATGTCAATCTTTCGGTGGAGGCAGGCTCATACATGGCTCTGGTGGGCAGCTCCGGTGCGGGTAAAAGTACACTTTGTAGTCTGATTCCCCGTTTTTATGATGTTACAGGGGGAAGTATCCGCATTGATGGAAAAGATATCCGGGATATTCAGTTAAAGAGTCTGCGTGACCATATTGGAATTGTGCAGCAGGAGGTCTATCTTTTTGTCGGAACCATATATGACAACATTCGTTACGGCAAGCCAAATGCTTCTCAGGAAGAAATTATTCAGGCGGCAAAAAATGCGAATGCCCATGATTTTATTATGTCACTGCCAAATGGCTACAATACGGATATCGGCCAGCGTGGAATCAAATTATCTGGTGGACAGAAGCAGAGAATATCTATCGCCAGAGTTTTTTTGAAGAATCCTCCGATTTTGATTTTTGATGAGGCAACCTCTGCTTTGGATAATGAGAGTGAAAAAGTGGTACAAGAGTCATTGGAACTGTTGGCAAAGAACCGGACAACTTTTGTCATTGCCCATCGTCTCTCTACAATACGAAATGCAGAAAAAATCCTTGTGCTGACGGAAGACGGGATATCAGAAAGCGGAACTCATGAAGAACTGATGGAAAGAGGGGGAAATTACCGTCGATTGTATGAAATGCAGTTTGACTCCTAAAAGGATAAAATGCGGAAAAATGGGAAAACTGTAAGGTAGAAGTCTGCCCTGTCAAAATTTTACATAGATTTTACATATGGATGAAATAAACTTTACTTTGGCATGCTACTGTAAAAATATGGATAGAAATTTTGCATGGAGGAGAGGAAAATGATTTTTTCGCAGATGTTTTTTAATATCCTTACATTAGTAGGGGGATTGGCGCTGTTCTTATACGGAATGAACTTAATGGGGGACGGACTTACCAGATTATCCGGTGGCCGGCTGGAACGTATTTTGGAGCGTCTGACCAACAATCCGGTCAAGGCCGTTCTTCTTGGTGCCGGAGTGACAGCGGTCATCCAGTCTTCTTCTGCCACAACAGTGACCGTAGTTGGTTTTGTAAATTCAGGAATTATGAAACTGGGACAGGCAGTCGGCGTTATTATGGGAGCCAACATTGGTACTACGATTACATCTTGGCTCTTGAGCCTGACCGGTATTGAAAGCGGCAATTTTTTTGTTCAGTTATTGAAACCATCTTCCTTTACTCCGGTTTTGGCGATAATCGGTATTATTTTTATTTTGGGCAGCAAATCGGAAAAGAGAAAAGATATAGGCGCGATTTTGGTAGGATTTACCGTGTTGATGTTTGGGATGGATACAATGAGTTCTGCGGTAAAGCCTTTAGCGGAGGTGCCGGAATTTACAGGAATACTTACAATGTTTTCCAATCCGTTCTTTGGTCTGCTGGCAGGAGCAGTTCTGACTGCAATTATTCAGAGCTCTTCGGCATCGGTCGGAATACTGCAGGCACTTTGTGCAACCGGAAGCGTGCCATATGCTTCCGCTCTGCCGATTATTATGGGGCAGAATATTGGAACCTGTGTTACTGCAATGTTATCTTCGGTGGGGGCAGGCAAAAATGCAAAGCGGGCGGCATTGGTACATCTGTATTTTAATGTGATTGGAACGGCTCTGTTCATGCTTGTCTTTTATGGTATCAATGCCTTTGTGTCGTTCGCCTTTTTGCAGGACGCGGCAAATGCTGCGGGAATAGCAGTGATACACAGTTTATTTAATATTTCAGCTACGTGTGTGCTGCTGCCGTTTGCCAAGGGACTCGAAAAGCTGGCCATTCTTACCGTGAAGGATACGGAAGAAGAGGACACAAATGAATTTGCAAATCTGGATGTCCGTTTTTTGGAAACACCATCACTGGCATTGGAACAGTGTAAAAAGACAGCAGATCAAATGGCATATCTTACAATGGGAAATATAAAAAAAGCACTTTCATCTCTTTGGAACTATAAAGCAGGAGACAAAGAGGCCGTAATTAATCAGGAAGAACGGATTGATGGCTATGAAGAACATCTGACAGAATATTTGCGTCAGGTTGCCGGTCACAGCCTGCTCGAAAGTGATAGTGAGAAGTTAAATATGATGTTATACTGTATTCGTGATTTTGAGAGAATTGCTGACCATTCCTGCAACATCGCCGAGCAGTCAGCCAAAATGGCGAAAAGTGAAGTGCAATGGCCGAAAAAAACACGGGAAGAAATGCGGAATTACGGAGAAAAAGTGAATCAGATCGTCTGTGATACGGTAAATGCATTTGTCACTTTAGACGAAGAAAAGGCAAAGACGGTAGAAGAACAGGAGAAACAGATCGATCAGATAAACAAGAAGATGAAAAAGATGAATATGAAGCGTATCAAAAAAGAAAAGTGTTCACCGGAGGTAGGGATTTTTGTTAATGAGTTATCCATTAATTTTGAGAGGGTGGCAGACCACTGTGAGAATATAGTCATAAGTTTTCTTGATTATATGGAAGAAACGGGGGAGTAGCATTATGATTTGCATTGTTGAGGATGATTCCAATATTCGTGAAATTGAGAATTTTGCATTAAAGAACTGTGGTTTTACTACCACAGAGGCTTCTAATGCAAAGGAATTTTGGGAAATTTGCAGCCAAAAGACACCCAAGCTTATTCTTTTGGACATTATGCTTCCGGATGAAGATGGGATTTCAATTCTTACGAAGCTGCGAAAGAAGCCGGAGCTGAAAAGAGTACCGGTTATTCTTGTAACTGCCAAGACATCGGAAATTGATAAGGTGAAAGGACTGGATTCCGGTGCAGATGATTATATAACGAAGCCTTTTGGCGTTTTAGAATTAATTTCCCGTGTCAAGGCAGTTCTTCGCCGTACAGATGAAACAGAGGCAGATACGGTTATTGTGCAGGGGGAATTAACCATGAATGTGGAAAAACATATGGTCTATGTAGATGAATCCGCAGTAGAACTGACTTACAAAGAATTTGAGCTGCTTCGTCTTTTCATGAAAAATGCAGGAAATGTCATGACGAGAGAATTACTGATGGACCGGGTTTGGGGAATGACCTATGAAGGAGAATCCCGCACACTGGATATGCATATTAAGACACTTCGGAAAAAATTGGGAAGTGCAGGGGAGAGAATTAAAACGGTCCGCAATGTAGGATATCGCTTTGAGGGATAAATTTTATCAACTTTTCTCTTGTTTTTTGCTCAAAAATTGGTATGATAGAAAGAGAAGAATATTTTATTGGAGGGCAAAAATTATGTTTGGAAAATTAATCAGTATTTTGAAAGAAAATCCGAAAAAAATTGTATTTACAGAAGGAAGCGATCCTCGTGTTTTGGAAGCGTCCTCCCGTTTGCTTGCCAGCACTTTTTTGTCGCCGATTTTACTTGGTGACAAAGAAGAGATTGCGAAGTCGGCAGAAGAGAGTGGTTTTAATATTCGAGGGGCAGAAATTATTGATCCGAACAAATATGACGGTATAGATGAAATGGCACAGTGTCTTTATGAGATTCGTAAAAACAAAGGGATGACATTGGAAAAGGCAAAAGAAACCTGTCTCCATGCTAACTATTTTGGTACCATGTTAGTGAAAATGGGAATCGCAGATGCTCTTCTTGGCGGCGCTACTTACTCAACAGCGGATACGGTGCGTCCGGCATTGCAGATAATTAAGACAAAACCGGGCAAGAATATTGTATCATCCTGTTATATTTTAGTACGTGAATCGGCGACAGACGGAAATACTGTTCTGGCGATGGGAGATTGTGCGATTAATATTAAACCAAATGAAGACGAACTGGCAGAAATTGCTTTGGACTGTGCAGAATGTGCCAAGACCTTTGGTATTGATCCAAAGGTTGGTTTTTTAAGCTATTCTACGTTTGGTTCCGGAAGCGGAGAAGATGTAGATAAGATGAGAAATGCAGCAGCTAAGGCAAAGGTGATGGCACCGGACTTACCGATTATTGGTGAAGTGCAGTTTGATGCAGCGGTATCTCCCCGTGTTGCACGTACAAAGTGTCCGGATAACGAAATTGCTGGTTCTGTCAATACATTTATTTTCCCGGATATTAATGCAGGAAATATCGGTTATAAAATTGCACAGAGATTAGGCCGTTTTGATGCTTATGGTCCGATTATGCTCGGACTTAATGCACCAATTAATGATTTATCCCGTGGATGTAATGCAGCAGAAGTTTATTCTATGGCAATTGTTACAGCTGCATTAGCTTAATATTACGTTACAAAAGGAAACAGAATGGAAAAGAGTAATTGGAAAAAAGAAGAATATGAACTTCATCGGATTGGCGTGTTAGATGGTGTACGTGCGGTAGCCGTTCTTATTGTTGTTTGGTATCATTTTTGGCAGCAGTCTTGGATCATACCGGCAGCAGGACCGGTAAATTTGGATTGGCTTCCGCGAAATGGGGCCATTGCTGTCGATATGATGGTTCTTTTATCTGGATTCTGCCTGTTTCTGCCTTATGCACGAAGCATGGTATATGGAGATAGAACACCTTCCATAAGTGATTTTTATGTCAGGCGTGCTGCCTGGATTATGCCATCCTACTATTTTGCTCTTTTCCTGATCCTGTTTCTGTTTGCTCTGCCGTTGAGGGAATATGCCAATTCGGCAGAATTGCTGAAGGATTTTGTACCACACTTGTTTTTTGTACATAACTGGTTTCCCGCTTCAGCGTTATCCACTCATTTGAATGGTGTTTTGTGGACGGTGGGTGTTATGGTACAATTCTATCTTATATTCCCATTTTTGGCAGAATTTTTTCAGAAGAGACCGATAATCACATATTGGAGTATGACTGTAGTAGGACTGATCAGCAGTTTTCTGATCAGTTATAATTTTGATAATTTGAATCAGATGCTTTATGTCAATCATACCCTGACTTTTACCAGTGTATATGCGAATGGGATGCTGGGAGCATGGGTTTATGTGTCATATACCAAAAATCGTAAGAGAACCCGGCCGGAAGGCTTGCTTTTTACGGTTATTGCCTTAGCGTGTCTGTGGTTATACAAGATTTTATGTGTGCACCGCATGAACTATTGTTCCGATACAAAATGGCAAGTGGACTATCGTTTTCTTTTATCCTTATTATTTCTTATATTTGTTATAAGTACCATTCTGTCCCTGCGTTGGTTCCGTTTCTTATGGGACAACAAGATCATGCATTTTCTGGCAGAGATATCCTTTCAGTTATACATATGTCACCAGTATATTGCGGTAAAATTGAAAGAATTCCGAATTCCGTTTTGGGAGGGCGATATTCCGCCGAACCAGTCAGGAGACGAAAGCTGGAAATGGAAATATCTGATTCTTTGTATTGTGGTTTCCTTTGTTGTTGCAATTGCGATGACATATTTGGTGGAAAAACCAGCGGCAAAATGGATTTACAGACGGAGGCGAACACAAAATGATTAAAGATTTGTTTCATAAAAACCGTCCCATCTATTCTTTGGAAGTATTCCCTCCAAAGAAGGATGTAGACGTATCCGTTATATATGATGCCTTGGATGAGTTTAAAAATCTTCATCCAAGTTTTATTAGTGTAACGTATGGAGCAGGAGGAAATACGGCAGAAAATACATTTGCGATTGCCTCCTATATTCAGAATCAGTGTGGCATTGAGGCATTGACGCATTTGACCTGTGCGGCAATTCCGGACAGACTTTTTTTGACCAACTTTCTGACGAATTTGTATCGAAATGGAATCCGTAATATTTTGGCATTGCGGGGAGACCAGCCTCAGTGGATGAGTGACGAACAATTTGCTGCCAGATTTTACAATCATGCTTCGGATCTGACAAAGGATATAAAGGAAACCTATGATTTTAGCGTGGCTGGGGCATGCTATCCAGAGGTTCATCAGGAAGCTGCCAGTCTGAAAGAGGATATTTCTCATCTGAAAATAAAAGTAGAGGAAGGTGTAGATTTTCTTATTACGCAGCTTTTCTATGATAATGAAACCTATTTTCGGTTTTTGGATGAGGTGAGAAAAGCGGGGATCGAAGTGCCGGTGCTGCCGGGACTAATGCCAATTACTTCGGCAGGTCAGGTGAAAAATATTGTAGGGATGTCAGGAACCAAAATACCAAAGAGTCTGGCAAATACGATTGAAAAATATAAAGAGAATCCAAAAGATTTGAAAAAAGCGGGGTTAGAGTTTACGAAAAGTCAGATGGAAGAACTGCTGAAACAAGGTGTGGATGGAATCCATCTGTATTCGATGAATAAAGTAGAAATAGCGAAAGCAATCTACGAATAAGAATAAGGGCTTTTAAATGCAGGTTGCATTTAAAAGCCCTTAATTGATGGAAATAGTGGTATTGTTTTATTTTTTTCCACAACACTGTTTATATTTTTTTCCGGAACCACAAGGACATGGATCATTACGTCCGATTTTTCGATTCTCATTGTGAATTGTTCCGGAATTTTTTTGCTCCTTATAAAGCTCCTTACGGCGTTCTTCTGTTAATAGGTTGTCCCATTGTGGCAGTGTGTACAGCCATTCTGCCTTGCAGTCTACCATATTATAATATAATTTTTCAAGGTCAATATCAAGTTTAACAGTTGTATCCTTTTCCATTGTATCAATTGGATTTGCTTCTTTTAAACTATCGTTAATGCCATCTAAAAATCCAACCATCATAGAAAGGGGTACTTCATATTTATTTGCCAGTTCTTCGACAGTACCCTCAACGATCTCACTTGGATCAGACAGTAATTTCTCATAAATTCCCTGCTCAAGTGTAAAATAATTCTGCCAAAGTTTTTCGCCTTGTTTTGAATTTTGCATTTCTTCGCTATAGGCGTATTCACGCCATTCCTGTAATAGTGCCATAGCTAAGTCCTCCTAAAAAAAGTAATCTGCAAACATTGCTTTCGTGCAAGCACGTGCAATGTTGACCTTTTGACCTTGACATCATATCATATTTTAAAAAAAATTGCAAAATTTTTGAATAAGAAAAAAGAAATGGTTCATAATACTATTACAGGCAGGGAGAAGCAGAAATCCCCCTCAGCTTCTCTTTGTCGTATTCTACCGATAGGTTGAATACTTATCCTCCCCTTTTTATTGCCCCGGACTGGCAGAATGGTCAGTTCGGGGTTCGTTGTAATATTTAGGAACTTGTTATTATTATTTCTAATATAGTATAATAAGAGCAAAAAGGGAGTGGGTACTGATGAAAGAAGAATTCGTTATAACAACAATATCAGAAGAAGATCTGGAGCAATTGCAACACTTATATGAAGAATTAATTCCAGAAGGGTGTACTTTGTCAACAATAAAAGAAATGTTTCAGAAAATAAGAGAGCGGAAAGAGTATCATGTTCTGGTGGCAAAACGTGGAGAGGAAGTATTGGGAAGCGTTATGGGTATTGAATGTATTGCGCTAGATGCTCCTTTTATGGTAATTGAAAATGTAGTGGTAAAAGCATCTGTACACAGACAGGGAATTGGTCGAAAACTTTTTGAAAGATTAGATGCAATTGCTCAGGAATGTAAATGTGAATATACAATTTTAGTGTCATCTGGATACCGGAAAAATGCTCATAAATTTTATGAATCAGCCGGATTTACGGAGGACGTGAGGGGCTTTCGTAAATATTATGAAAAAAATGAAAAAAAGTGTTGACAAAATTCGCCATTCTTGGTAAGATATATCTCGTTGACGCGATAAAGAAACTCAGTTGAATCGTAGTAATAACAGAGTGTTTTATTGAGTAAAAACAGGATAGTTTTTGCGGAAATAAAAAAGTAAAAAAAGTGTTGACAAAAGTAAATATCTTTGGTAAGATAGTTTTTGCTGACGCGGTAAAGCGTCGGAGCCGGACA
Source organism: uncultured Lachnospiraceae bacterium (assembly GCA_947631505.1). Classification (GTDB taxonomy): domain Bacteria; phylum Bacillota; class Clostridia; order Lachnospirales; family Lachnospiraceae; genus Eubacterium_F. Next base: position 1 of record CANRLR010000033.1, on the reverse strand, counting down.
G
>CANRLR010000032.1 GCA_947631505.1 uncultured Lachnospiraceae bacterium | reverse complement strand
AACAGTTTCGAACTGCTAAAAGGGAAACTATTGCGGCTTGAATTAAGGCACGAAATCAACTAACTTTGGAAAGATTCGAAAAGGGGTTGACTAATATTGGTACCCAGTCATGGGTTCCGTGGTATACGATGCATAAAATTCTGGCAGGTCTAGTAGAAGTTTATGAGCTGACAGGAGATGAAGATGCACTGCTCGTGGCAGAGGGATTAGGTGAATGGACTTACAACCGAGCTTCGAACTGGAATACTGCGACAAGAAAAGTTGTGCTCAGCATTGAGTACGGCGGCATGAATGATGCTCTTTATGAGCTGGCAAAATGTACGAAAGATTCCACAAAGCAGGAGCATTTCATCGCAGCTGCAAAGATCTTTGATGAAGATATTGCAGTGGGAAGTGCTTCAAAATCCCTGTTCCAAATGGTACAGGACGGAGACAAGAACTGCTTGAACAACAAACATGCTAATACGACTGTTCCAAAATTCTTAGGTGCCTTGAACCGTTATGTCGTATTGAACGGGTTAGGAAAATTGACGGAGGATGACAAAGTTTATCTTGAATATGCCAAGAGCTTTTGGGATATGGTTGTGAACAAACACTCCTATATTACCGGTGGAAACAGTGAGTGGGAGCATTTTGGAGCAGATGAAATTTTGAACGGTGAGAGAACGAACTGTAATAATGAAACCTGTAACACTTACAATATGTTAAAGTTAAGCCGTGGTTTGTTCATGATTACCGGAGACAAGAAATATGCAGACTTCTATGAGAAGGTTCTGATTAATGCGATTGAAGCTTCTCAGAATCCGGAAACCGGAATGAGCATGTATTTCCAGCCAATGGCAACCGGATACTTTAAAGTATACAGCACAGAGACAGAAGATTTCTGGTGCTGTACCGGAAGTGGTATGGAGAATTTTACCAAATTGAATGACAGTATTTATTATTATAAAGATAACAATGTGGTAGTGAACCAGTACCGCTCTTCCGATTTGACCTATGAGGAAAAGAATCTGAAGTTAGTTCAGGAAGCCGATATGCTTTCCGGTACAACACAGAAATTTACTGTGAATACCATATCGGGAGAAGACGATGTAGACGTGAACCTGTTATTCCGTATTCCTAATTATGCAGCATCCGATATTACGATAAAAGTAGCGGGAGTTAAGTATGACTATGCAACCGTTGACGGCTATGCTGTTGTAACCGGTCCGTTTGCCAAGGGAACAGAGATTACCGTAGATATCCCAATGGCAGTAACCTATGAGAAATTGCCGGATTCGGAAAATACCTATGGTTTCCAATATGGGCCGTTTGTATTATGCGCACAGCTTGGCAGTGAACATACAACAAGAGGAACCGATACAATGGAAACCGGGGTTACCGTAGATATTCCAAAGGCATCCATCGTATCGACAGAAAACATTTTGATTTCCGGTAAAGTGGAAACGGTAGAAAATTATTTAAAAAACATTGACACTTATTTTGAAAAAACGGTAAAAGACGGTAAACTTTCCTTTACCATGAAAGAAACAGATCAGGAACTTACCTTTGTACCATATTATTCGGAGCATACAAACCGTTACGGTATTTACTGGAATCTTTTAACGGATGAAGAGGGAATTGAGAGTGCAAAAGTTATCGAAGAGAAAACGAAAATTTACGAAAATAAGAAATTAGATACGACCCAGCCGGGATACGGTCAGTATGAAAATGATGATTTGCACAAAATGGAGGAGAGCAGTTCCACAGGACAGACCGCGGACGGAACAAGCCGTTTGGCAAAAGCAGGTGGATATTTCTCTTATCGTATGGTTGTTTCGGATCAGAAAAATACAAGTCTGATTTGTTCGTTCCGAAAAGCAGACAACGGAAAAACCATTAAAATCAGTGTTGGTGATACGGTGATTGCCAATGAAACTTTGAATTATGATGGCGGGGAAGCCATATACAGTAAAATGTATACGATTGATAAATCCGTGGCAGCAGCCAACAAAGAAGCGTATACAAAGGATGGGCAGACCGTAGATGTTGTCCGTGTGAAATTTGAGAGCGGAAAGTCAGATGAAGATTCGGCAGAAGTATATGGTTATATTTATACTTATGATGAACTGGGAACGGAAGCGGAACTGACAAGTGTAAAAGCAGATCAGGGAACAGTTACAAATGAAGGAAAAGATTACAAAGTCATTGCTCCGGCAACAGCAAACAGTATAGAATTAACTTTTGCTGCAAAAGACGCAGATGGTTATGTAACAGTAAACGGAAAAGCGGTCGGTGCATCGAAAAAAGTGGGTCTGAGCAACAGTCGTAAAGTAAGTCTGGATGTGAGAGTTTACGCTTCGGATCTGGTAACCTGCACGGATTATAAAGTAGTTGTATACAAAGATTACGAGAAAGAAGAATCCTTGATCTACTTTGTCGACTGCGGGGATTACAATGTAACGACTGTTTCTGAGGGCGATAAGCTGGGAACGCATAACTCAGTAACGGATCAGGCTTACGGAGAAGATCCGGTAACCGGTTATCAATGGGGGATTCAGGATACCGTTTCCAATCCATTGAAGAATGGTTCATCCACGGCAACAGAAGATGCCGCCTATACGGATAATACATGGCCATTTGAAACGGATGCCAGCGTAACGGATGGCGTGGCAAAGACAAGAACAAACCGTTATACAAAAAATCAGTTCGAGAATGGTATTTCCGAAAGATATTTGGATTATGGATTTGAGATTGAAAACGGAACTTATGATATTGAAGTTGGATTCAGCAATCCTTGGAACTGTTCGACCAATCCGAATCTGTATGTAAATAAGGGTACGGCAGAAGAAAAGACACTGGCAACGAAGATTGGTGTTCCGGGAAATGGAACAAAGACCGTAACGGGAACCGTAACGGTTACAAATGGTAAGTTTACATTGAATGCAAGAAGTGATGCAGATGATAGTACAACACTGGCAATTAATATGACTTACATTAAAATTATGAGCCAGAAAAAAGTTGAAAATCCACAGAACACGGATAAGAAACCAAATACGAATACAAACACCAATACAAATACCAATACGAATACGAACACGAATACGGGAAACAAGGATGGAAAAACTACCTTGAAAAAGGCGACCATCACCGTGAAGAAGGGTAAGAAAAAAGTAAGTAAAGTGACTGTGAAAAAAGGCAAGAAAGTAACATTGAAGGTAAAAACTTCTTCCAAAGCAAAGCTTTCTCTTACCAAGCTTACCAAGAAACAGAAGAAATTGGTGAAAGTAACGTTCAAAAAGGGAAAACTTACTATTAAAGGTAAGAAAAAGGGAACCGTTAAGCTGAAGCTGGTCAGTGCAAAGACGAAAAAGTATAAGAAAGCAACGAAGACAATTAAAGTGATTGTGAAAAAATAAAAAAGTTCCAGAACAAAAGTGTGAATGATTCCTACTTGACTTTTACTTTTATATCCATTATCATAAACATATTGATGATTCAATGGAACAGAAAAATGTAGTGCGAAAGAGGAGTACACAATCATACCCCCGGCAGAGAGAAGAATCCATAGGCTGTAAGATTCTTTGGGAAGGTAGATGTGGAAGGTAGCTTTCAAACAGCAGTTCTGAACAGGCAGGATGAAACGATAATGGCAAAAGATGTTTGTGTTCTGTATGTAAGTAGGAACTGACGGTTCGCCCCGTTATCGGCAGAATGAGAAATGATAAGAGCGGATGGAGAGTGCTTTTCATCCGCCTGCATTTGAATAAAGGTGGTACCACGGCAGTTTTGTCGTCCTTTACGGCGTGTCGTGGCGGTAGAAGAGAAAAAAAGAGTCTGTCGTTATGGCAGGCTCTTTTTAATAGGAAAGTCCGACATTTGCGGAGCTGGAGCGTCGGATTTTCACGACGCTTTATGAAAAAACAGTTTGGAATGGAGGAAAAAAATGAAAAAAGAATTGGGTAAAACTTATAATCCAAAAGACATTGAAGACCGTTTGTATACCAAATGGGTGAACAAAAAGTATTTTCATGCAGAGGTGAATGCCAACAAGAAGCCATACACGATCGTAATCCCGCCGCCAAATATTACCGGACAGCTTCACATGGGACATGCGCTTGATAATACTCTGCAGGATATTATTATCCGTTTCAAGAGAATGCAGGGCTTTGAAACCTTGTGGATGCCGGGAACAGACCACGCATCCATTGCGACCGAAGCAAAGATCGTAGAGGCAATGAGAGAAGAAGGACTTACAAAGGAAGAGATTGGACGTGAGAAATTCTTAGAGCGTGCATGGGAGTGGAAAAAGACCTATGGTGGACGTATTGTGTCACAGTTGAAAAAGATGGGCTCCTCCTGTGACTGGGACCGGGAGCGTTTTACCATGGATGAGGGCTGTAACAAGGCAGTAAAAGAAGTTTTTGTCAATCTCTATAAGAAAGGGTTGATTTATCGTGGTGAGCGAATTATTAACTGGTGTCCGCATTGTCTTACTTCTATTTCCGACGCTGAGGTAGAATACGAAGACCAAAAAGGACACTTTTGGCATCTTCGTTATGCTTTTGCCGATGGAAGTGGTTACATTAATTTGGCAACGACCCGTCCGGAAACACTTTTAGGTGATACTGCAGTAGCGGTAAATCCAAAGGATGAGCGATACAAGGATATGGTAGGGAAAATGCTTGTACTGCCAATCGTTCATCGGGAAATTCCGCTTATTGCCGATGATTATGTAGATATGGAATTTGGAACCGGTGTAGTAAAAATTACACCGGCACATGACCCGAATGACTTTGAAGTAGGACTGCGTCATGATCTGCCGATCATCAATGTTATGACAGATGATGCGAAGATTGTAGACGATTATGAAAAATATGCCGGTATGGACCGCTATGAAGCCCGTGAAGCCATTGTAAAAGATCTGGAAGCAGAGGGGGCTCTGGTGAAAGTAGAAGATCATGACCACAATGTAGGAACCTGCTACCGCTGCGGAACTACAGTAGAGCCCCGGGTCTCTAAGCAGTGGTTCGTAAAAATGAAACCATTGGCAGGCCCGGCGATCGAGGCTGTAAAAGATGGCAGAACCAAATTTGTCCCGGAACATTTTAATAAAACATATTTTCACTGGTTAGAGAACATCCGTGACTGGTGTATTTCCCGCCAGCTCTGGTGGGGCCACCAAATTCCGGCATTTTATTGTGATGATTGTGGTGAACTGGTTGTAACAAAAGAGAATCATGCGGTATGTCCGAAGTGCGGCAAGCCAATGCGTCAGGATCCGGATACATTGGATACCTGGTTCAGTTCTGCCCTGTGGCCGTTTTCTACTTTGGGATGGCCGGATAAGACAGAGGAAATGGAATATTTCTATCCGACCAATACACTGGTAACCGGCTATGATATCATTCCGTTCTGGGTAATGCGGATGATGTTCAGTGGCTTGGAACATACCGGAGAAGTTCCATTTGATACGGTATTGATTCATGGTCTGGTACGGGATTCACAGGGAAGAAAAATGAGTAAATCCCTCGGAAATGGTATTGACCCGCTGGAGGTCATTGACAAATACGGTGCAGATGCACTGCGTCTTACCCTTGTAACAGGAAATGCACCGGGAAATGATATGCGTTTCTATTGGGAACGTGTGGAAGCAAGCCGTAACTTCGCAAACAAAGTATGGAATGCTTCCCGCTTCATTATGATGAATTTTGAGCAGAATGAGGGACTGGATTACCGCAATGTGAAACCGGAGCAGTTCACACAGGCAGATAAATGGATTTTATCTAAAGTAAACCATCTTGCCCAAGATGTAACGGCACTGATGGAAACCTTTGATTTAGGAATTGCTGTTCAGAAAATTTATGATTTTATTTGGGAAGAGTTCTGTGACTGGTACATTGAGATGGTAAAACCGCGGTTGTACCATGATGAGGATGACACAAAAGCAGCGGCACTCTATACATTGAAAACAGTTCTTGTTGATGCATTAAAGCTGCTGCATCCATATATGCCGTTTACCACAGAAGAGATTTACTGTACTTTGATGGATGACGAGGAAAATTCTATTATGGTATCGGATTGGCCGGTATTTACAGAGAATCGTAATTTTGCAGAGGATGAGGAAAAGGTTGAGCGAATCAAAGAAGCAGTAAAGGGAATCCGTAATATCCGCGGTGAAATGAATGTACCACCGAGCAAAAAGGCTTCTGTTATTGTGGTATCAGAAAAGCAGGAGATATTGGATATTTTTGAACAGAATAAGGTATTCTTTGCGACGCTCGGACTTGCCAGTGATGTGACATTCCAAATGGATAAAGCAGGCGTTGCGGATGATGCGGTGTCCGTAGTGATTGCAGACGGAACGATTTACATTCCGTTTGCGGAGCTGGTTGATCTGGAAAAGGAAATTGAGCGTCTGAAGAAGGAAGAGAAAAAACTTCAAGGTGAGTTAAAACGTTCCGAAGGCATGCTTGGTAATCCGAACTTTGTCAATAAGGCACCAGAGAAAAAGATTACAGAGGAGCGTGAAAAACTGGAAAAATATAAAGGAATGATGGCACAGGTGCAGCAGCGGCTGGCACAGCTTCAGAAATAACAGAAAAAATCGAAAAATGTCGCTTTGTTCCGATATTTCCTGCTTGCAATTTTTTTCATTACTAGTTATTATGTATGTAAAGGGATATGATTCATAAAAGAGAACTGGACAAGCAGGAAAAAGGAACGGAGGGCAGTAGATGCTTAATTTTGATGAAGAACTGGAAAAATTCCAGCCGAGCATGGATGTAGAAAAAGTGGAAGATGTTGTATATAATAATAATTTGACGGATGTTACCGATATTGTAAAAGAACTGATACAGGATGCGAAAGGTACATTGTAATTGAATATTGGAGAGCGTAAACGCTTCGGAATGGAGGAAGACATGAGATGTCCAAGATGTGATGCCAACGTAGGTGATACAAGCATACGTTGCAATTTTTGTGGACAGGATTTATCCGTTGTTCACTTTGTAAGACGAATCTCCAATACTTATTACAATATGGGCTTAGAAAAGGCACAGGTAAGAGATTTGTCCGGTGCAGTCTCTGTATTAAAGAAGAGTCTGCAATTCAATAAGCATAATATCGATGCAAGAAATCTGCTCGGTCTTATTTATTATGAAATGGGTGAAACTGTAGCAGCACTTAGTGAGTGGGTGCTGAGCAAATATTTACAGCCGGAACAGAATGCGGCAGATTACTATATTAATACCGTGCAGAAAAACCAGACGGCACTGGATGCTACAAATCAGACAATTAAGAAGTATAATTCGGCTTTGTCAGCAGCCAAAGCCGGCAATGAAGATCTTGCCATTATTCAGCTGAAAAAGGTGGTAAGTTTAAATCCTCATTTTATCCGGGCACAGCAGCTTCTTGCTCTGTTGTATATCCGCGTCGAGGATTATCAAAAAGCATCCAAATGCTTGGACCGTGCAAGAAAAATTGATTATAATAATACGACAACTTTGCGGTATATACAGGAAATCGGAGACCGGGCAGGCTCTTCGGGGAAGCCGAGCAGTACGGTAAAAAAAGCACCGAAGAAAGATCCATTGGCAAATGTAACACCGGTAGGTACGTATAAAGAGGAAAAGAAATCCCTGATGCCGGTAATGAATGTGATTATCGGTGTGATTATTGGCATTGTTGTGTGCTTTGTTTTAATTCGTCCTACCTTATTAAAGAGTGGTCTGGGAGGCGGCAGTGATATTTCGGACGCCAATGACCAGATGGCAGTTCAGAACACACAGATTGCTACTTTGGAAAAAGAAAAAGAGACATTGCAGGCACAGGTTGATAAACTGAACAAGAAGATATCAGATGGTGATACGGCTGCTCTGAAGAAAATAGAAAAATATGAGCAATTGTTAAAAGCAGCGAAATTGTATTTGGACAATGATAGATTTGGTGCTGCTGCTGCGGTAGGAGGCTGCAAAAAAACAGATTTTTCCTTGGCAGAAGCAAAATCGCTATATTCAAAGGTCGGTAATGTGTCCGATTCAGATATCCGTGCTATGGTAAATCAGGGACGGAATGAGATGTACACATCTTATGACAGAGCAATCAGTACCTTTAAGAAGGTTCTGTCCGTCGACAAGGATAATCAGGATGCGATGTTCTATCTGGCACGTTCCTATCAGCGGAAGCAGAAGTATAAATCAGCAAAAAAGTGGTATGAGAATGCGATTAAAGTAAATGATACGACAACCATTGCAGCACAGGCGGAGAGATACTTGAATGAGGTTAAAACTGCAATGGGAGAAAATAACTAATATACAAAAGAGGAACGATTACAAAAGACCTACAGAAAATCTGTAGGTCTTTTTGCGTTCATAAACAACGCAGATCGGCAGGCTTTTTATTAAGAATTTATGTAGAAGCGTACGTTCCTCCGGGCAAACGCTTCGGAATGGAGGAAAACATGAATAAATTTTCATTGGAGCGTGAGGGTTCCACTTTGATTTTGCACATAAGTGAGGAATTAGACCATCATATGGCAGTTCAGGTCAGCAAAACGGTAGATACACAGATAGAGAAAGGGAATTTACGGGTATTAATTTTTGATTTCACAGGAATGACATTTATGGATAGTTCAGGAATCGGAATGGTAATGGGCCGCTATCGCAAAATGAATTTTTTGGGAGGAAAAACCTATGTGACTGGAATCGGAGAAGGCGTTGACCGCATTTTTACAATGTCCGGTCTATATCGGATTATTCCCAAATACGAAGAAAGGACACAGAGAATATGAGAAAGAAAAATGAAATAACCTTTGTTTTTGACAGCAGTTCAGAAAATGAGAGTCTGGCACGTATGGTAGTGGCAGCATTTCTTACAAGACTGGATCCGACAATGGAAGAATTAGCAGATGTTAAAACTGCTGTTTCCGAGGCGGTCACGAATGCCATTATTCATGGTTATGAGGGCAGAGAAGGGAAAATTACAATACATAGTATAATTGAAGAAAATCAAATCGAAATTGAAATTCAGGATTCTGGAGTGGGAATTCCGGATGTGGAAAAAGCGATGGAGCCGCTTTATACAACAAAACCGGAAATGGACCGTTCCGGCATGGGATTCGCCTTTATGGAAGCCTTTATGGATGAATTGGAAGTTCATTCAGAAACCGATAAAGGAACAACAATACGAATGAAAAAAACTATTTATAGTGCACTGAATCTATCGTAAGGGAGCGTGCCAATGGAAACCATAGAACTTATCAAACAGGCACGGTCAGGGGATAAGTTGGCAAGGGACAAAGTGATAAAAAATAACATGGCATTGGTGTACAGCATTGTAAAAAGATTTGCAGGAAGAGGATATGATTTAGAGGACTTGGGGCAGATTGGTGCAATTGGTCTTATAAAAGCGGTTGATAAATTTGACTTGAATTATGATGTGAAGTTCTCTACGTATGCCGTTCCCTTAATTACCGGAGAAATTAAGCGATTTTTAAGGGATGACGGAATGGTAAAAGTGAGTCGTTCCCTCAAGGAAAATGGATGGCGGATAAAGCGGGCAGAAGAGCAGTTGTCAAATGAATTGGGACGTGAACCTACGCTGGAGGAGTTGTGTGAAGCAACAGAAATGAAGAAAGAAGATATTGTGCTTGCTCTGGAGGCAGGAAGTGAGGTAGAATCTCTCCACAAGACCGTTTTTCAAAAAGAGGGAAGTGAAATTGCCCTGATGGACCGGATACCATCTGAAAAGGATGAAAGTGAAGGGGTCGTAAATCATCTTCTGCTCGAGCAGTTATTGGATGAACTGGAGTGCAAGGAACGAGAGATTATTGAACTGCGTTATTTTGAAGATAAAACGCAAGTGCAGGTTGCCGAAGCACTGAAAATGAATCAGGTTCAGGTCAGTCGTCTGGAGAAAAAAATATTATCGGCAATGCGGAAAAAAGTTATATCCATTCATGAATAAAAAAATAAAAGAATGGCAATGGTAATAGCGAAAGGAAGTGGTTTTTTGAAAAAAGCCGGGCTGATTACCATTGCCATTCTTTTAGTGGCAGCAGGAGTGATTTGGTATTATAAGAAAAATATCGAAGAGGGACGGCAGCCACAAAATCAGGAAAAAGGTACGTTGGTGAAGGAGTATCGGGAATGGAAGAAATATTATATATAAAAATAGAACAGAATATTCCAGTGCAGAAGCGGACTTTAACGTATAAGGATATTGCTTCTCTATATTGTACAAACAAAAATCTGGTTCAAAATCTGGAAAAGGAAATATTTTATACACTTCCGACTGATTGTAAACAAAAAACAATCTTTACAATCAGTAAGGTTTATGAGGGAATCCACAAATTATATCCCGATCTGCAAATTGAAAATATAGGGGAACAAAGCTTTATTGTGGATCTGGAACAGCCGGATAATAAGGAAAAGAGTAAAACAAGAGAATATATTAAGACCTGTTTTGTTGCATTTATTGTATTTTTTGGTGCGGCATTTACGATTATGACCTTTAATGAGGATGTCAGTGTCAGTTCAGTGTTTAATAAAGTGTATGAACTGATTATGGGAAGCAGTAAACAGGGCGGTTCGATCTTGGAAGTGTCTTATGCCATCGGATTGCCATTAGGAATACTCATTTTTTATAATCATTTCCGAAGGAGAAAAATCAAGGAGGACCCAACGCCGATTCAGGTAGAAATGAGTACCTATGAGGAGCAGGTCAATAAGGCGATGATTAAAACCGCCTCTCGGGAGGGACATACGATTGATTCTAATTAAGGATGCTGCACTGGTCATATTGGGACTGAGTTTTGGCTTTTCTGTTTCAGCAGGAATATTTGCTTTTATTACTATGTTAGGTATTATTCCCAGACTAGCGGCACGAACCAATACCGCAAAGTATATTTATACTTACGAAAAGATGATTATTTTGGGAGGCACCTTGGGAAATATATGGATGCTGTTTCAAGTGCATATTCCATTATCGGTAGTAGCAGTATGTGCCTATGGAGTATTTTCTGGTATATTTGTGGGATGTCTGGTTATGGCACTTGCGGAAATGCTGCGGGTGATTCCGATTATGGTGAACCGCATTCAGATAAAAGAAGGATTTCCTCTCATTGCAACAGCTATTGCACTGGGCAAAATGACAGGAACACTATTTCAATATTTTTTCTGAGAAATGGTAGAAGAAAGAGATAGACTTTGTAAAAGTGGAATCAATGGAGGTTAGTGTGAAAAAGATGGAGAATGAGAAAACAAATATCAGAGAGGTCTTGACAGAACGCTCATCGGAGAAAAAGGAGAAGATCTACAATCAGTATGTAAAGGAGAATACACCGAAAAAGAGCTGGTTCATCAATTTGTGCAAAGCGTATCTTGTTGGAGGACTTATTTGTACACTGGGACAAGTGCTCAGCAGCCTGTACATGGGGACGGGAATGGAAAAAGAGACAGCGACCTTGTATACCACACTGTCACTGATTTTTTTAAGCGTAGTATTTACCGGATTTAATCTTTATCAGAAACTGGCGAATTTTGCCGGAGCGGGAACGATCGTACCCATTACCGGATTTGCCAATTCCGTAGCAGCCCCGGCTATCGAATTTAAAGAAGAAGGCTGGGTATTTGGTGTAGGGGCAAAGATTTTTACGATTGCCGGCCCTGTTATATTGTACGGTGTCGTTACGAGCTGGGTGCTGGGAGTGCTGTATTGGCTTGGTAAATTATTGAATTGGTTTTAAATTATAATAAGGTCAACATTGCTTTCGTGCAAGCACGTGCAATGTTGACCTTTTGACCCTGACATCATTTTATTAATCGGCGGTATCTTGTTCAAATTCAAGGATGGCACCTGTCTTGGCATTAATTTTTATATCATATTCATAACTGCCTTTGAGGAGTTCTACCTCATAAATAGCGATTCCGTCATCCTTTTCATACTCTATTTTAATAACCGTTGCACCCGGCACTTTTTTAAGAGCAATCTGCTTTGCTTTTGTCTTCCCGATATTGCTGGTTTTTGAAGATTTATTAGTTAATTTCCATTCATACTCCAAAAGTTTTCCGCTCTTCGCATTATATACCAGTGTATAACGGCGGGTTCCCTTTGTCATGTGAACTTTATATTCTGATAATCCGTCATCTATGGACAGACGAACAGAAGTTATTTTAGCTCCCTTTACTTTTTGGCGTGCCTTTTTCTTGATCTTGGATTTCTTTATATTTTTCTTATTTTGAATGGAATAGCTTGTATTTGGAAGTTCCCATTCATATTTAATCAGTTTTCCATCCGAAGAACGGTATTTTAAATCGTATTTTTTATTCTTTTTTACCAGTGTAACTTCGTATACGGTTTTACCGTTTTCGGTATCCATCTCAACTTTATTCACCGTTGCACCCGGAACTTTTCTTTTGGCGGTTTGCTTTGCCTTTTTTAAACTCGTAATTTGTTTCGCCTCTGCAGGTAAAGACAGAGCGGACAACGAAAGTGCAAAAGCAAGAGAAGAAATCATAATTTTTTTATAATATTTTTTTCTCATTTTAAACCATCCTTTCTGTTTCAGTGTTAGTTTCATTATAGGTTAAGTATAACAAAAAGTAAAGTGGAAAGAAGTGTCAGAAACGTGTCAGTTTATAGAAACATCGGTAATAGAAATTTTAGCATACATGATGTATAAAAAAAAGTTTCTAAATCCATAATACTAATAAATTTGTGTTATGGAAAGGAAGCTTTTTTTATGGAAAAAAAGAAGGCAGTTGGCAAACGCAGCGTACTTTTTCACAGACCGCCTGTTATTATAGGAGCAGGGAGCGTGGCAGGAGAAAAGGAAGGAAAGGGAGCGTTTGGCAAATATTTTGACATGGTGGAGCAAGATCCTCTTTTTGGCTCGAATACATGGGAAGAAGCGGAGAGCCGGATGCAGCAGCTGGCAACACAGATTGCACTGAGAAAATCAGGAATGGAGCCAAACGATATTCGATATCTGGTGGCAGGAGATTTGCTGGGACAGTTGATTGCCACTTCTTTTGGTATTATGAATTTTAATATTCCAATGTTCGGTGTTTATGGTGCCTGTTCCACAATGGGGGAATCGCTTGCGATCGGTTCGATGTTAGTGGAGGGAGGATTTGCCGATTATGTGGTAGCCCTTACATCCAGCCATTTTGCCAGTGCTGAAAAACAGTTCCGGTATCCTTTGGCATACGGAAGTCAAAGACCTTATTCTTCAACATGGACGGTGACCGGAAGCGGAGCAGTTGTTCTGGCATCTGCCGATGCCAAATGGAGAAGACAGGAAACCGGATATGTAGAGGTAACTGGTGTGACTACCGGAGCCATTACAGACTACGGTATTAAGGATAGTATGAACATGGGGGCCTGTATGGCTCCGGCAGCAGCGGATGTACTGCTTAACAATTTTAAAGATCTGGGGGTAGGCCCGGATTACTACGACCGCATTGTAACCGGGGATCTGGGAACGATTGGTCAACGGATCTTAGTGGATATGATGAAAGGCTATGGTTACAATATTGAACAACAGCATTTTGATTGTGGAACAGAGATTTACTACAACAAAGAACAGGATGCCGGAGCAGGAGGCAGCGGCTGCGGGTGCAGTGCGATAACACTTTGTGGATATATATTAGAAAAGATGCGGAAAAATGAGTGGAAGAGAGTTCTGTTTGTACCAACAGGAGCGCTTTTATCCACGGTGAGTTTTAATGAAGGGAATTCGATACCGGGAATTGCCCATGGCGTTGTATTGGAAGCGGTATCGGGAAAGGATATGTGATATGGACTATCTGATAACATTTTTAATTGGCGGAGCAATTTGTGCATTCGTACAGATTATTATGGACAATACGAAACTTTTACCGGGACGGATTATGGTCGGACTTGTCTGTACCGGAGCAATTTTGAGTTTCTTTAATCTCTATGAGCCATTTGCGGACTGGGCAAAATCCGGGGCTACAGTTCCGCTGATCGGCTTTGGACATCTGCTCTTCAAAGGGGTAAAGGAAGCGGTAGATGCCAAGGGATTTATCGGAACTTTCTATGGTGGCTTGGAAAGTGCAGCAGTTGGTATTTCGGGAGCTCTGATCATGGGATATATGGCAAGCCTTGTCTTTAAATCAAAAATGAAGTAGGTTGTATTTTTAGCCGCTCTGTGATACAATATTTCATAGCGAAATTCTTTTTAAAATTGGAATGAGAACCGGAAGGAAGAAGCTATGAAAAAATTAAATCCAAAGTATAACCGATACTTTTATCTAGGTCTGACTTTGTTTCTTGTAGCAGTGGCGGCTAAGGTCGTGGAAATGCTGTTGGTCAGTTTTGTGGGATTCGGGGCCGTGCTGTCTGCCATTAATACCGCACTGTCACCGATTTATACCGGAATCATTATTGCTTATCTTCTCAGTCCGCTTGTAAATAAAGCAGATTATTACCTTTTTGTCCCATTGCTGGATAAAATTATAAAGAAGAATAAGAAAAAAGCACAGGGAATCGCAAGAGGGTTATCCGTAACGGCGGTTCTTATTTTGGCATTAGTGGTCGTGTTTGGCTTGATTATGATGGTTGTCCCGGAAGTGGTCAACAGTATTTCTGGTCTGGTATCCAGCATGCCTTCGTATTACCATAATGTCGTAGAATGGGGCGACAAAGTATTTAAGTCGAATCCATGGGCGGCACAATATTTTGATAACTTATCCGCATCAATGTACAAGAACCTGTTAAACTGGCTGGAAAACGATTTGCTGCCAAATAGTAATAAATTACTGGAAACTTTAACAAGCAGTGTGATGGATGCTGCGAATATCATGTTAAATTTTTTTATTGGAATTATTATTTCTATTTACCTAATGGCAGGGAAGGAAAATTTCTGTGCACAGGGCAAAAAATTGATGTATGCTGTTTTTCCGGCGAAGAAAGTGAATTCTATGTTGGAGGTGTTAGGGGAAACGCATACGGTATTTGCCAAATTTATTAGTGGTAAAATCATTGATTCTTTGTTAGTTGGTGTTCTGACCTTTATTATTATGAGTATTGCCGGGATACCATATACACTGCTCATTAGTGTGATTATTGCTGTCACAAATATTATACCGTTTTTCGGACAGTACATAGGTATTATTCCAAGTGCAGTTCTTGTGTTTATAGCCAGTCCGATCAAAGGCGTTCTTTTCCTGATACTGATTATTATTTTGATGCAGATTGACGGAAATGTGCTGGGGCCTAAAATTCTTGGGGATTCTATCGGACTAAAAAGTTTTTGGATCTTGTTTTCCATACTATTTTTCGGCTCTTTATTTGGACTGTTAGGAATGGTCTGTGCGGTGCCGGTCTTTGCTGTGATTTACCGCATGGTGAAGCGCTGGTGTCACAGACGGCTGGAAAAGAAAAATATTCCGGCGGAAACAGAATATTTCCAAAAGAAAATACCGGTGCCGAATTCAGAAGATATGAAATAGAAGGAGTATAAGCGTGTATAGCGGTGCAATTTTTTTTGCAGATGCTATAGATAGGAGGATATTATGAGTGATTACATGAGAGGATATAATGCGAGAAATCAAAAGCGGCGTTCTTCTTATATAAAACGGAGCAGACAGACAGGACGGAGAGCGTATCGGAGCAGAAGGCGTAGAAGAGATAGAAATTATCGCCTTTTTGCTGAAATCGCTGTAGTAATGGTTGTCGGTGTACTGGTGGTTGTGGGGGGCCGCGCTCTGTTCCTGAAAGGAATATCGGAACAGGCCAAAAAGCTGAATGAAACCTCGGCTGCTTCGGGCAGTGTTGCACAAGCGGCAGCAGCGGTAACTACGATTTCCAATTCGGCAATTGCATCACCGACGCCGGCACCGCGACCAAAGGCTGTGGCATTGACGTTTGATGATGGGCCAAGTACGGTGAATACACCGAAAATTTTGGATTTACTGGAAAAATATCAAGCACATGCTACTTTTTTTGTTGTGGGACAGCGTGTATCCGCAGGTGCGGATGTACTCAAACGGGAGGTTGCTCTTGGCTGTGAAATCGGAAGTCATTCATGGGACCACGCGGATCTGAGCAAATTGAAAATATCCGGTGTGAATAAAGAAAATAATAAGACAGTAAAATTAGTGAAGAAGCTGACTGGTTATCAAATAAAAACGGTACGCCCTCCTTATGGGGCAATCAGTAATACGATGAGAAAGAAACTGAAAATGCCGATGATTTTGTGGAGTCTGGATACGCTGGACTGGAAGAGCAAGGATGCGAATAAGGTATTGAAACAGATAAAGAAAAATGTATCGGACGGTGATATTATTTTAGTCCATGACATACATCCATCAACGGCGGAGGCGATGAAGAAGGTCATTCCGTGGCTGCAGGAAAACGGATATGATATTTTAACGGTCTCTGAGCTTATGGAGCGGAAAGGGATTAAACTGAAAAATGGTATTGCCTATGGAAGTGCAAAATAAATGGAGGTTGAAAGAAATGGAACAAAAGAAGTTTACGTATGATCCGAGTTCAAGCATTGCCGATGAATTTATTAACGATGCAGAGATTCGGGATTCACTCCGCTATGCGGAAGAAAATAAGAACAACAAAGAGGTTATTGATGCGATTTTGGAAAAAGCAAGGGAAATGAAAGGAATTTCCCACCGGGAAGCGGTCGTTCTTTTAGAATGTGAACTGGAAGAGGAAAATAAAGAGATTGAACGGCTGGCAAAAGAAATTAAGGAACGGTTTTATGGCAAACGTATTGTTATGTTTGCACCTCTGTATCTTTCCAATTATTGTGTCAACGGCTGCTTATATTGTCCGTATCATTTGAAGAACAAACATATTGCACGAAAAAAACTGACACAGGAAGAAATCCGGCAAGAGGTAATTGCCTTACAGGATATGGGACATAAGCGTCTTGCGATTGAGGCAGGAGAGGATCCGGTAAATAACCCGATTGAATACATATTAGAAAGTATTGATACGATTTATAGTATAAAACACAAAAATGGGGCGATCCGCCGTGTCAATGTAAATATTGCGGCGACTACAGTGGAAAATTATAAAAAGTTAAAGGATGCAGGAATTGGTACATATATTTTGTTTCAGGAAACCTACAACCGGCAGGGGTATGAAAAGCTGCATCCGACAGGACCAAAGAAAGATTATGCTTATCATACAGAAGCAATGGACCGTGCCATGGAAGCAGGGATTGATGATGTAGGTTGTGGGGTATTATTTGGATTGGACGGATATCGTTACGAATTGTGCGGAATCATTATGCATGCAGAGCATTTGGAGGCAAAATTTGGTGTAGGGCCACATACGATAAGTGTACCTCGTGTTTGTGCGGCAGATGATATTAATCCGGATGAATTTGATAATGGTATTTCCGATGAGATATTCCAAAAAATTGTGGCAGTTATCCGTATTGCAGTGCCATATACCGGGATGATTGTATCCACCCGTGAATCACAGGCAAGTCGTGAAAAGGTGTTGGATTTGGGAATCAGTCAGATTAGCGGAGGTTCACGTACGAGTGTCGGTGGTTATGTTGAAGAGGAACCGGAAGAAGAGAATTCCTCCCAGTTCGATGTCAGTGATCGGAGAACATTAGATGAAGTTGTGAACTGGTTACTTGGTCTGGGATACATTCCAAGTTTTTGTACTGCATGCTACCGGGAAGGGCGTACCGGAGACCGGTTTATGAAACTGTTGAAATCCGGTCAGATCGTAAACTGCTGTCAGCCAAATGCACTCATGACATTGAAGGAGTATTTGGAGGACTACGCATCACCGGATA
Organism: uncultured Lachnospiraceae bacterium; assembly: GCA_947631505.1. Taxonomy (GTDB): domain Bacteria; phylum Bacillota; class Clostridia; order Lachnospirales; family Lachnospiraceae; genus Eubacterium_F. Next base: position 9,945 of record CANRLR010000032.1, on the reverse strand, counting down.
CAAAGGAAAAAGGCGAAAAGGTAATCAAAGAACAGTTAGAAATTATTACAAATCCTGTTGTGAAGGAAAAGGCAGCAGAGTATATCGAGAATATCCATCAGGGACAGAGAGATTTCAGATTTTAATAGCAGGGGGATGCCGGACTTTCCTATACGATAAAAAACAGGCGAAAGAAATTTTCCGCCTGTTTTTCTGTGTGTGCCTAGCGGCGCACGTTTCTCACAATCTTTCCCTATTCTTTTACAATATAACCGATTCCAAAGCTATTAGGGCCAATATGGGTACCGACGATCGGACCGATACAGGTGATAAAAATTTCATTTGTAATTCCTGCCTCCTGTAACTGTTCTTTTAATGCTTCGGCACGGTCCGGTGCATTGGAATGTCCGATAACCAGTTTATAGTTTGTGTCAGGAGTATTTTCCCTTAATTTGTTAATTAACCATGCATTACAGGATTTTCTTCCTTTTACTTTGTCCACTGGCTTTACCCCGTCAGCAAGAAGCTGTAACACCGGGTGGATCTTCATCTGACTGCCGACTGGTTCTGCGCTTTTAGAAATGCGGCCGCTGCGGTTCAGAAAATCCATATTATCTACGATGATGTATGTTCTGGTTTTTGGTAACAGAGATTTTATATTTTCAGCAATCTCATCAGCCGTAAGTCCTTTATCTCTCAGAACAATGGCTGTTTCGATTAAAAGAGCCTGTCCCATCGCACCATTTTCGCAGTCAATCAGACGGAGTTTGTCCGATTCAATGCTATCTGCTGCAATCGCAGCAGACTGATATGTAGCACTCATATGTTTTGAAAAAAGAATCGCTACGATATCATCCCCGGCTTCGATATATTTTCTGAAGATTTCTTCAAATTCATATGGATTGACAGCAGCTGTGGAAGGAGTCTCTTCACTGCTTTCTAATTTATCATAAAAATCCTCATTTGATAAATCAATGCCGCATTTATAGTCCGTCTCACCAAAACGCACTGTCAGGGGTAAAATGTCAATATTTTGTTTTTTTGCATAGTCCATGGTCATATCACAAAGACTGTCCGTGATAATCCTTATCATAAGATACCTCCGAAATCGTTATTTGTTTTTTGTTCCTCTCTTATTATAGATAGATACAATCTTTTTTGTCAATGTATAAAAAAACACTTTTACTTCTGTCATTTTTGTGTTACAATAATGGCAGCAAACTCATACGGTTGCGTATTTGTCGTGCCATTTTCCAATGTGCAGGAGAAATTGTCGTATGAGGATATAAAAAATATATAGGAGGAATTAATAAACATGACAAAATGGGTTTATTTGTTCAGTGAAGGTAATGCTAATATGCGTGAACTTCTTGGTGGTAAGGGTGCTAACCTTGCTGAGATGACAAGTCTTGGTCTTCCAGTACCTCAGGGATTCACCATTACAACAGAGGCTTGTACTCAGTACTATGAAGATGGTCGTCAGATTAATGAAGAGATTCAGGGACAGATTAATGAGTACATCGTAAAAATGGAAGAGATTACAGGAAAGAAATTTGGAGATAAAGAGAATCCGCTTCTCGTATCGGTACGTTCCGGTGCTCGTGCTTCCATGCCTGGTATGATGGATACCATCCTCAACCTTGGACTGAACGAAACTGTAGTTAACGTAATTGCAGAGAAATCCGGAAATGCTCGTTGGGCATGGGACTGCTATCGTCGTTTCATTCAGATGTACTCTGACGTAGTTATGGAAGTCGGAAAGAAATACTTCGAAGAGTTGATTGATAAAATGAAAGCAGACAGAGGAGTTCAGCAGGATGTTGAGCTTACTGCAGATGATTTAAAAGAATTGGCTTCCCAGTTCAAAGCTGAGTACAAAGCGAAAATCGGCGAAGACTTCCCAGATGATCCGAAAGAGCAGTTAATGGGAGCAATCAAAGCCGTATTCCGTTCATGGGACAACCCTCGTGCGAATGTATACCGTCGTGACAATGACATCCCTTATTCATGGGGAACTGCTGTAAACGTACAGTCCATGGCATTCGGAAACATGGGTGATGATTGCGGTACAGGTGTTGCCTTTACCCGTGACCCTGCTACAGGAGAGAAGAAGCTCATGGGTGAATTCCTTAAGAATGCACAGGGTGAGGACGTGGTTGCCGGTGTTCGTACACCAATGCCAATCGCTCAGATGGAGCAGGAATTCCCAGAAGCATTTGCACAGTTTAAAGAAGTATGTTCTACTTTGGAAAATCATTACAGAGATATGCAGGATATGGAGTTCACAGTTGAGAACAAAAAACTGTATATGCTTCAGACACGTAATGGTAAGAGAACCGCTCAGGCTGCATTGAAAATTGCTTGTGACCTTGTAGATGAGGGAATGAGAACAGAGGAAGAGGCAGTAGCGATGATTGACCCTCGTAACTTAGACACTCTTCTTCACCCACAGTTCGATGCTGCTGCATTGAAAGCCGCTACGCCAATGGCGAAAGCACTTGGTGCTTCTCCGGGAGCTGCTTGTGGTAAAATCGTATTTACAGCAGAAGATGCAGAAGAGTGGAATGCCCGCGGTGAGAAAGTCGTACTTGTTCGTCTTGAGACTTCCCCAGAAGATATCACTGGTATGAAAGCTTCTCAGGGTATTCTGACAGTTCGTGGTGGTATGACATCTCATGCAGCCGTAGTTGCACGTGGTATGGGTACATGCTGTGTATCCGGATGTGGTGATATCAACATGGACGAGGCAAATAAGAAATTTACATTGGCTGGTAAAGAGTTCCACGAAGGAGATCCGATTTCCATTGATGGTTCTACAGGTAATATCTATGACGGAATTATTCCAACAGTTGATGCGACAATCGCTGGTGAGTTCGGACGCATCATGGGATGGGCTGACAAATTCCGTACTATGAAAGTTCGTACCAATGCAGATACACCTGCAGATGCTAAGAAGGCTCGTGAACTTGGAGCAGAGGGTATTGGACTTTGCCGTACAGAGCATATGTTCTTTGAGGAAGACAGAATTGCTGCTTTCCGTGAAATGATTTGTGCAGATACCGTAGAAGAGCGTGAGGCTGCTCTTGATAAGATTCTTCCATATCAGCAGGGAGACTTCAAAGCATTGTATGAAGCTCTGGAAGGAAATCCGGTTACGATTCGTTTCTTGGATCCACCTCTTCATGAGTTCGTTCCTACTGAGGAAGCTGACATTAAGAAACTGGCAGATGCTCAGGGCAAATCTGTTGATGAAATCAAAGCAATTATTGCTTCCCTCCATGAGTTTAACCCAATGATGGGACATCGTGGATGCCGTCTTGCTGTAACATATCCTGAAATTGCTAAGATGCAGACGAAGGCTGTTATCCGTGCAGCAATTGAAGTTAGGAAAGAACACGCTGACTGGAATGTTAAACCTGAAATCATGATTCCATTGGTTGGTGATGTAAAAGAGTTGAAATATGTTAAGAAGTTTGTAGTAGAGACTGCGGATGCTGAAATCGCAGCAGCTGGAATCGACCTTGAGTATGAAGTTGGTACGATGATTGAGATTCCTCGTGCGGCTCTTACTGCTGACGAAATTGCAAAAGAAGCTGATTTCTTCTGCTTCGGTACGAACGACTTAACACAGATGACATTTGGATTCTCCCGTGATGATGCTGGTAAGTTCTTAGACGCTTACTATGATGCTAAGATTTTTGAGAATGATCCATTTGCTAAGCTTGATCAGACAGGTGTTGGTAAGTTGATGGAAACTGCTCTTAAACTTGGCAAACCGGAAAATAGTGCACTTCACTGCGGAATCTGTGGTGAGCACGGTGGAGACCCATCTTCTGTAGAGTTCTGCAACAAGATTGGTCTTGACTATGTATCTTGTTCCCCATTCCGTGTACCGATTGCCCGCTTGGCAGCAGCACAGGCAGCGATTGCACAGAAGTAGGCAATTCCTCTTAAAAAGAGGAATCTGGAGAAACTCAATAGAGAATTGTATTTGTAGAATGAACTGCCCCTTTGTATCGTTAGGATATAGGGGGCAGTTTTGCTTTATAACAAATTATTTATAGAGACAGATAGTTGTCCGGATGGTTTGTTACTATATATAGGAAGAGGTGGTTTTATTATGGGTTTTTTAGATATTCTTTCGACATTAGTAATTTCTGCTGTAGATCATGTTGAAAAAACGATAGAGGAACAACAGAGGAATAATGAATTAGAGATTAGAAAGTACGAAAAAAGACTTCATGAATATGCAAAAGATAATCCTGATTCAGAAAAAATCGAAATAGCGAGAAGGAAAATTGAAATTGCACGTCAGAAAAACAGTGAATTGGGGGTTCATAGGCGGACGGATGCCGAACTTGAAATGGATGAATCCGGTATTGACAAGTCTCCTTCGGATTATCAATATCAAAAAAACGTACGATTATCTGAGGCACGAAATATTGCGAATGGAATGCCGGGTGTGTATGTGTTGTATCTGGATGATAGTGTCATGAAATGTGGACGTGCGGCATATAAATCGGGTGTTCGCTGGCGTCTTGCCCAGTATTATAATTTGAATTATGATGATAGAGCTAGAAGGGGTGACTATTGGTCTGTTACTGAGGAGAATAGAGACCATATTATGGTTTCATGGCAGTGTTGTCCGGTTAGTAAGTGTAGGGAACTGGAATATAAATTGTTTAAAAAATATGGGAAAGGTATCTGGGCGAAACGTGCACCACAGCATTGTGATATGGATACATGGGAGTTGTTGATTTGAATAAAAAATGTTTCACAAAATTTAAGTCATTTAAGGGCATGAAAGGACAGGGGAAATCAATATGTCAAAATATACAGATAAGAGAAACAGGGAATTTGTCATTTTCCAAAGACTGCTTCAGGGGGAGTTTATTTCTGTACGAAAGCTCGCAGAGGAGTATGACGTCTCTTCAAAGAGTATTTCCAGAGATATTTGTGAATTGAAAAACCGTCTATCTGATAATTGGGAGCATATGGCCGGATTAGAGATACAGTACTCCTATCAGGAAAAGGCATATTATCTGGAATTGGATCATTTTATTTCCAGCAAAGAGCTGACAGCACTTGTAAAGATTTTGATTGCCAGCCGGTCCTTGGGAAAGGATCAGATGCAGAGCGTGATACATAAACTGGAATCCTTTATGTCTGCAAAAGACAGGCAATTAGTACATGCCCTGATAGAGAAAGAGATGTATCATTATATCCCGGTGGGAGCAGATTGTGAAAATGTAATGGATAACATATGGAGTATTTCCCAGAGCATCCGGGAACAAAAGGAAATCAGCATTGAATATTACAAGATGGACCGCAGTAAAATTTTTCGCAGAGTGAAACCGCTATCAATTGTATTTAGTGAATATTATTTCTATTTAATTGCGGCACATACTTTGAATGACAAAGATTTGATTCGTTTTTATCGGATGGACAGGATTATAAGAATAGAAAAGCATCGTGCTAATTTCCATATCAAGTATGGGGAGCGGTTTGATGAGGGTGAGTTAAAAAATAGGATTCAATATATGTGGCCAGGACAGGAGACAAAACGCACCATCACGTTTGAGTTTCAGGGCCCATCAGTTCAGGCCGTATTGGACCGTCTGCCCGGAGCTGAAGTTATCAGACAGGAAGATGAGAAATATATTATCCAGGTAAATGTTTATGGAGATGGGATAAAAATGTTTTTACTGAGTCAGGGGGCATGGGTCAAGGTATTAGAACCGCCATCTTTTGTGGAAGAAATGCGGCAAGAAATTATTGCCATGAATCATCATTATAAAAATCAATGAGTATTTGCTGAGAAGGATATTAGAATACCAATACCAGAATTCAGAAATCATAAGAAACCGTTGAAATTTGTTAAAACAGATTCAACGGTTTCTTTGTCGTATCGTGAGTCTTAGAAAAAATTTCTCTTATATATTTTTAGAGGGACAGATGTCAGTCTCTATCATTTATTATAATGAACATATGAAAATAGGAGAAGACAAGTTAATCTTCCTCATCAATATATTCCATAATGTCAGAGACATTACATTTTAAGTGTTTGCATAACTGGTTGATGGTATTGGTGGAAACGCTGTTCCCTTTTTGGATGGAATAGTAGGTCGCTCTTGAAAAACCCATTTTTTCAAGGCGGTAAGAGGTGATTTTTTTTGCTTTCATCGTTCTGAAGAGGGGGGCATAACTAATCAATGGGAAGTCTCCTTTGTCGTTTTCTTTTATTGTAGTTACAAAAAATAAACTTGACTATGCATGAATATCCGAGTATAATATGTGTGAGAATATGTATGAATATTCATACATAAAAACAGGAGGAATTTAAATGGGACTTTTTGACAAATTTAACAAGGATGATTTTTTAGACAAGGCAAAATCAACAATTGGAGATACTGCTCAGGCTGTTAAGGGAAAAGTTGAGGAGACAAAAAATGCATATGAACAGAAAAAAGCAGAAAAAGCAGAGATTGAAAAGGAGATGACAGAGAAAGCAAATCAGATTTCGAGGGAAATTATTAATGCAATAACAGCTTACAGTAATGAAAAAAGTTTATTTGGGGAAATCAGCGTTGAAGAGATCCGGTCATTTACTAAAAATTTTTATGATAAACTTGTATTTCCTGCAAGCAGTGTACAGCATACGAAGATTCAGATGCATCCGTTTATCTCTCCAAAGCTGATCGAAAAATTTAGTAAAAGTGTTTCGGTTTTTGAACATTCAGAAACACCACTTTTATATATTAAGGCAGACCGGAAACAAGAACTTTTGCTGACGGAAAAAGTATTATACTTTGTCCTCAATCGCATAGAAAATGAAAAATATCTTTCAAAGGGGAGAATACCGGTAGAAGAAATCAGTGAAATAACTTTCATTATTGGGGAAGATAAAGATACTTCAACGGTAATCTGTGATCAATATGAATTAGCTGGTTTTAAAACTGATAAAGTAATTCGGGAAGATTTTACTGCTTTGAATGAATATTTTAAAAGAATTCATGAGCATGACTTGGACATTACAAGCAAGCAGGTAGACCAGATGATAAGGCAGAAAATTGGCAAAAAGGTCTGCACTGAATTGAAGAAGTATATGATTTATGATAATGAAGAATTTGTTTATTTTGCATGGGGGTTAGATTCTCTGTCTGCAAAAGACTATATTGTATGCACTACATCACAAATTATAGTGATGGATAGGGAACTTTTTGGTGCTACTGCCAATGTTAAGCAACTTTATTATGAAGATATTACTTCGGCAAGCACCGAACAGAATTCTAATAGTAACGACCTGACTACCTATCTTCTTGACGCTGCATTGACAGCGGCAACAAAGACTTGTGACCTGATTTTAAGTGTCGCTGGTTCACAACTGAGAATCAATACCTTGTTTAAGGTTGAAGCGGAAAGAGTCGTGCAGGTATATCATGAGTACAGAAAGATGGCAAAACAGGCAGCACAGCCACAGGTAATTGTTCAACAGCAGACGACCGGAAACGATGTAGATGTAATTGAGCAGATTCAGAAATTAAAGGGACTGCAGGAATCAGGAATTATTACGGAAGAAGAATTTAACCAGAAGAAAGCGGTTCTTTTGGAAAAGCTATAACTATTGGAAAAAAACAGAAATAACAGTAAAGTGAGGGAAAATATGAAAAACAAGAAAAAGTCATTATTATTTGTATTATGCATTATGATAATAGTATTTGCGACAGGGTGTTCATCTTCGAAATATAATTCAGATACTGACCCCTCCACAGACAAAGCGGAAGAGTTAATGGAAGAGGGGAAGTTTGATGAAGCACATTCCGTATTGAGTGGGGCATTTGAAGGAAAGTCGGCAGAATTGAAAGCGGCATTAGGGCAGTACAATTCTGCAGTTACAAATTTCTATAACAACTATAATATTCCAATACTGGATGATATCGTTGCGGCTGGATATAAAACCGGATTTCAGGTAACATATGACTCTTTTGATGAAATCGACAGCGTATATAAAGATTATAAGCCATTCAAAGAAAAAATAAAGGAATGGCAGGAACAACTGGAAGATGCGATAGACTATGAAGATGATTTGAGAGATGATTATGAAGACATGAAGGAATATTTAGAAGAGAAAGATTACGATAAATGTATTGAAATGGCAGAGGATTGGAATAAAAAGATTGAAGAGAACTTCTCGGATGAAGAAATTATCAAAAGACTAAAGGCGTTTACGGGTAATTTTTCGAAAGAGAATCTTAAGTATAAACAAATGCAGGACAGTTAAGTTTTATATTTGATTCAGACGAAGAAAAAATAATCAGTTTTGGATAAAAAAGATTTTTCCGGAGCAAAACGAATTTTTTTGTAATGTAAAGGAGACAAAGATTATGAGTAAAATAAGAAAATTTATGATGGGGTTTGTATTTGCTCTTATTGTAGTAATGGGAGTAAATGCAGGAAGTAGTGATGTAAAGGCGGCGTCTACTAAGAACTTTAAGGGGAATCTGAATGCGACCTATAAAAATTCTGATACTAAGATTACTATTAAAAAAGTTAATAGTAAAAAAGTAAAGATAAATGCTGTCTATGATGGATATGCTAAATTTTCTTTTACTGGGAAAGTTACTTCTAAAAATACTATTAAATTTACTTCTGTTAATAGTAAAGAAGCATATGTGGATGTTATCTTAAAATGGAAAGATAAATCACATTTTACTTCTAAATGGAAAGAGAAAAGATTAAGTACTGTGCTGATGAATTAGTATTTGTTTTTGATAATACTAAGTATACTCAGGTAAAGACAAGCAGTACAGTGTATTATACTGCTTTCTATACTAAAGAAAAAAGCAATTCTGAAAGTGTATCCAAAATGACTTTGAAAGGTAATAAGTTAATCGTAAAAGGTTCACTTGCGAAAGCATCTTCTATGAAAAATCTTTATAATGATGGTAAGAGAACTCTTTTAAAGAAAGCAACCAGAACTTTTAAGCTTGATAAAAAATTCAAAGCTTATAGTTGTATTGGAGAAACCAATATGAAACTTTCTAAAAGTACTTTAAAGTCATATCTTACTAATTCAGATTACATGGGAATATACACTCTTGAATTTATCGTTAAAAATGGTAAATTAACAAGATTAAACTTCTGTAGTTAAGTTAATAATTTAACTAATAACCCATAAATTTATCTATATCTACTAGCAAAATCTTGTTTTTTAATTTTAAAGAGTAAGATTTTTTTGTGCAAGTACTAAGTTGAGAATGTGTTTTGGAGAGGTTTTTTATGAACTGGAAAGAAGAATTTTTAGAAAAAATGTTTGTGGAAAAAGATATTGAAAATGGTTTATTGCTTTATATTGAAAAGAAACCAGAAACAATATTTAGATATAGATATGGGAACGAAAATGATAAAAATGCATTACTAAATAATCAAATATGGTTATCCAATATGAAGTGTGTTGATGATAAATTTGAAGGTCAGCTTGAAATTTCGCATTCAAGCATGAATTTAAATTTCAATTTTTTAGAGGATTTGCTAAAGGAGAAAGTAGAAACTATAATTGATGAAATAATAAGTACATATTATATAGCCTGTTTTTGCGAAAGTGTTCAAAAAGACATTATGTGGAGTTGGTATGCAAATAATTACAAAGGTTTCTGTATAGAATATTATATTGATTCTTTTGAAAACCCACAGTTTGTTTTTCCTGTGGTTTACAAAGACTCCAAAAAAATAGATATAGATAATTTAGATGAAAGTCAAATGTATAAAAGTATTTTGACAAAATATTCTGACTGGTCAAAACAAGATGAGTGGAGAATAATATTGCCATTTTATGATGATAAAGAGAAAGGAAAGTTAATTGAACAACCATTGCCTAAAGCTATTTATATGGTCTTATGTCAAGATTTAGTACAAAATAAAATGAGAGGTTCTGCTGGCTAGGCTGCCGGCAGATTCTCAACCTTC
>CANRLR010000031.1 GCA_947631505.1 uncultured Lachnospiraceae bacterium | reverse complement strand
CTTAAGCAACAAGATGGGTAATTCCTTACTGGCTGTAAGGGGTATTAACCATAAATATATTGTAGTAGGAGGAAAGAGAAAGAATGAAAAACAAAAGCGTAAAAAGGCAGGAGAAGAAGTTAAGAATGGCGCTTGCACTGGGGGCCGGATTTATGATTCTTATGATAGGGGTTCTGTTTTGGATGCAAAGCACGGACTCTGTTCAGAACACGGAAAATGCTGGTAAGCTGGAATGGAGGACATCATGAGAAGCAAAAGTGTAAGGGAATACCAAAGAAGATTACGTATTCGGAGTGGAGTAGAAATTTTAATTGTGTCAGTTTTCATGATACTTGCGACATTAGGAATCCGCACAGTTATCAATCATTTTTTAGGGGATACGTCACAGACAAATATATTTTCTGTACCGTGTCAATTAACGGAAGAGGAAATTGAGGCAGCTCCGCCTCTTCTTCTGCAGACAGACAGTCGATGGGCAGATGCCTCATATGGAAATAGTGATATTAGAACATCCGGTTGTGCACCTACTTGTATGGCAATGGTCGTTGTGGGGCTGACGCATAATAAAAAAGTGACGCCGAAAGAGGTTGCAGACTATGCAGCAAAAAAGGGCTATTATGAAGAGGAAAAGGGAACCTCATGGGAATTTATAACAAAGGGTGGAAAGCACTGGGATGTGCAGGGAGTAGAAATCAGTTTAAGCGATAAATCAATTAAAAACCAACTGGACAAGGGGCATCCTATTATTTGCAGTATGCGGCCGGGAGATTTTACCGATGAAGGGCACTTCATCGTTTTAACGAAAATGGTAAACGGGCAAATAAAGCTCCATGATCCGAATAGTTTAGAACGGAGCAATTGTCTGTGGGATTATGAAACATTAGAGCCTCAGATAAAAAATCTGTGGGCCTTTGAAAGAAAGTAGCATTCCGGTAAGTTTGTTTCAATCTACAAAAAGCATATATCTCGTCACATAAATCCATGGAAAAAAATATAAATTGCGATAAGATAGGAATATCAACTTCAGTACCAGCGGCTGAATAATTGCAAAAATGTGAGGAGGTATTTCTATGTGGAAAAGGATATTATCAATGCTGGTGGCATTTACAATGGCTGTGACTGTAATTCCGGCATTCAATGCACAAAAGGCAAAAGCGTCAGAAGATACGGACGGGGAAGCAGTAAGTGCATCCTATTGCTGGGATTTTGAAAGCATATCGGGTGGAAAAGTTTCCAATTCGGGAACAGAGCAGGAAGGCGATGCCATTTTACAGGGGACAGCAAGTGTGGAAGAAGATTCGGTCGGCATCGGTGATAAAAATTATAAGAAAGCAGGAAATAAGGTCTTAGTTTTGTCAGGAGGGGCGAAGGGCAGTTCTTATGTCGACCTTCCGGCATCACTTTATAAGGGGGTATCAGCGAAGACCGGTTTTTCTTATTCCTTTTGGATAAAGCCGGATACTTCTGTGGGAAGTTATTCCCGGGTGATTTCTTCTGCGGACAGCGGTTCATCGAATGAGTTTGCATTTGCTCCCTATGCCTCGGATAAAGTGTGGAATGTATTGTTTGATGATTCCAATATAGTACGGGCTCCTATGCCGGCAGAGCCGTCAAAAAATGCTTGGAGCTTTGTTACCTTTACGGTGAATGCGGATGAGGTCACCTTTTATCTGAACGGGGAGGAACAGGGAACCTGCGCAGACAGCACGAACCTGACGAAACGGCTGAACAGTATGGAGACACTGGTAAAAAATGCATTAGGAAGAACCTATTCGAACTGGACCGATCCGGATGCAAAAGTAAAATTAGATGATGTGTGTCTTTACAGAACAGCATTAACGAAAACACAGGTTGAAAGTATTGCAAAAGAACAGGGCATTCAAGTAGTGGAAAAAACGGAAGCAGGAGGTGCCAATGAACTCACAGATGGTACAGCGGTTTCCGATACCGGGATTACGGTTGCCAAAGGTGATGTGTCAGCAAAGATCGTGGAAGATAAGACAACCGGAAGATATTTTATTACGGCATCCAGAGCCGGGAAGGTAATTCTTGATGCTTCCCAGCTGGGAATGAAAGCATCGACTGATTTTACAAAGGATATGTCCTATGTGGAAAACTCGGTTCAAACAGTGAGCGGAAAAGATGAGTATACGCTTACGACCGGAGCGAACAGAGAAATCAGTGATGTGTATGAAGAAGTAAGCTTCCGGCTTAAAAAGAAGAATACGGATTCTGTTATGACGGTAGTTGTCCGTGCCTATGAGGAAGGTGTTGCCTATCGGTATTTATTGGAGGGAACGCAGGGAAAAACAGAGGCGGTCAGCGGAGAAGCAAGTGAGTTTGTGCTTCCATCCGATTCTGTTATCTGGGCCGGATATGATACGGCAGGAAACTATGAATATGAATACCAAAAGATAAAAATGTCTACCGTGAAAGCTGCTTCGGCAAAATATTCTGTACCGCTTCTTGCAAACAGCGGAGAGAACTGGATGCTGTATACGGAAGCAGATGTATTTAGCAGAGAGGATACTTACTGTGCTTCTCATTTAGAAACAAGTACAGGAACAAGAAATTTGAAATTCAAGTTCGGAAAGGGTTCGGGAAGCTCTGTAACCATGACTTATGATAAAGAAGGAATGATTCATATGCCATGGAGGGTAGCAATTGTGGCAGACAATCTGAACGATATCGTAAATTCTACAATAACAAGCAGTTTAAATCCGGAAGCAGATCAGTCATTATATAAGGACAGTGCCTCATGGATTCAAACGGGTACGGTCGCATGGTCATGGTGGTCAGAAGCAGGAGATGATCCGATTGAATATGACCAGCAGAAAGATTATATTGATTTTGCAGCAGAAAACAATTGGGAATATGTCTGTCTTGATTTTGGCTGGTGCCTGTGGAAAGACTATAAGGATAAAGTAAAAGAATTAGTGGATTATGGTGCAAAAAAGGGAGTGGGAATCCTTTTATGGTATGGAGTAAATAATGATAATCATGCCGGCTTCAAGGATGCAGAGGGAAATGCGGCCTATCCGAAATATTCCTTAAAAACAGAAGAACAGCTGGAAGAACAATTTAGCTGGTGTGAATCGGTTGGAGTAAAAGGTGTCAAGGTTGATTATTATGAAAATGATGACAAAAAAACAATGACACAGATGTATCAGTGTGCGACGATTGCAGCAAAGCATAAGATTAATGTACTGTTTCATGGATGTACGGCTCCGAGGGGAGAAATCCGAACCTTCCCGAATGTTTTGGGATATGAAGCGGTACGGGGAAGTGAGTATTACAAATGGAATATAGGGCCTTCTGTCAGCAATTGTCTTACTTATGTTTATAATCGGAATGTAGTCGGCGGTATGGATTTTACACCGGTTGGAACGCAGATTGACCAGCTCCCGGTGACAGCAGGCTTTCAGCTGGCTCAGGTAATTGCTTATCAGACAGGTTTACAGAACATTGCTTCATCCGTCTATAAACTGGAGGGCTATAGGGGACTGTCTATGATAAATGATGTTCCGACACAGTGGGATGAGACACTGCTGTTAGAAGGATATCCTGGAAAAGATATTACAATGGCAAGACGTAATCGTGAGGACTGGTATATTGCTGCTATGACGGCAGAGGCGAAAAAGGAGAGCATTTCTCTTGACTTTTTGGGTGAAGGCAGTTACAAGGCATATATTTATCAGGATAATACAGACGGCACCGATGTTCAGATAGAAGAAAAAGCAGTAACGAAAGAATCGGTCTTAGAGCTTGAGCTGTCCGAAAATGGCGGAGCAGCTGTTAAGATTACGAAGGAGCCGATGAAAACGGTAACGCTTTATGATAATTATACTTATTATGAAGCAGAATCCACGGAAAATGAGAGAAGTGGAAATGCGAAAATCGGAAAAAATCAGTTTGCTTCGGGCATGAAACAAGTAACAGGACTTGGCGGGACTGCATATAATAAACTCACGTTCCGGCATATTTCAGTACCGGAAGATGGAATCTATGAGATGCGGTTATATTATGCTTGTGGTGTAGAGCGAAGGGTCGTTTATTCTGTCAATGGAGAGAGTGAGATTCGCAGCGGTAAATTAAATGCGGGCGTTAATACGCTGGCAATGGGGAAATTTTATGTCCGCCTGAAAAAGGGTGATAATACCATTTCCTTTGGAAATACAAAGGCAAAGGCACCGAATATAGACCGGATTGCAATTTCAAAAGACACGGCAGCGGAACCGGCAACGGTTACCGATCTGACTGACGACGGGGAGCAGGTAATAGATGGCACACAGTATGATTATACATTATACGGAGCAGGCAGTGCTGTTGTGGCAGGCGGAGCAACAAAAGAAGCGGATTCGATTGGCTGGCTGGGCGGTAGTGCTGCCAGCACGGCAACCTTTACCGTTCATGTAGATAAGGCAGGAAAGTATAAGCTTCAGATCACTTATTTTGCAGGAGAGAGCAGAAAGGTATCCGTGTCCGTAAATGATGGTGAGGCTGTTTTCTATGATTGTCCAAGTACAGGTTCCTATGCAATCGATTCTGCGGATAGTGTTTATGCAGATATCACGTTAAAAGAAGGAAATAATACAATTCAATTGGGAAATGCTTCTTCGTGGTGTCCGAATATTGCCTCTATCGGAGTGTCAAAGACGGTCATTACCAAGGATGAGAATCCAGACAAAAAACCGACAGAGAATCCGAATCCGACGGGAAATCAGCCTCAAAATAATGTAGTCCGTCCAAAGGCAGTTAATGTAAAAGTAAAGGGATATGAATTGTCCAAGATTACATTAGTAAAAGGTAAAAAAATAAAATTAGTCACCTCTGTTTCTCCGGCAAAAGCAAATCAGAAAGTTACTTTTAAGTCAAATAAAAAGTCAATCGCTGCCGTGAGCAGCAAGGGTATTGTAAAGGCAAAAAAAGCGGGAACTGTTAAAATAACAGTTTCATCAAAAGATAAAACGAAGAAGAAAGTCATTACAATCCGTGTGGTAAAGAAAAAGATAGCAAATAAAAAGTTAGTTTTGAAGAAGGCAAAGGTAACTTTGAAAAAGAAGAATCAGACAGCACAGATTCGGATTAAGACACTGACAAAAAAGACAACGGAAACAATTTCTTATAAGGTTACAGCGGGAAAGAAATACATTAAGGTGGATCCATATGGTAAGGTTACGGTAACCAAAACAAGGAAAGGGAAAAAATTCGCGGTGGTAACGGTCCGTTGCGGTGAAGTGACAAAGAAATTTAAAGTTGCAAATAAATAAAGCAAAATAAAAAGGGAGCTCTATCAATCCTTGGAAATATCATTTTCATTGGATTGATAGAGGCTTTTTTTGCGATAGGCAGATGGACTCATTCCTTTCATTTTGCGAAAAATTTTAGAAAAGGTCAGGGAATCTGCATATCCAACGGCCTTTGCAATGTTGCTGATTTTGGTATCGGAATCCTCCAATAACATACAGGCATAGTCAAGTCGATATTGAATTAAATATTCCTGAGGTGACACTCCGAGTGAATGCTTGAAAATATTTGTCAAATAACTTCGGTTGATACCGACATAGTTTGCAATATCACTTATTTTGATTGGCATGGATAAGTTTTTATCAATATATTTCAATGCCCGGTCAAGGTACTCCTGATGTGTCGAAGCGCTGTAATCATCTTGTGGATTTGTAATGTGATATTCTTCAATTATGGAAGATAATATGGTAAGAAGTGCAGCAGTTCGTTTTAATTCGTTATAAGGAGTCGTACTGCGGGCTAATAACATTTGCTGAATACAGCTGAATAGGAAAGAGGTGTTCGAATATTGACCGATAACATGGTCTCTATCAATTCCGGCATAGTTTAAATAGCTTTCTGCCTTGACGCCCACAAAGCCAACCCACATATAATCCCAAGGCTCCGTATGGTCTGCCTCGTAGTGTACTTCCGTATCCGGAAAAATGACAAAAAAGTCTCCCTTAGAGAGATGATAGGTCTTCCCCCCGCTCTCAAAGATCCCTTTCCCCCCACAAATAAAATGAATTAAAAACAGATCTCTTTTTCCCGGACCGAACCAGTGGCCGGGAAAACAATTCTGAATCCCACAAGTTTCCAGTGAAAGGTCAATCGTATTATTCTGTAAATTATCTAAACATTGAAAACCCGTAACATTAATAAACACTTCTTTATTATTTTGCTGTTCCATAATTACCTCCCGTTAAATACTGAGTTCTTATTTATAAGCATATCATTTTCAATTTGTTTATTCAACAAATAACATGAAGTTGTAACAAAATGACTGTTTGTGGTCACATCAATCTATGGGAATCTGGTTCCCAATTGTTATAATATATGTAAAAATGGAGAAAAGATAGGAGGAATAAAAATGGAAAAAATACAAAACAGACCAAAACTTTTGACAATGATAGGTATATTGGCATTGCTGGTTCTATCTGTGGTCATTCCGCAATATCATGCGGAAGCTGCAACAAAGACAATATATGTTACTAAAGGGGAAAGCGTTAAGATATCGGTTAAGGGAGCAACGAAAAAAACAAAATGGAGCTGTTCAAACAAAAAAAGAGTGCAGGTAAAAAGGGGAAAAGGGAAAGTAACTGTGAAAGGTAAAAAGAAGGGCACAGTTACGATTAAAAGTAAAATCAGGAAAAAGACAAAACGCTATAAAATTGTAGTAGAGACACCGAAGATCAATAAAAAAAGTCTTACCTTAGAGATGGGAAAGATTGTTCAATTAAAAATGACACAAACGAAAAGGAAACCAAAATGGAAGTCATCGAACAGTGATATTGTGTATGTGAGTTCCAGAACAGGTAAGGTGGCGGCAGTGGAGCCGGGAACTGCTGATGTGTACACGGTTATCGGAAAAAAGAAATATATATGTAAAATAACAGTTCCGGGGGATGCGAAAGGCACAACAGACAATCCGGTCAATAATACACCGGCTGCTGATACACCGGTTGTAAGTCCACCGAGTGTAAATCCACCAAGTCAGGATACGGGTAAATATGAAATAACAGAAAAAGTAACCTATGTGACAAAGGGAGATAAAAAAATATATGGGAAATTGTATGCTCCAGTGGGAACAGGTGATTTTCCGGCCATTATTTTAGCCCATGGATTTAATGGAATTGCCGATGATTTTGTGAATGAATGCAGATATTATGCAAAGAATGGTTACATTGCATATGCTTATGACTTCTGTGGTGGCTCAGGAAGGTCAAGAAGTACCGGAAAAACGACAGATATGACAATCTTCACGGAAAAACAGGATGTTCTGGATGTATTTGATTTCATTTATAATATGGATGGAGTAGATAAAGAACGAGTATATTTATTCGGAGGCAGTCAGGGCGGTCTTGTAACGGCACTTGCTGCAGAAGAGCGTGTTGAACAGGTAAAAGCAATGGCGCTGTATTTCCCGGCCTTTAACATTCCGAATGATTGGAGAAATATGTATCCAAATCCTGAGAATCTTGGAGCGACGATTGATTTCTGGGGATTGACCTTAGGAAAAGAATTTGTAGTCTCCATGCATGAATTTGATCCATTTGAGAACATTGGTTCATTTAATAAAAATGTGTATATCCTTCATGGCGATAAGGACAATATTGTAGCACTTTCTAATTCACAAAAAGCAGTTGATATTTATCCGAATGCTTCCCTTCGTGTCATGCCAGGTGAGGGGCATGGCTTCACACCGGCAAGTGGAAAGATTGCAATGGAAGAGGTCTTGAAATTTATGGAGCAGAACAAGTAGAATATGAAAAACAGGGAGCAGCTTTTGCTGCTCCTTTTTTTATTGTATAGGAAAGTTCGGCATATGCGGAGCGAAGCTTGCCTTTGGCAAACTTCAAGAGCGTCGGTTTTTCACGACGCTTTTTGTATATTCCAAGTGATTCCATATAACACAAAATTTACCTACATTTTACCCTCTCAGGCTTTCAGACTTTACATTCCCCCATTAAGATGAATTTTGTAAGGAACAAAAAATAAAAAAAGAAGCCAGAACAGAAGTGGCAGAATCTAGGAGGAATGAAACATGAAATCGACAAAGAAAATTTTATCTATGTTTGTATGCGGGGTATTGACAGTGGGGGTAATGACAGGGTGTGGCAGTTCAGGCAATGATGCAGGAACAACAGGAGGAGCAACAGATGGAAACGCTGCCGGCGGGAGCAAAGAGATTACCGTAGTATCCCGAGAAGATGGTTCGGGAACACGAGGTGCCTTTGTCGAACTCTTCGGAGTGCAGGATGAGGAAAATGGTGAAAAGGTAGACATGACAACCGAAGAAGCAACGATTTCCAATAGTACAGAGGTTGTTATGACGACGGTAGCTGGAAATGATGCGGCAATTGGTTATTGTTCACTGGGGTCTTTAAATGACACAGTCAAAGGTGTAAAAATTGATGGAGCAGAGCCTACGGTAGATAATATTAACAAGGGAAGTTATAAGATTTCCAGACCATTTAACATTGCTACAAACGGAAAAGTAAGCGAAATTACTCAGGATTTTATTGATTACATCCTCAGCGAAGACGGACAGAAAGTAATTGAAGAAAACGGATACATCAAGGCATCTGACGCCGGTGCATTTAAGAGCAATGGAGAAAAAGGGAAAATTGTAGTAGAAGGTTCTTCTTCTGTATCACCGGTGATGGAAAAATTAATTGAGGCCTATAAAAAAGTGAATACCGGTGCTGAAATTGAATTGCAGGAGAGTGATTCCACAGCCGGAATGACTGCTGCTATGGAAAAGACTTGTGATATCGGAATGGCATCCCGTGAGCTAAAGGATAGTGAACTTCAGGGCGGCCTTAAATCAACCGTGATTGCTAAGGACGGTATCGTCGTTATTGTAAACAAAGAGAACAACATTGACGGTCTGACAAAAGAACAGGTAAACAGTATTTTCCGCGGCAACATTACCGATTGGAATGAAATGAAATAAGGAGGGGACACATGAAAGAAAAAGCAATGAAAATTGTATTTCTGATTGCGGCATGTGTATCCATACTGGCAGTTGCATTGATCTGTATCTTCCTTTTTGCCAACGGAATTCCGGCGATGAAAGAAATCGGATTCCTGAATTTCCTTACCGGTACAAAGTGGAGAGCCAGCAGTGGCGACTATGGCATACTGCCAATGATTCTAGGCAGCATATATGTGACAGCCGGAGCAATGGTCATAGGAGTTCCTATCGGAATTCTTATGGCAGTATTTCTGGCAAAGTTCTGTCCAAAGAAATTGTATAAGCCATTAAAATCCGGTGTGGATCTGCTGGCAGGGATACCATCTGTCGTTTATGGCTTTTTCGGATTGTGTGTATTGGTCCCTATGGTGCAGGATGTCTTTGGCGGAAGCGGAAACAGTATGCTGACAGCTTCAATTCTTCTCGGATTGATGATTTTACCAACGGTAATTGAAACATCCGAATCGGCAATACAGGCAGTGCCCGACAAGTATTATGAGGGGGCATTGGCACTGGGAGCCACTCATGAGAGAAGTGTTTATAAAACAGTTGTCCCGGCAGCAAAATCAGGAATATTGGCAGGAGTTATCCTAGGGGTAGGACGTGCGATCGGTGAAACAATGGCGGTGATTATGGTAGCCGGAAATCAGGCAAGAATTCCATCATCGATTCTAAAAGGCGTTCGTACCATGACGGCAAACATTGTAATTGAAATGGGTTATGCTCAGGACCTCCACCGGGAGGCACTGATTGCAACCGGTGTAGTATTATTTGTATTTATTTTGTTAATCAATTTAATTTTTTCAGCTTTAAAGAGAAGGACGGTGGATTAAATGGGCATTAATCAGGTGACAGCAAAACAAAAACTCTCGACTCTGACCAGACATCCGGGTTCTCTCTTTATGCTGATTGTTACTATATTAGCAGCAGTAATTACTATTGGCTCTCTTGGCTTTCTCGTATTTTACATTCTGATAAATGGAGTGCCGCATCTGAAACCGGAGTTGTTTGCATGGACATACAATTCAGACAATGTATCCATGATGCCGGCGATTATTAATACAATTTTAATGGTGATTCTTACACTTTTAGCAGCAGTGCCGCTCGGTGTATTTGCAGCTATTTACTTGGTAGAGTATGCCGGAACCGGTAATAAACTGGTACAGGTCGTACGGGTGACAGCAGAGACTCTTACCGGTATTCCGTCCATTGTTTATGGATTATTTGGTATGTTGTTCTTTGTGGGATATTGTAACTGGGGATACTCCCTTTTGTCCGGTTCCCTGACGCTGGCAATTATGGTATTGCCTGTTATCATGAGAACGACAGAAGAAGCACTGATGGCAGTGCCGAAATCTTTTCGCGAGGGAAGCTTTGGACTGGGTGCCGGTAAGCTTCGGACGGTGTTTGTCGTTGTACTGCCAAGTGCTGTTCCCGGCATATTATCCGGTGTTATCCTTGCGACAGGACGAATCGTAGGTGAATCGGCAGCAGTTATTTATACAGCCGGAACAATGGCAAAAGTTCCAAGTAATATTTTTAGTTCGGTGCGGACACTGGCAGTACATATGTACCGTTTGTCCAACGAGGGACTGCATACGGACAGTGCCTTTGCCACATCGGTCGTACTCTTAATTGTTGTAATCGGAATCAATATGTTATCGAATCTTGTGGCAAGAAAACTGGTTAAAAAATAATTCAAGAAAGGAACATGTGCAATGGATACGGCATTAAATACAAAATTCAGTGTGGGAAATATGAATCTCCATTATGGGACCTTTCGCGCATTGAAAGATATAAATATGGAAATTCCATCCAATGAAATAACGGCATTTATCGGACCATCCGGCTGTGGTAAGTCTACCTTTTTAAAATCTCTGAACCGCATGAATGATTTGGTGGAAGGATGTAAAATCACAGGCCGGATTGAGCTGGATGGTGAAGATATCTATGGAAATATTGACGTGAATCTTCTGCGGAAGAGAGTGGGAATGGTATTTCAGAATCCCAACCCGTTTCCGATGAGTGTGTATGACAATATCGCCTACGGTCCGAGAACCCATGGAATACATTCCCGGGAAAAACTAGATGAAATCGTAGAGCGTTCCTTGAAACAGGCGGCTATTTGGGATGAACTGAAGGACCGTCTCAAAAAAAGTGCCCTTGGTCTCTCCGGCGGCCAACAGCAGAGGCTCTGTATTGCCAGAGCGTTAGCGGTGGAACCGGAAGTCATTCTAATGGATGAACCCACCAGTGCTCTGGACCCGATTTCTACATCAAAAATCGAAGATCTGGTGCTGGAGTTAAAGGAAAAATATACCATTATTATGGTTACGCATAATATGCAGCAGGCGACCCGTGTGTCAGACCGCACTGTATTTTTCCTGTTGGGCGAAGTGATTGAAATGGATCGGACAGAAAAATTGTTCTCCATGCCAAAAGACAGGAGAACAGAGGATTATATAACAGGAAGGTTTGGTTGATATGAGAAATCGATTTGACAGACAGTTAGAAGAGCTGAATAGTGATTTGATTCAGATGGGAAGTATGATCGAACATGCCATTGAGATGGCGATTCAGGCGTTGGAAAAGATGGACGAAAATAAGGCAGCAGCTGCGATTGCCTATGACGAAGAGATTAATGCAGAGGAAAAAGAAATCGAAAATCTATGCTTTAAGCTTTTGCTCCAGCAGCAGCCGGTCGCAAGGGATCTGCGCGTGATTTCGGCGGCTCTCAAAATGATTACGGATATGGAGCGAATCGGGGACCATGCGGCGGACATTTCAGAAGTGACGATTCACCTTGCACGGTCCCGATATAAAAAAAATATTATTCATATACAGAAAATGGCAACAGAGACTACGTATATGGTTGTAAAAAGTGTTGAGGCTTATGTCGAAAAGAATAAGGAAAAGGCAAAAGAGGTTATCGGGCATGATGATATTGTAGATGAACTTTTTTGTCAGGCCAGAAAAGATGTCATCGATATCATCCGCCAGGATGCAGAACTTGGTGAGCCGGCAACGGATTTGTTAATGATTGCCAAATATTTTGAGCGAATCGGAGACCATGCGACCAACATTGCCGAGTGGGTGATTTTTTCCATTACCGGAATTCACGGGAAAAAATAAACGATATATTCCTTGAAAGGTTCAAGCATTCCACATCAATACAAATACATTTGACGTCATTTTTATGGATTAACCGGATAATAGATGTTATAATATGAAATTTAAGGAAGGTGATTCTATGCTCAGTATTGCTGTATGCGATGATGAAAAATGTATATCTGAGAAAATTGAAAAAATGGCAAAAGATTTTTTTAGAAAGAAAAACATAGACATATCTGTTGTGCAGTATTCTTCAGGAGAAGAATTGTTAGAAAGCAGTAAAGGGATGGATATCGTTTTTCTTGATATTGGGATGCAGGGGATGGACGGAATAGAAACTGCCAGAAGGTTAAGGTCACACGGTTATAAAGGATTTCTGGTCTTTATAACAGTTCTGAAAGAAATGGTATTCCGGTCATTTGAAGTCCAGCCGTTTGATTATTTAGTGAAGCCTGTGCAGGAAGAGTATTTTGATAAAACAATGGAAAGGCTTTTCCTTTCCATGCAGGATAAGGAAAAAGGACATTTATTCGTCAAGAAGGGACACGAAAGCAACATTATTTCTTTTCAGGATATTATCTGCTGCGAGATTATAGACAGAAAAGTATATCTGTATCTTAACTCAGGGGAAATCATTGATTACTATGACAGGATTGAAAATCTGGAAAAGAAGCTGGACAGAAGATTTTTCAGATGCCACAGAAGCTATCTGATCAACCTGAACCATCTGAAAAGCTACCGGAACAATACTGCATATATGGCAGATGGAAAGGAAATACCCGTGTCACGTCTTAGAAGCAGGGAATTCTCAAACGTGATTTTAAAGTATATGAGGGAATGGGGAGTTTGAAATGGTTGATTATTTGGATTTTTTTTGGACATATGTTATGGGCAGCCTTGAGCTGCTTGCAGGTTTTTGTTTTTTTACGGGATTTTTGCAGAAGAAAGTCAATCCTATGTACGGTATGTTGTTTGCAACATCTGGAACAATCATTTTAGTGTTTTTTAGGTCAGAGGGCATTTTGGCATTGCTTGTCTTCATCATGCTTCTTATGGCGGCAGGAAAGCTGCTTTACAGGGCAGACTATATTCTCACTGCTTTGTATGCAGTCGTAACAGTAGAAATATTGAATTTGTGCTTTGGATTATTTAATTCGTTATCCTATATTCTGTTTCCCATTGTTCATGAAAAGAATCCGGGGAGTTTCGGATTTATTTTTGCGGGGGCAGGGAGTGTTTTTGCCTTTGTGCTGGCAGCTTTGTGCTATCAGGCCATACAGCGGTACTGTGCATGGAATGAAACAGCGGGCAAAAAATATGTGTTTATGATATTGATGCCCGCTTTATTGATTTTTTTGGCAAGTGAATATATCAATGAAAATGTTTATGGAAATACGGTTACGGTAGAAAAAGATGGGATGCTGTCCAGTGTGAATCCTTATCAGATGCTATTGATTCAGGTATTGGGTGTAGTCAGTCTGTTTTGTATTATGTTTTCATTTAAAAAGCTGGCGGAAAACTTCAGGCTGAATAAAGAGGCGGCACTGTTGGAGATGCAGGCACATTCTTTGAGCCAGTATGTGGAAGAAGCAAAATTACGTTATGAAAAAACAAAGTCGTTCCGGCATGATATAAAAAACCATATCACGGTTGTAAAGGAACTGTTGGAAAACGAAAAGACGGAGGCGGCATTACAGTATATAGAGGGGATGGAAGACCTGACATCGGACATATCGTTTCCGGTCAGTACAAATCATCCGGTGCTTGATATTCTGCTTGGGAATAAATTAGGGATTGCGGAAGAAAACCAGATAGAGGTACAGTGCTCTATGATTGTTCCATACCCTTGTGGAATCAGTGATATAGATTTCTGTATTATTTTAGGGAATGCGCTGGATAATGCTGTTTCCGCCTGTAACCAGATGAGTAACGGAAAACAAAAATATATCTATGTGACGGGGAAAGTACAGGGAGACTTTCTGCTTATGGAAATAGAAAACAGCTGCATTGGCAGGAGAGAGGTCCGGGGTGGAACAGGGCTTACAAATATCAGGACGGCCGTGGAAAAATATCATGGTGCGATGGAAATACGGACAGAGGGAGAAAAGTTTGTGTTAAGTATCCTTGTGATCATTCCACATCAATCAGAAAGCATTTCACAGCAATTGGGTTAAATGCCGTTAAAGTAATGACGAATAACAGATAGAGGCAGGAAAAATGCTTGGCTCTGAACGGTTACAAATGCTTTAAAAGAAAAGGAGGACGGCTTTATGTCAATGGAAGTAAGCAGTAATTATAAGGATTACAAAAATGATTATCTGGAATGGCTGCAGGAAGGTAAGGATAAGGCAAAGGAAGTTGGAAAGGAGCAGGGTGCAGCAAATAAAAGTGAAAGCATTCCGGTTCCAAAGGACGAGTATATCAGCAGCGAGAAATCCGTCAGCAGGCCAATCGGGCTGTACCGCATGGGGCAGGATGAAAACGGCAATCCCAAAGTGCTGTATGATGATTCGGAGAAGTGCATAACGAATACCGATAAGGTTGACAGGGAAATTAAAAAACTGAAAGAACAAAAACAGCAGTTGGAACAGCAGATAAAAGCAGCTTCTGGAGATGAAGAAAAGGTAAAGGAGCTGGAAAAGAAATTATCCCGGATAGAGGGCGAACTAAGCCAAAAGAATAATGATACATACAGGCGGCAGAATGCCGTGATTTCTTAATGGGCAGGACGAAGGTGTTGGACCGCTATCATATTTATCAGGAAATTCTTAGAAAGATGGCTTGTGTCTAAAGTAGGCACATCTGTAATTGCACAGTATTTCATGCAGAAACAAAACAATGAGAACAGTATTTCAATCGCGTCACTAAGAGGTGCGCATAGTTTGTGTACCCTTAGTGATTTGATTGACTAAGCGGGAGCGGCTGTTCGAGTGTTTTGTTTCTGCGTGAAATACGGGAAATAAAAAAATGTGCCAATATTTTCTAAACACAAACGATTAAATAGTAAAAGTTGTAAAAGCCTCTTCAATTTGGTATAATGGAAAAAGATTTTTTCAAAAACAGTTTTTGGGGAGGTACGGATAGAATGCAGACGCTGAAGCAGATACTCTTTAAATATATGTATCAGATAACGGCACTCCTAGTTGTTTTTATACTAATTATTGTTTTGTTTGTCCAATTGATTGCTGAGCAAAGACGGGCATATGAACAAGCCATACAAACATTTGGACTTATCAATAATCGTTTAGAAGAAAATGAGCAGGAACTTGAAGTTGTACAAAAAGAATACAGACAGACTTGTTTGTATAATGCCGAAGTAATTGCTGAAATTATTGAACACGATCTTGATATTTTGGATGATTTAAAACATTTAAAAGAACTGGCGGAAATGTTAGAGGTCGATGAGATTCATGTATTTAATACAAAAGGCCGTATTTTTACAGGAACTCATCCAGAGTATTATAATTTTACATTTGATTCGGGTGAACAGATTAGCTTTTTTAAACCGATGTTAAAAGACAAGACATTAAAACTCGTGCAGGAAATTACACCGAATACGGCTGAAGGGAAATTAATGCAATATTCAGCAGTATGGAGTGATAATGGGAAATATATCGTGCAGGTGGGAATGGAACCTGTAAACGTAAAAAAAGTAACGGAGAAGAATGAAATTTCTTACATTTTTTCAACTTTTAAAGTGAATGCAGAAGCAGATTTTTACGATATTGATGCAGGGAGCGGCACCATTATAGGCTCTACCAATACAGAAAGTATTGGATTAGATATTAGAGAACTCGGAATAGATCTGAATAAAATGAAGAATGATCTGGATGGATTCCACGCTAAAATTAACGGGCATGTATGTTTTTGTGTTTTTCAAAAATCAGGGGATGTTTATCTTGGGCGCGTAGTTCCCATTCATAATTTGTATCAGAGAATACCGGTTTTTGTGCTGATTTTATCCGTGTGTCTGATTTTAATTGTTTTAGTATTGTCCTATGTAGTCACCAGGCACATGAATAAGTTTGTTATCAATGAGATTCATGATATAAATGGTAAACTGAATCTGATTGCAAACGGCGATTATGACGTTAATATAGAGGTTCAGAGCAGTATTGAACTTTCTGAACTTAGTGATTATATCAATACAATGCTTAAAAGCATATTAGATAAAAATATAAAAATATCGTATGTGCTGAACAAAACGAATCTGCTGATTGGAGTATATGAATATAATAATACCATGAACAGGGTTCAATATACGGAATATGTCCCACAGATATTTTCCATGGATCTGGATGAAATGGAAAGAATGGCATCGGATATTGAGCTTTTTAGGAATTTCATCCGCAAAATACAAAGTTAGATTGTACCCAATGAACAAAATATATTTATGCTGGGGGAAAATTATATAAAGCTTGAGGAAATCAGAACAGAAGCGGATGTATTCGGCGTTGTATTGGATGTAACGGCTGAAATCAGGAAGCGGAAAAAGCTTGAAACAGAAAGAGATATTGATTTGCTGACGGGATTGTATAATCGCCGTGGACTTGATACAAAGCTGACGGAATTATTTGCGAATCCGGAACTTCTTGGATTTTATGCTCTGATTATGATAGACGCAGATGGTCTAAAGATGGTCAATGACACCTATGGCCATGAAAGCGGTGACATCTATTTAAAAAGAATAGCAGCCGTAATTCAAGATTTTAGAATAGAAAACAGCATTGCGTCAAGACAGGGCGGTGATGAATTTGTACTATTCCTGTATGATTATGATAGTGAAGAGGAATTGATAAAGACAATCGAAGAATTGGAACACATACAGCACAGTAGTAATGCCTTTATTCATGAAAATATCAAGGTACCACTTAGATTTTCGTTTGGATATAGTCTGGCAAAAGGAAAGACAGACTATCAGGAAATGCTCAAAGAAGCCGATGAAAAAATGTACGAGGATAAATTAGAGCGTCGTATGTCCGTATAAAAAGGCATATATAAAACACAAAAAGTTTTTCCCTATCGTATCATTTTGTGTTATGATAGTAGTTAAGACAAAAAACGCAGGATAAAGCGAATAGGGAAACTGCGTGACAGAACGGAGGAAAACTATGTCAGAGACAAAAATTATGCTTGGTAATGAAGCGATTGCCCGTGGAGCATATGAAGCAGGAGTAAAAGTATCTGCGGCATATCCGGGGACACCGAGCACAGAGATTAGTGAGAACATTGTAAACTACAAAGAAATTTACGCGGAGTGGTCACCGAATGAAAAAGTAGCAGCAGAAGTGGCAATCGGTGCATCCATTAGTGGAGTCCGCTCAATGGTATCCATGAAACATGTGGGACTGAATGTGGCGAGCGATCCCCTTTATACCGCATCTTATATTGGAGCTGCCGGAGGCTTGATGTTTGTCGTAGCGGATGATCCGGGGCTTTACAGTTCACAGAATGAGCAGGATACCCGGGCGGTAGCAAGAGCGGCGATTGTTCCGGTCCTGGAGCCGTCAGATAGTCAGGAAGCAAAGGATTTTGTGAAAGAGGCATTTCGTATCAGTGAGGAGTACGATACACCGGTTATCTTGAGAACGACAACACGGCTTGCACATTCTCAGGGTCCGGTCACACTGGAAGACAGAGTGGAGCCGGCGGATAAAACGTACGAGAGAAATGCTTCCAAAAATGTTATGATGCCGGGTATGGCAAAGAAGCGCCATCTCTGGGTAGAAGAGCGTATGAAGCGGCTGATGGAGGACGGCTGTGGATTTGATATTAATAAAGTGGAGATGGGAGATACTTCCATTGGATTTATCACCAGCGGTATTCCGTATCAGTACGTCAAAGAGGTGTGTCCGAATGCTTCGGTGTTAAAGCTGGGAATGGTTAATCCACTGCCAAAGAAAATGATTGAAGAGTTTGCCTCTAAAGTAGACAAATTATATATTTTTGAGGAACTGGAACCAGTGATTGAAGAGCAGGTAAAATCATGGGGGATTGAATGCTTCGGTAAAGATGTATTTACAAGACAGGGTGAGTACAGTGCCAATATGCTCCGGGAAAAGGTATTGGGAGAAACGGCAGAGACAGAAAGTTATCCGGATTTGCCGGCACGTCCGCCGATTCTTTGCCCGGGATGCCCTCACCGAAGTACATTCTCGGTGCTGAATAAATTGAAAATACATGCGGCGGGGGATATCGGATGTTATACGCTGGGAGCGGTTGCTCCGTTAAATGTGATTGATTCCACTATATGTATGGGAGCAAGTATTTCCAGTCTGCACGGAATGGAAAAGGCAAAAGGAAAAGAGTACATCAAGAACTGGGTAGCTGTTATCGGAGATTCTACCTTTATGCATACCGGAGTAAATTCCCTAATGAATATGGTTTACAATCAGGGAACAGGAACGGTTATTATTATGGATAATTCTACCACCGGAATGACCGGACATCAGGACCATGCGGCAACCGGAAAAACATTACAGGGTGAAGAGGTTCCGGCAATCAGCATCTATCATCTGTGTAAAGCAATTGGTGTAAAAAATGTTGTAGAGGTGGATGCTTTTGATGTTGAGCGGATGGAGAAAACCATTAAAGAAGAAGTAGCCAAAGATGAAGTATCGGTTATTATTGCCTGTGCTCCTTGTGCACTTTTAAAGGGTGTCAGATTCCCTTATAAGTGTGAAGCAGTCAGTGACAAATGTAAGAAATGCGGAATGTGTCTGAAACCGGGATGTCCGGCACTGACAAAAAATGCAGACGGAACGATTTCGATTGATGATACGATGTGTAATGGATGCGGCTTGTGCCAGCAATTGTGTAAGTTTGATGCCATTAGAAAATATGAAGCATAGGAGGACAGCGTGAAATGGAAACAAAAAATATAATGATCGTCGGCGTAGGCGGACAGGGAACTTTGCTTACCAGCCGTGTTCTGGGCGGTATCATTCAGGCAGCAGGCTATGATGTAAAATTGAGTGAGGTTCACGGAATGGCACAGCGGGGAGGAAGTGTTGTGACGTTCGTGCGCTATGGCGATAAAGTGTATGAGCCAATCGTAGAGGAGGGGCAGGCAGATGTTCTCATTGCATTTGAAAAATTAGAGGCAATGCGCTATGCTCATTTTCTGAAAAAGGACGGAGTGATGATTGTCAATGATCAACGGATGGATCCGATGACGGTTGTGACCGGTGCGGCAGAATATCCTGAGAATATTTTGGATACACTGAAAGAGAAGTATCATGTTGTATCGGTGGATGCCATGGCGGAAGCAAAGAAACTTGGCAACGCCCGTGTGTTCAATACCATTATTATCGGAGTGGCTGCCAAGAGCATGGATTTCAAAGAGGAAGAATGGCTGGATGTCATTGGGAAAACAGTTCCTCCAAAGACCGTAGAAATCAATCAAAAGGCATTTAAGACAGGATTTGCAATTTAAAATTAAGGAAAAAAGGAAATGATGTAAAAATGATAATAGACGTACACACCCATGTGTATCCGGAGAAGATTGTGAAACGTGCAGTCGCAAAATTAGAGTCGGCTTCCGGTGTACAAGCAACGACAGATGGAACAAAGTCCGGGTTGATGTCGTCCATGAAAGAAGCAGGGATTGATTATTCCCTGCTTCTTCCCGTGGCGACCTCAGTAAAGCAGGTGGATAAGATTAATGCTGAGGCGGCAGAGACCAATGCGGAATCGTCTGAAACAGGACTTCTTTCGTTCGGAGGGATCCACCCGGATACGGAAAATTATAAAGAAGTTCTGGAACAGGTGAAAGCTTACGGTTTAAAAGGAATCAAACTTCATCCTGATTATCAGAATACTTTTTTTGATGATATCCGGTATAAGAGAATTGTAGCAAAGGCAACGGAGCTTGGCCTGTATATTATGGTGCATGCAGGAGAGGATATTGGTATGCCGGAGCCGGTACACTGCTGTCCGGAGCATGTGCTTTCTGTTCTGGAAGAAACGGAAACGGATAAGCTCATTTTAGCACATATGGGTGGCTGGAAACGATGGGATAAAGTGGAGGAGCTTTTGGCAGGGCAAAAGGTATATTTTGATACTGCGTTTTCTGTTGACTGTATGACAGGGGTAAAAGATATGCTGACAGAAGAGCAATTTATCCGTCTTGTAAGAAAACATGGAGCAGACAAAATTCTATTCGGTACAGATAGTCCATGGAGTTCACAGAAAGATTATGTAGACTGGATGAACCGGATCGCCCTGACCGGGGAAGAAAGAAAACAGATATTCGGAGAAAACGCAAAGAAGATAGTTGAACTATCTTAGGATATGTTGTAAACTTTAGGTATACAACAGAGTGAATGTAAAGTACGGAAAGGGAGGATTATGTGAAAAAGATGACAAAAAGGCAAAAGAATGTTTGGATTGCGTTGATTGCTCTTATTTTACTGGTGATTGTTCTGGCGGCGGCAGCACTATTTAAATGGCTTGCACCAAGTAATGTACAGAGTGATAAGAACCAGTGGTTCAAACTGGAGTCCGGACAAGTGGCAATTTTGGCAGATGACACTTTATTAGAAGAACGTGGCCTTACGATAGAAGGACAGACCTATGTGCCGGCAGCTGTGGCATCGGATTACATGGACCAGAGGGTGTTTGTAGACTTGACGGAAAATATTTTGTCTTATGCCACAAAAGAAGGTGTGATTCAGGTAAAAGCTGACAGTAAAAAGTATTCCATAGGAAAAGAAAGTGCAGAAACAGAACAGCCGATTCTTCGTAAACAGGAAGACGGTATGTATGTGTCACTGGCATTTCTTTCGGAGCATGCACCATGTTATTTGAAAGAATACAAAAATCCTTCCCGTCTTGTAATAATGTCAGATAAAGAGAAGACGTATACCTTTGCAACATTGACAGAAGCTACCCGTGTGCGTACTGGTCCGGGAAAGAAATATCCTTATATGGTAGAAGTGGCAGAGGGGAAACGTGTTATCGTAGAAACCGGAACAAAGCAGGAAAATGAGTACATGGCTGTAACCACAGAGGATGGAATTACCGGTTATATTCCAATTGACCGTGCGGAGGGTAAAAAAGAGGGGAAATGGGAAATCAAGAAATCTTTAGAGTCCTTTGAGCAAAAATCTCTTGGGAAAACGGTATGTCTTGGCTGGCATCAGATGACGAATGAAGCCAGCAGCACTACGGTTTATTCCGGTTTGTCACAGGCGACAGGACTCAATGTTATTTCTCCGACATTTTTTGCATTGAGTGACAATAAAGGAAATTTTACTTCCTTTGCGAATACCAATTATGTCAATGAAGCTCATGCTGCCGGTGTGCAGGTATGGGGATTAATAAATGATTTTAAAGATGGGTTAAAGTTAGAAAGAATACTGGGGACAACCAGTACACGAACGAAATTAGTCAATGCGTTAGTTGGAACGGCGATTCAATATGATCTGGATGGAATCAATATTGACTTTGAAAAAATCACAGTGCAGTCAGCTCCGGCATATTTGGAATTTTTACGTGAGCTGTCCTTAAAATGTCATATAAATGATTTGATTGTATCCGTGGATAATTATACACCAGCAAGTTATAATTCCCATTATGATCTGGCAGAACAGGGACGGATTGTGGATTATGTAATTCTCATGGCATATGATGAACACTATAACGGCAGCGAGGAGAGCGGCTCCGTATCCTCCCTCGGATTTGTAAAAAAAGGAACGGCAAGTGTCCTTGCGAAAGTATCCAAAGAACGAGTCATAACTGCGCTGCCATTTTATACCGGTATCTGGAAAGAAGTAAAGGGAAAAAAACCGATTCGGACGGCCTATGGTATGAGCGGTGCGGAAAGTGTAATCCGTTCCCATGATGTCACAGCAAAATGGGATGAAACGACGGGGCAGTATTATGCCCAGTACAAAGAAAATGGAGCCACTTATAAAGTGTGGTTAGAGGAAGAAACTTCACTGAAAAAGAAATTGGAAGCAGTGATGAAGAAGGATATAGCCGGAGTGGCATTCTGGAAGCTCGGATTTGAGAGAGCGGCAACATGGACAATGATTGCCGGTGAGTTAAAAAAGTAGACATATAGATGAACAATTATTGAATAAGAAATTTCATATATATGCTAAGGGGCTGCAAAAAAGTCCTTAAAGAAATGGCTTGTCATCACAGAATGTGATGACAAGCTCAAAATATAATCTTTTTAATATGATAAACTATTTCTTTTCTGGCGGATAGAATACTAATAAATCTTCAATTCTACATTCTAAAACAGTGCAAAGTTTACACAAAACAAAAGTATCTAACCGGGTAATATTATTATTGCAGAAGTTATCAATTTGCTTCCAATTCATTTCTGCCTTATGTGACAGTTTATTTTTACTTAACCCCTTTTCTTTTAGTAATTCTCCTAAGCGTATTTCCAAATGACCATAGTTTTCTTCCACTTTTTCACCTCTGATATTGCTATATTTGCCTCATTACTACAACTTCTATTGTAAACAAGTGATAGAAACTTTATAATCCTAAAGAAGTATAAGAAAACAAGTGATAGAAACATATGTTTGCCGCTAAAAGTCGAAAAATAAGTAATCTATTTTTGATCCATATCCGCTGGGATGAATACAAGCAAATCGTAAATGTTGCATTCTAAAACAGTGCATAATTTACATAGAACAAAAGTATCTAACCGGGTAATGTCATTGTTGCAGTAATTATTTATCTGTTTCCAATTCATTTCAGCTTTGTGTGATAGTTGGTATTTATTTATTTTTCTTTCTTTTAATAATTCAGATAGCCGGATTTCTAAATGTCCATAGTCTTTATCCATTTTGTATCTCCTGTCGAAAATTGAAAAATTTTTCCCTTGCACTTCTATTGTAAACTTGTTATAGTAATTTTGTAATCTGCAAGAAGTATTATAATACTAGTTGCATAAACTTGTGTTTTATACCTCTTGTATTAAATATAATTAGAAAAAAAGAAGGAGGAAAAACATGATTAGTGTACAGGATATGACAGACTTACTTTATATGAATGATGCTTATGACCAAATTAATCGTGCCTTATTTGGAAACGATATGTTTTTGGGTTATAAAGAAGGGAACTTTGGTATGCTAAGTAAGGTACATGATTTGATTAAAAGAAATTGTGCTACAGAGTTGAAGAAAAATGATTACAAAGATTTATGGAAAATTGCGGAAGATACGTCAATATCACCAGAAAAACGTGCAAAAATGCTATTATTAAAGTAAATATTTATTTCTTGTATATTGTATCAAGCGCTGATGAAAAGGTGGGAATAAAAAAATAAGTTCTGACATAAAATGAACCAAACCCATGCAGAAAGCAGGATATTTCTTGAAGGATAGAAATTTAAAAGATATAACGGGTTCAAAAATTTTCATTATATTAAAAAAGAAAAAAATTATAACAGCCACTGCCGGCATATTTGCCGTGGTGGCTGTTTCTCTCTTCTTAGGAAACAAGTTCTCATCCGGTGAGTTTCAAACGCTGAACCAAGCGGCCAAAGATTCAAAAGAGGTTATCGTAATTGACCCGGGGCATGGGGGATTTGATCCGGGCAAAGTAGGGGTAAATAATTCGTTGGAAAAGGACATTAATCTTGCCATTGCAAAGAAAGTAGAAAAGTGTCTGAGTGATAGTGGCTATACGGTCTATATGACAAGAACGGAAGACGAAGCATTGTGTGATGGCAGTGAGAAATCAAAAAAATTAACGGATATGAAAAACCGTGTGAAACTAATTGAGGAGGCAAAGCCGGCTTTAGTGGTGAGCATTCATCAGAATAGTTACTCTGCCGGAACAAAGGGGGCACAGGTATTTTATCATACAAAATCGGAACAGGGCAAAAATCTTGCAAATATTATGCAGACAACAATAAAGGAACTGTTACAATCGGATAACAACCGGATAGAAAAGCCAAATGATTCCTATTATATGCTGCGCAAGGTCTCTTGTCCTCTTGTCATAGTGGAATGTGGTTTTCTATCAAATCCTGACGAAGAAGCACTTCTAAATGACGAATCCTATCAACAAAAAATGGCAAAAGCCATCTGTCAGGGAATTGAAAATTTCTTGTATAAGTAGGAAAAATATGGTATGATAATTTTGTATGGCAAATTATACTCAGAATGGATGATTCGTATGAATACAGAGTATTTCCAATGGGATAGAGAGCACGGTTATAAGACGCAGGATCTGGAGAAATTAGCAAAGATTTTGAAGGATGGCGGGTTGGTGGCATTTCCTACGGAAACCGTTTATGGATTAGGAGGAAATGGACTGAATCCCCAAGCTTCTGAAAAAATTTATGCAGCAAAGGGAAGGCCGAGCGATAACCCATTGATACTTCATATCAGCAAAAAAGAGGAATTATCTCTGATTGTAAAAGAAATCCGACCAGTGGCGGAAGAACTAATGAAATTTTTTTGGCCGGGACCGCTGACGTTGATTTTTGAGAAAAGTGAACGGGTTCCCTATACAACTACCGGAGGCTTGGAAACCGTAGCAGTGCGTATGCCGGAGCATGAGGGAGCAAGACAGTTAATTCAAGCGGCCGGTGTGCCAATTGCGGCGCCAAGTGCCAACCGGTCAGGGCGTCCGAGTCCGACAACGGCGGACCATGTAAAAGAAGATCTGGACGGAAAAATTGATGCGGTCGTTGATGGTGGAACCGTGGGAATTGGATTAGAATCTACCATTATTGATCTGACAGAGGATATTCCGGTTATTTTAAGACCGGGTCATATAACAAAAGAAATGGTGGCATCCGTTATAGGAGAAGTGAAAATGGATCCCGGGTTGTCCGGAAGTGATGCCACAGTAAAACCAAAAGCACCCGGAATGAAATACCGTCATTATGCTCCGCGGGCTAAAATGACAATTTATGACGGTGATTTCAAGCGGGTAATGGAAAAGATAAAAGAAGCAGCATCTTCCTTTGAGTCTGATAAAGTGGGGATTTTGGCAACCGAAGAATCCAGAGGGATGTATCCCCATGGACAAGTTGTGTCCGCTGGCTCGCGAAAGAAGCATACAATTGGTGAGGGATTATACGGGGCGTTACGCCAATTTGACAAATTAGGAGTAGAAGTTATATTTTCAGAAAGTTTTTCTGCTGAGGAAAAAAGTGAGGCGATTATGAACCGGCTCTTGAAGGCGGCAGGACAAAATATCGTGTATTTGGATGATTAGAAGGGCGGTATGAAAATATGATGTACAGCAGGCTTATCTTTGTCAGTAAAGAGAATGTGACCTTAAGCCCTATGGCGCAATGGATTATGAAGAGTATTCTTATGGACAAGTCCAAGGAGGTATTGTCCCGGGGACTTGTGGTGTTATTCCCGGAACCACAGAATAAAAAGGTGACGGATTTGCTTGTACTTCATGGTATTCCCTGCGAAGAGCAGGTATCCGAAGAATTTTCGATGGAAGAAGTGGATGAGAACACGTTGATTCTTGCCATGAATTTTACGGAAAAGGTAAAAATATTAGATGACTATCCATTAGGCCGCTGGGAAGAGAACGTCTTTACCCTGCAGGAATTTGCAGAGGAAGAGGAAGAACCTATAGATCCATACGGAGAGGATATGGATGGTTATGAAGAGTGCTATTTACAGTTGAAGGATCTGCTGTATAAGGTAAAAAGAAAGTTGGAATGGGTGTAGTGTGTCGTGAGAATTTGACACACCCAACAAAAATAAATTGTCCGTCAGGACGGAATGGAGGGTACTATGATTGCATTGGGAAGTGACCAGGCAGGTTACGAATTAAAACAGGAAATTATGAAACACTTGGATGAGAGGGGACTGGCATATAAGGATTACGGCAGTTATGATGCAGAGCCGGTGGATTATCCCATTTACGGAAAGAAAGTGGCACATGCTATTGTGAATGGTGAGTGTGATAAGGGTATTTTAATTTGCGGAACCGGAATCGGTATATCCATTGCTGCCAACAAGGTGAAAGGAATTCGTGCAGCAGTATGCAGTGACTGTTTTAGTGCAGAGGCTACCAGACTTCACAATGACGCGAATATCTTAGCATTTGGTGCCAGAGTAATCGGACCGGGACTGGCGGTAAAAATTGTAGATACTTTTTTAGATACCGAATTTTCGGGTATAGAAAGACATCAAAGACGTGTCGATATGATAGAGGAGTAGGAAAAATGATTGGCTTTATTGGATGCGGCAATATGGCACAGGCAATGTTAAAAGGTATTTTGAGAAAAGGCCTTTATATGAAAGATGATGTTATTGTATCAAGACGGAATGCAGAGGCATTGGCTCGAATCCAGAAGGAACTGGGAGTGCAGACAACCACGGATAATACACTGGTTGCGAAAAAAGCGGATATTCTGTTTTTGGCAATTAAGCCTTTTCAGTTTACGGATGTGATTCCTCAAATTGCTGCGTACATCAAAGAGGATACGCTTGTTATTTCGATTGCGGCAGGACAGACAATTGCGAATATTGAGGACCTCTTTGGTAAAACTATAAAACTAGTAAGAACGATGCCGAATACACCGGCACTGGTGCTGGAAGGTGCCACCGGTATGTGTTTTAATAAACAGGTAACAGGAGAGGAACAGAAAAAGGCAGTAGAGCTTTTTGAAAGCTTTGGAATTGTGGAAGTAGTATCTGAATCCATGATCGACACCGTAATCGGTGTGAGTGGAAGTTCCCCTGCCTATGTATTTATGTTTATCGAAGCTATGGCAGACGCTGCTGTGGCAGATGGCATGCCAAGAGCACAGGCATACCGCATGGCCGCACAATCGGTATTGGGAAGTGCAAAAATGGTTCTGGATACCGGAAAGCATCCGGGTGAACTGAAAGATATGGTCTGCTCCCCGGCAGGAACAACGATAGAAGCAGTTCGGGTACTGGAGGAAAAAGGATTTCGCAGTGCTGTCATAGAAGGACAGAAAGCTTGTGTAAAAAAGGCAAAAGAATTATAGAAATGAGGGAAGCATGAGACAGCGTGACGATAAGAAAAACCGGCGGGAAATCGCAGCCGCATTTTCGATGATTCTGCAAATTGGTCTTGCTATGATGATTTGCATGGGTGTCAGCTTGGGAGTTGGTTACTATATAGATAAATTGTTTGGGACAAAATGTTTTGTTATTATTATGATGATAGTGGGAATACTGGCAGCGCTCCGCAGTATGCTGGTATTGACAGGTGTTTATCATCCGGGACAATTAAAGGATAGAAAAAAAGGGGAACGGGAGCATGAAGATAGCCAGAACAACATTGATTGAAACCATAATCGGAATATGGATTTTGGCGGCGGTCGTAATTGTTTCGGGAGTATTCTTTGTTTCAAATCCCCTTGCTTATGTTTTAGGAGAAATAGTGGGAAGTGCAACCGCTTCTCTGCTTATGCTTCATATGTATCGAAGTATTGATATTGAATTGGATCTACCGGAAAAAAAATCGGTGAATCATGCCCGAATCATGATAATCTTTCGGAGCTTTATTGAACTTGGTGTGTTATTCGGAAGTTTTTATATAGCAAAATGGGTACTTCCCTACACAGTATTGGCAGGACTGTTCGGACGTAAATTCGCCCCTCTTATGGTCCCTGTCATGGAGAAATTTTTAGGTAATTGCGAAACTCGCTCAGCTCGTTCGCAATCTTGAATGAAAACAAAGAAGCATTCGCGACAAGCACGAA
>CANRLR010000030.1 GCA_947631505.1 uncultured Lachnospiraceae bacterium | reverse complement strand
GCGTAGGAAGCACGGGCAAAAATCAACGTTGTTGTTTTTGCCCTGTGCATCATTACTATTTGTGGTGCTTCGCACTATGTCCGGCATGAAAGCGTCTTAGTCTCAGGATACACCGGAAGGAAACAGGAAGATAATACAGGTATAGCAGCTTATCACAGGTACAGGAAAAAGGGCGGGTTACAAACTGAAATAAGCGGCAAAAGCATTTGTTTTTCCATTGCACATAACAGCGATATAGTTTTTTGAAAAAGCAAATGGATTGCTGGCAGCAGTTAAAACGGAAGGAAACATCTGGAAAATACATGCACAGATGAATGGAATCAATGGCGTAACCGCCGCTTGCCAAAGCATCTACAAAAGCATTGCGCATTTCCAAATCCGGAAAACGGATGACAATATTCATCGTTAAATCTTCCGGCTGGCAAAAATGTCCGATTGAAAATATCGTTTGCCACCAGTGAGGGCCGCACATTTGTGCAATGAGCTCCCCTTTATAAAAAAGCTCTGTTGTCATTTCCAGATATTCAGATTCTTCAGCGGCAGAAAAAAACGCTGTTTTTCGGGCATTTGGAGAGAGGATGGTATCAGCATGATATACACCGATTTCGCTGCCGGTGTTAATTCCATACTGTCCCTTCCATAATTCAATCAGCCATGTTTTTTCCTTATAATTAAAATAAATAGGCTGACAGTCGAATATCATGTTAAAAAAAGGGGCAGACTTGTCAAAGACACTGGTATATCCAAATGTTTTCTGCCATGCATCTAGTGTACTTGTAAAAACATCTTGAGTCATGTCATAGCAGTACCCGAGAGGTTCTACAAGTTCATTAATGAGATGACACTTGTGCTGCGGTGACAGGCAGCAGATTTTTTTTATAATATTTTTTTTGCGAAAATGAAAAATAATAAGAAAAAGGATTATAATTAGTAAGAATGCCAATAAAAAATAGTACATGGTTTTCTCCTACTGTAAGTTTCTTATTTTAAAATATGAAAAAAATGTCGAAATGTGAGAGAAATATTTTAAAAAAATTTAAAAAAAGTTATTGACAAATAGGAATATATATAATATTATGATATCAGTAATCGTTACTATTATCAAAAAGGAGCGAGAGCGATGGCTGGTTTGAAGTATAGCAGACAGAGGGAAGCGGTATTGACCTACCTGCGTTCGACCAAATCGCATCCGACAGCAGAAAATGTATATCTGAAAATCCGGGAGGAATTTCCCAGGATTAGTTTAGGAACGGTATACAGAAATTTGAATCTGCTGGCAGAGCAGGGAGAGATACTTCGGCTGAGCTGCGGGGATGGCGTAGAGCATTTTGACGCAATGGTAGAACCGCATAATCATTTCATTTGCCGGAATTGTGGGGCAATAATTGACTTAGAAATGGCCTCAATTGACAGCATTGACCAAGTGGCAGATGAAAATTTTTCCGGGAAAATTGAAGGTCATGAGATATATTTCTACGGAATTTGTAACAATTGTTTATAGATTGTCAGAAAACTGACAGTAAAATATCTTCTATAAAAAAGAAAAAAATAGAAAAGGAGAATAAGATCATGAAGAAATTTGTATGTAGTGTATGTGGTTATGTGTATGAAGGAGAAACAGCACCGGAGAAATGCCCACAGTGTGGTGTTGGACCTGAAAAATTCAACGAGATGACAGGTGACAGAGAATGGGCTGCTGAGCATGTAGTAGGTGTTGCAAAAGGTGTTAGCGAAGATATTGTTGCAGATCTTCGTGCAAACTTTGAGGGTGAGTGCTCTGAAGTTGGAATGTATCTTGCTATGGCTCGCGTTGCTCACAGAGAGGGATATCCTGAAATTGGACTTTACTGGGAGAAGGCAGCTTGGGAAGAAGCTGAGCATGCAGCTAAATTCGCTGAGTTGTTAGGTGAAGTGGTAACAGATTCCACAAAGAAGAACCTTGAACTTCGTGTAGAAGCTGAGTGCGGTGCTACTGCTGGTAAGATGGACCTTGCGAAGAGAGCAAAAGCAGCTAATTTGGATGCCATTCATGATACCGTTCATGAAATGGCTCGTGATGAGGCAAGACATGGTAAAGCATTTGAGGGATTGTTGAAGAGATACTTTGGTTAAGCTACAAGCCATGCAATAACGCGATAATAACGCTCTGCAAGTTTACTTGTAAGAGCGTTTATTATTGCGTTATTATACGGCGCGAGCCGTCCATGAGGAGGAGCGAAGCCGTCGGTTATAGACGAAGGAGAAAATGCCATGAATTCAGAACAATTATATAATTTATTAGAGCTTCCAGATGAAATAGTCAACGAGTTGAAAGAGTATGACTGTAATCGAAATAGTGTTCTCAATGATGCCATAAAAGAAATGCTTTTAAAACGGAAGTCATGGGAGAAAGGGGTAAGAACACTTCAGGAATCAGTGGGACCCGATAAAAATGGAATACAGATTTGAATGGGCATGGTGGTTTCCGAGACAGCTTGCGTTAAAGGAATTTCGTATTGGTTGTTTGGAATATGAATTTGTTGAAATGGCAGAGAACATAATTTCGGTACATATTCCATCAGATGCAGATTTCCAGCCTAAAAGGGTATTTGAATCATTTCGGAATTTTTTTAGCTTTAGGAAACGCTATTTTCCACAATGGGAAAATTCAAAAATCTATTGTGAGTCATGGCTCTTATCACCAGTATTAAAAGAACTTTTGGATGATAATTCCAATATTATTCGTTTCCAAAATTGTTTTGTTGTAGAGACTACCGATTATGATAGTATGGCAGTATTAGATTGGGTTTTCCCCGGATATAAGGACGTCTCAGTTCATTTGCCGGAGAATACCTCATTACAGAAAAAAATGAAGAATTACTTATTGCAAGGTGGAAAAATAGGGTGGTCAAAGGGATATTTGAAAGAATCTTGTTTAAATTATGTCATAAAAGTGTTATAATATATGAAATAAAGGAACATTGCAGTAACAATTTGTTTAAAGACGGGAGATGCCTATGGAATTGGACAAAAGCGGCTTAGAGGATAGAACCTTTGAGGTCCTCTCCGTAACAAATAAGAGAATCTATACATTTATATGCAACATGGATACGAATGTGTCCCGATGGTCCCAAAATGCGATAGAATATTTTGGATTGCCAAGTGAGTATATGTATAATGCGGGGGATATCTGGAAAGAGCATATTCATCCGGATGATTTGGATGAATATATGGAAGCTTATAATAAATTGTGGTCGCGGCAGTCGGATGAGCAGGATTTTGAATATCGTGCCAGAAACAAAGATGGAGAATATGTGCTCTGTACCTGTCACTGTATTATTATGCACAGTTCCGATGGTGAACCAGAGCTGTTTACAGGGTCGATTATCAATCATGGCATTGAAGATGTCATTGATTCTGTTACGAATTTGCACAGTGCACAGGATTTTATGTGCCGTCTGCGTCAGATCATAGAGGATAAGACAACAGCCGTTGTCATGGAAATAGCAGTTAACAAATTCAACCATATTAATGTGATGTATGGTTATAATCATGGAAATGTAGTTCTTCGAAAATTGGGGGAAGAACTGAAAAAATGGTATCGGAGTGCGGATATGTGTACCGCTTGGATGGTGCCAAATTTGCGGTTGTACTATATGGAATATGGGATGAAAATAAAGTAAGGACTTTTTATGAAATGTTGCAGAATAAAGCGGCAAAACAAATAAAAGTGCATGATTTGACCGTGCCGATTTCTCTATCGGGAAGTGCTTTGATCATGGACCATTATGAGGGAACAGATATTACAGTAAAGAGCAGTTTGGCGTATGCACTGGAGCGTTCCAAGCATGAGCACCATGGGGAACTGATCTTTTTTCAGGGAAATGAGGGCCGGGATACCAAGAGTTTAAAATTAATCAGTGAGATACATCGTTGCATTTTAGAAAATTTCCGAGGTTTCTATCTTTGTTACCAGCCTCTGGTAGATGTCAATACAGATACCATTATAGGTGCAGAGGCATTATTGCGTTGGCGGCAGGAGCCGTATGGGGATGTGCCGCCGGGGATGTTTATTCCTTGGCTGGAGCTGGATCCTGCTTTTTACGATTTGGGAAACTGGATAATAAATCAAGCTCTTACTGATATGGCAGAAGTGAAAAAGATATATCCCAAGTTCATTTTAAATGTGAATATTGCTGCTTCGCAGCTGGAGCGAAAAGAATTCCGCCAGTCAGTTATTGACGCAGTGGAAAATTCAGGTTTTCCACCAGAAGATTTCTTTATGGAACTGACAGAGCGCTGCCGGAATCTGGACTATGAATTTTTACAAAAGGAAATGGCTTTTTTCCATTCTCATGGAATTCAGTTGTCTTTGGATGATTTTGGGACAGGCTCATCTTCATTGGCACTTCTTCGAGAACTGCCGATTGATGAATTAAAAATTGATATGTCTTTTATCCGCAATATTAAGTCCAATTCGATTGACCAGTCTATTGTAAAGAATATCGTGCAGTGTGCCAATGATATGGGAGTAAAAACTTGTTTAGAAGGAGTGGAAAATGAGGACTTGAGTGAATATTTGCGGCAGTACAAGGCAACATATTATCAGGGATATCATTATTCCAAACCAATTCAAAAAGAAGAATTTTTGCGATTAATGTATTCGTAAAAGGAAAGAAAACCCACTATGTCATCTTTCGTATATGAAAGTGTCATAGTGGGTTATATATTTTTTCGGTCTGCGTGCTCCTTTATCTGCTAGAACAGCAAGCCAATACTGTGTAGAAGAAAAGTAATGATCCATGCTGTAACACACTGGAAGAAAACCATAAATAGTGCCCATTTACTTCCCAGTTCACGTTTTACCGAGGCGATTGCTGCTATGCATGGTGTATATAAAAGGCAGAACACTAAAAGACATAATGCTGACAGGGGCGGCAGGGCAGCAACAAGGGCTTCCGGTGTCTGAAAAAGAACGGTAATCGTTGATACTACACTTTCCTTTGCCATGAATCCCGTAATTAAAGCAGTGGAAATTCTCCAATCCCCAAAACCAAGAGGGGCAAATACAGGAGCAATCAATCCGGCAATCATAGCGAGAATACTGTCCTTGGAATCATCCACGAGATTTAATCGAAGATTGAACCGTTGCAAAAACCAAATTACAATGGTTGCCAAAAAGATAATCGTAAATGCTTTTTGCAAAAAATCTTTTGCTTTTTCCCAAAGCAGCTGCAGAACATTTCGGATGCCCGGCAGGCGGTAGTTGGGCAGCTCCATAACAAAAGGAACAGCCTCTCCTTTGAAGGTGCTTTTTCTCAAAATTAAGGCAGCCAGAATTCCGGTAAAAATTCCGCCAAAATACAATAGGATCATAATCAATGCACCATATCGTGGGAAAAAGGCATTCGTGAGAAAGGCATAAATCGGCAGTTTTGCCGAGCAGCTCATAAATGGTGTCAGAAGAATTGTCATCTTACGGTCCCGTTCCGAAGGCAGAGTACGACTCGCCATTACACCGGGAACGGTACAGCCAAAACCGATCAGCATAGGGACAATGCTTCGTCCGGATAAGCCGATTTTCCGAAGCAGTTTGTCCATTACAAAGGCAACTCTTGCCATATATCCGCTGTCTTCCAGCAGGGATAAAAAGAAGAACAGTGTGATAATCGTAGGAAGGAAACTGAGCACACTTCCTACACCGCTGCAAATACCATCCATAACAAGGGACTGGAGGACAGAATTTACATTGCCGGCTTCAAGACCTTTCTCAATAAATGAGGTAATAAAATTAATTCCCGTTTCCAGCCAGTCGGAAAGAAACGCACCGACAACATGAAAAGTCAGGAAAAAAACAAATGCCATAATGGCGATAAAAGAAGGAATTGCTGTATATTTTCCGGTCAAGATCCGGTCAATTCTGGCACTTCGCAGATGTTCCTTGCTTTCCCTTGGCTTTTCCACCGTTTCGCTGCAGATCCGGCGAATAAAGGTAAAGCGCATATCTGCGATAGCGGCAGCACGGTCGAGGCCACGCTCTTTCTCCATCTGTAAAATCATATGCTCCAGTGTTTCTTTTTCATTTTCATCTAACTTTAACTGCTTTAAAATCAGAGAATCTCCCTCGGTCAATTTGGAAGCGGCAAACCGTATAGGAATCCCCGCACTGACGGCATGGTCTTCAATCAGATGCATAATGCCGTGGAGGCAGCGGTGAACAGCACCGCCGTGATCAGAAACATCACAGAAATCCTGACGGCCGGGATGCTCCTGAAAATGGGCAACGTGAACAGCATGGTCAATCAATTCACCGATTCCCTCATTTTTGGCGGCAGAAATTGGAACAACCGGAATGCCGAGCATTTGTTCTAACTCATTGACATGGACATATCCGCCATTTTCCCGGACTTCATCCATCATATTTAAAGCTAGGACCATAGGGATATTTAATTCCATAAGCTGCATTGTAAGATACAGGTTTCGCTCAATATTCGTAGCGTCTACAATATTAATAATTCCTTTCGGATGATTGTCTAACAAAAATTCTCTTGTTACGATCTCTTCATTAGAATAAGGCGACATGGAATAAATTCCCGGCAAATCTGTCACCAAAGTGTCCGGATGTCCCTTAATAGAACCGTCTTTTCGGTCGACTGTGACACCGGGGAAATTTCCCACATGCTGGCTGGCCCCGGTCAATTGGTTGAACAAAGTTGTTTTTCCGCAGTTTTGATTGCCGGCAAGAGCAAAGGTCAGCATCGTCCCTTTGGGAAGGGGATTTTCATCTGCTTTTACATGAAATTTTCCGCCCTCTCCCAAGCCGGGATGATGAATGTGTTTTGATTTATCCTTTTTTGCACTTTCTATTTCAAATACTTCCGTACGCTCCTTTTCGATATCAATCAGGGCGGCATCGGCGAGCCGGAGAGTAAGTTCGTAGCCATGAAGCCGTAATTCAACCGGATCTCCCATAGGTGCATATTTAATCAATGTTACATCTGTACCGGGAAGGATTCCCATATCTAAAAAATGCTGGCGTAAAGCTCCGTCACCTCCCACCTTTGTGATGGTGGCGGTCTTGCCGATTTCTA
Organism: uncultured Lachnospiraceae bacterium; assembly: GCA_947631505.1. Taxonomy (GTDB): domain Bacteria; phylum Bacillota; class Clostridia; order Lachnospirales; family Lachnospiraceae; genus Eubacterium_F. The sequence continues at coordinate 21,975 of CANRLR010000030.1, read as the reverse complement.
ATTCATTCAAGGTCATAAAAGTGCCTCCTTTTATCTTATAGGAAAGTAAAAGATTAATAATCATATTTTTCATTATACCACAGGATGACACACTTGCCTATGAACATTTTTTGCTTGAAGAAACCGTTATTTTGTGGTATACTAAAAACTCGAACTTATATATGTAAAGGAGATAAAGCAAAATGAACAGTAAAGTAAAAGGTATTTTGCAGATTCTGTTAGTTGTTGTCTTGATTGCAGCATTTGGATTTGTTGCAGGAAAGGGAATAGGGGGCGGACACAGGGGAAGCGTAAAAAATATCCGCCTTGGACTGGATTTGCGGGGTGGTGTCAGTGTAACCTATCAGGCAAATAAAGAGAATCCGACGGAGCAGGAAATGTCGGATACTATTTATAAAATGCAGCAACGTGTGCAGGATGTCAGCACAGAGGCAGCTGTATATAAGGAGGGCGACAACCGAATCACAATTGATATTCCGGGTGTAAGCAATTCTGCTGAGATTTTGGAAAAACTTGGACGAGCAGGTTCCCTTCAATTTGTCCTTTATAGTAATCTGAAGGACAAGGATGGAAATGCGGCAAGTCCGAAAGATGGTGATGTGGTAACATTTGATGAAAAAAATGTTGAACTGGATGGCTCTACAATTGCAGACGCGAATGCTACAACGCAGACAGACAGTACAAAAGGAACATCTGAAAATGTTGTACAGCTGAAATTTAATAATAAAGGTGTTAAGAAATTTGCATCGGTAACAGGTTCTCATGTTGGTGAGAGTCTTGCTATCGTTTATGATGGGAAATTGGTTTCTGCACCAACTCTTCAGACACAGATTACCGATGGGGAGTGTGTAATTGAAGGTGGATTTAAAGAGTTTTCGGATGCAGAAGAATTAGCTTCTACTCTCCGTATTGGTGCTCTTCCGCTGGAACTTACGAATATTCATGATAATGTAGTAGGTGCTACGTTAGGTAGTGAGGCATTGAAGAGCAGTATTATGGCAGGTATTATCGGCTTGATCATCATTATCATTTTTATGATTGTGATGTACCGTCTGCCTGGTGTAGCTTCTTCTATTGCTTTGGTTTTCTATATTGGCATGATGCTGCTGGCATTGAATGGTTTGGATGTAACACTTACTCTGCCGGGTATTGCTGGTATTATTTTAAGTATTGGTATGGCGGTGGATGCCAACTGTATTATCTTTACCCGTATTCGGGAGGAACTGGCAACCGGAAAAACGGTATCTTCTGCTATTAAAATTGGTTTTTCCAAAGCGTTGACAGCAATTATTGATGGTAATATCACAACGTTGATCGCAGCCTTTGTATTGTATCTGAAAGGTTCCGGTACAGTAAAAGGATTTGCCCAGACGTTGGCAATTGGTATTATTCTTTCTATGATTACCGCTATTTTTGTGACAAGATTTTTACTGAATGCTTTTGTGGCACTCGGCTTAGATGATGTAAAATTATACGGAGTTCAGAAAGAAAGAAAAGTTCTTAATATTATTGGATCTTGGAAAAAGAGTGTATGTATTTCCGGGGCAGTATTCTTATTGTGCATTGGTGGTTTGATTTTTAATTATGCGGCAAAAGATGGAAGTGTTCTGAACTACAGTCTTGACTTTGTAGGCGGTACTTCTACGTCTATTTCCATCGGTGAAAATACAGAGATTACCGATGAGTTAAAAGAACAGGCGGTAACGGTTGTAAAGGATGCAACAAAATTGAATCCTGAAGTATCATCTTCTGATGATAAGGGAGTTAAGAAGATTACAGTCCGTACTACTAAATTGACAGAAGAGCAGGCAGCTTCGGTAAGAACTAAGCTGGCTGAGAAGTTTAAAGTAGATGAAGGAAAAGTAGAGTCAGAAACAATTAGTGAATCGGTCAGTGGAGAGATGAAAACGAATGCGTTAGTAGCAACATTGATTGCAGCAATCTGTATGCTCGTTTATATATGGATTCGTTTCCGCAACCTTCAGACAGGTCTTAGTGCAGTATTGGCATTAGTTCATGATGTAATTGCTGTATTTACAGTTTATGTAGTGGCAAGTTCATTTATTCAGGTCGGAAGCACTTTCATCGCTTGTATGCTGACGATTGTTGGTTACTCAATTAATGATACGATTGTCGTATTTGACCGTATTCGTGAGAATCGTAAAAAGGCATCTTCCCGCACTGATCTGGCGGAAATCATTAATAGGAGTGTTACGGAAACCTTATCCCGTTCTATTACGACCTCACTCACAACCTTTATTATGGTATTTGTATTGGCTGTATTCGGTGTAAGTTCTGTTCGTCAGTTTGCTATTCCGTTGATCGTAGGTGTTATTTCCGGAACTTATTCTTCCGTTCTGGTAGCTGCCCCATTGTGGTATCTGTTATCGGGAAGAGGAAAGAGAAAAGAAAGAAAAGGAACTACTTACTCGAAAGGTAAGAAATAATTTTATTTTAGGGTAGCACAAGGAGCTGTTGTGCCAGTGGATGATTACTGGCGCAATAGCTTTTTTGTGTTTTTGTCAAAAACTTGTCAAAAAAATTGATTAATCCCTATAAAGTATGATATACTAATAAGAAGTATTTAGAAACATAGAGAATTGAAAAGTGGCAACGTAAACGAAGGAGGAACACGGAAAATGGCAAAAACGCCGAAAAATAAGAAAGTAGTTGTTTTGACACCTGTTGAAAAATTTGAACAGCTGACTACATTAAAAAATGCGACGAAATGTATTCTTAATATAGAAGATGAATATGACATTTATGTAAAATTACAGAAAGAATTTGCAGAATTGGGGGAGAAGGCAAAAAAAGATCCCTTTGAGGGCTGTGAGCAATGTGCGGCACTGAGCGAAGAGTGTAAAAATAAAGCAGAAGAGTTAAAGCTGAAATTGCCGAAAGAACAAAAGGTTGATTCCCAAACAGTTATGACAACGGCGAAAGAACGGGAAGAGAAGGAAGGGCAGAAGAAGAAGGGAAAGGGAAAATGGATTGCCCTGATTATAGTCGTTCTTATTGTGGCAGCGGCAGTCTGTTATAAAGCGACACCAACCAGATACTATATTGCCGGATGGGAACAAGCACTAGGTATGGATAACTATGCGTTGAAATCTTATGCCAGATTAGGAGATTATAAAGATAGTGTCCAGAAAAAAATGGAAATAAAAAAAATAATTCTTGGAGAGACAAAGGCAGGACAAACCATTTCTTTTGGCAAGTGCAGATGGATTGTTCTGGAAAATAAAGAGGGAAAACTGCTTTTGGCAAAGAATACGGCAATGCCGGATTTGGTCTATCATAACAAAGACGAAAAGGTTACTTGGGAATATTGTTCCCTGAGGACTTATCTGAATCAGGATTTTATTGCAAATGTATTCAATCAGCAGGAACAGGAATTAATTGTCCCAACAACAGTAAAAGCAACGGATAATGCGACATATGGAACAAAAGGCGGTAAAGATTCGCAAGACAGAGTGTTTATTATGAATCGTGAGGAATTACTGCAATATAGAAATATACTTGGTGGCAAAGTTAAGAATATGAGACTGCGGACACCGGGAAAAGAATTGAACACAACTGCTTACGTATCCTGCTTGAAAGAATGCGTAGACTATGGCATTCCGGTAAACGAAAAGGGGATGTATATCCGTCCGGTCATGTGGATACAATACAAATAAAAAATGAACGATAAAGCCAGCTCTTTTAAAAGTTGCAGAGACAATAAATTGTTTTAATTAATTGCAGAGTCAACTCTAGAGTTGCAGAGGCAATAAATTGAAACAATTAATTGCAGAGTCAACTCTTTTTAGAGTTGACTTTGTTTTGCCACTATTGGGTGTTTTAATGTATGTCAGAACGAGATACAAGGAGTAAAAAGTTATGAACAAGAAAAAAATATTTACATTAGTTTTATTTGCTTTAACAGTCTTTGCGTTATTTGGAACATCCAGTTCAGCACAGGCGGCAAAGAAAAAGAAAAAGAAATCACTTTCCAAAGCTAAAATTACGCTTTCCAAGTCGAGCTATGTATATAACGGTAAGGTAAGAAAACCAGGGGTTACCGTTAAGCTGGGAAAGAAAAAACTGAAAAAGAATAAGGATTATACGGTCAGTTATTCTGCCAATAAAAGTGTTGGCAAAAAGGCTAAGGTAACGATTAAGGCAAAAAAGAAAAGTAAAAAGTATAAAGGGAAAAAGGTGAAGTATTTTAAAATCACCAAAGCCAGTCGTTCTATCATTCCGGAAAGGACAAGCTATACTGCTGTTGAGGGTGATGAAGCCTTTAATATTACAGCCAAAGCTTCAAAAGGAACAGGGGCACTCACGTATTCCTGCGCCACATCGGATGTAATTAAGGTTTCGAGTGCCGGAAAAGTAACAGTAGTGAAGAGGGGAACGGCGATTGTAAAAATTTCCGTTCCGGCGGTAAAGAATTACAAAGCAGCTTCTGCCACAGTTACTGTAACGATTAACAAAAAACCGGTTCGCACGGTTAATTCAGCGGATAGTATTAAGAATTTTGATTATTCTAAGGTGACCGATGCTTCTTTAAGTGTGGAGACAAAAAATCTTACTGATTTTGAGTGGTCGATTGTGACCAAATATGAAGTGCCGGGGCTGGCACCGACCGCAGATGATGATTTGACAAAGGGCTATATTCAGTGTAATAATCTCTGCCCACAGGGAATCTGTTTTGCGGGAGATTATCTTTTGACGACTGCTTATTGTATGGATGGTGTACATAACAGCTGTATATTCATCTATAACAAGAAAAGCGGTGAGTATTTAAAAACATTAGTGTTAAAGAAAAAGAGCCATGTAGGAGGAGTAGCCTATGATGGTGAAAATATTTGGATTTGTCATTCAGATAGTAAAGATCTGCAGAGAATCGCTTACTCCTCGTTAAAAGGATATGCGGTCGGAAATAAAGGGGTGATACAGCCGGATGAGCTGGAGCTACAGGGGATTGAATCCAAACCATCTGCCGTATCCTACAATTCAAAAGATGGCTATATTTGGGTGGCAGAATATATTAAGGACATAAAAAACAATAAGGGTATTCCGGCAAAAATGTATGCTTATCAGTATAGAGATGAAAAGCTGCAACCGGTAAAACAATACGCGAATGCGATTGAGGAAGATTATTTGGGAATAATTACCAATGGGCAAAAAGAAGATTCCGATGAAATCGGTGATTTGAATGTGGATAACGATACAGTACAGGAGGAAAAATGGACAGCAGAGGATCTGGAGAAAGGTGCTGTTGTGCTGGGGACAATATCCGGCGGAGGAATTTTAGAAAATCAGGAAGGCGAAGAAGTGAAGCTCCGTGCCAATGACGTTATCGTTCAAATCGGAGAGAAGCGGATTGAGAGCCGGGATGATTTAGTGGCAGCATTGTCGGAATATAAATCAGGAGACAGGATAGAAGTCACTGCATTGCGCGGACAGAAAAAGGAGACAACACAGACAGCAACGGCACAGGCAATCACAGCACAGGAGGATGACATAATCGTTCTTATGGGAGCAGCAACGGCAGGCGAGCGTGAGTATGGCGAGGAAACGATGTCAAGAGTAATTCCGGACCGTGTACAGGGCTTGACATTTACCGAGGATGGGGACGTGTATTTCAGCCGTTCTACCGGACGTAACCTGACGAAGGATTATTATATTTCCCAGCTTGTGAAATATGAGGCTACCTGGGGAGAACATTATAAATGGGAAGAAACGTTAATTATCAATCTTCCTCCAATGGTGGAAGCAATTGAATCCGATGGTGATTTTATTTATATGATATTTGAATCAGCTGCCATGACATACTTAGAAGGAACAGATGGTGTAGAAAAGGGAAAGAGCGAATCTCCAATTGATAAGATAGTGTCAGTGAAAATAAAGCTATGAGACAGATAAGAGGGTTATTTTGTCGGGAATGAAATAGTAAAAGGGGAAAAAGAAGATACCGTAAGGCCATGGGCCGGTTTACGGTATCTTCTTTTGACTTGTACCATTTTTCCCTGATAATCCCTATCCCGAAACAATCCCCCAATAAACTGCCAGAGTCCCCTTTTCTACATGAATAAAACTTTTCCGTCCTGTGAATTCATTGCTGACCCCAAGGGGGAAACCATTGGTCAAGGTCACGCCATCCAGTTCATACTTCATCCCCTGTATGGTCACTCCTACGCTGATATCGCTGAGAGAGAAAACAGAGCATATATTACCCGGTACATTATCCGGTATATCTTTCCCAAAAGATATTGTTCCATCGGTAACAACAGAGATTGCATAGTTGTCACTGTATAAAGTTCCCCTTGCGTGGTTTCCGCTTAAAAAGGTCAGAGCCTGAATATTGGCAAGGGTATGGTCTAATCTTCCGCCTAGACCTCCATATATGCGAAAAATCTTATACCCTCTTGCCAACCCCTCTTTTAAGGCGATCATCATATCCGTGTCATCCTTTTCTTTGGGATATCGAAGAAAATCTCCCGGTAAGTCCTGATGGTTCATGACAGAATCAAAATCACCAAGAACAATATCAGCCCGAAGTCCAATTTCTTTTAAATAATCAAATCCGCCGTCTGCGGCAATGACAAGGTCACCTGCGGATAACCGGATATTACAGGAAGATTGTTCTCCTGCACCAAAGATATAGCAGATTTCTGAATCCATAGGGCAAACCCCCTTTTTGCATAATGGGAAACTTACTTGTTTGAAGCAAGAATCATCTGTACAGCGTCCTCTAAATAATCTACTTCCAAATCCTCTACGGTTCCTTTGTCACAGGCTGCTGCCATGGCTGGATTAATTGGCATCTGAGCCAGAACCGGAACACTGTACATAGAAGCGACCTCTGCAATATGGCTTTCTCCGAAGACCAGGATTTTTTTGCCACAGTCAGGACACAGGGCATAGCTCATATTTTCTACCAGACCAAGAACCGGAATATTCATCATTTTTGCCATATTCATTGCTTTTCCGACAATCATGGAGACTAAATCCTGTGGACTGGTGACAACAAGAATGCCGTCTACAGGAATGCTTTGGAATACAGTCAAAGCAACATCTCCGGTTCCCGGAGGCATATCGACAAACAAATAGTCAATGTTATCCCATAGAACATCTGTCCAAAACTGTTTCACGGTTCCTCCAATAACCGGACCACGCCACACGACCGGATCCGTATCGTTCGGAAGAAGCAGGTTAATAGACATTACATCAATGCCATATTTTTTGGATGCGACAGGGAAAATCGTAGTTTCATTTCCCATTGCTCTTTCTGTAATGCCAAAAGCCTTTGGAATAGAAGGTCCGGTAATGTCTGCATCGAGAATACCACAATGAAGTCCCTTTTTGGCAAAACTGACAGCAAGTAAATCTGTGACCATCGATTTACCAACGCCGCCCTTTCCGCTGACAACGCCAATGACTTTACCGATTTTACTGTTTGGATGCGGCTGTTCTAAAAAGCTTTTCGGATCTCTGGAACTACAGTTGCTGCTGCAACTGGAACAATCATGATTACAACTTTCGCTCATTACTACCTCTTTTCTGCACTGCAACAAAATGGGCAATGCGTATATATTAAAGTCTATACCAATACTCTAGTACGAAACCATGTCATTTGTCAAGATTCTTTGCGGTGATTCTTGCATGAATTTCGGCGATATGATATGATAAACTTAACTATGATGAAATCGGAGAGGTGGAACAAATGTATACTGTATCACTCAAAAAATTTATTGAAAAAATGGAAGTAGAAAATCTGACACCGGAGGTAGATATTGAGGATATCGAAATTGCACAGACGGATATGAACCGTCCTGCATTACAACTGGCAGGATTTTTTGATTATTTTGATAATCATCGGGTACAGATTATTGGTCAGGTAGAACATACTTATATGGAAAAGCAGGGTGTGGCAAAGAGTGCGGAAATGATAGGAAAAATTATGTCCTACAAAGTTCCCTGCATCATTTTCTGCCGGGATTTGCCGGTGGCAGATGAATATTTGGAAGTTTCAAAGCAATATGGTATTCCTATCTTAACAACTTCTGTAGATACTTCTTCTTTTTCTGCGGAGTGTACCCGCTGGCTGAAAGTGGAGCTGGCACCACGAATCAGCATTCATGGTGTATTGGTAGATATATATGGTGAGGGAGTGCTTATTACCGGTGAAAGCGGTATTGGTAAAAGTGAGGTGGCACTGGAGCTGATTCACCGTGGACACCGTTTGGTATCCGATGATGTGGTTGAAATAAAAAAAGTCAGTGATGCGACCTTGATCGGTTCGGCACCGGAGATTACAAGACACTTTATTGAACTTCGGGGAATCGGGATTATAGATGCCAAGACTTTGTTTGGTGTAGAAAGTGTAAAAAATACCCAGTCGATAGATTTGGTTATTAAACTGGAAGAGTGGAATAAAGAGCAGGAGTATGACCGTATGGGACTGGAAGAAAATTATATTGAATATCTTGGAAATAAGGTAGTCTGCCACTCAATCCCGATTCGTCCCGGACGTAATGTGGCAATTATCTGTGAGTCGGCGGCAGTCAATTTCCGACAGAAAAAAATGGGATATAATGCAGCGGTAGAGTTGTACAACCGTGTGACGAGCAACTTGACAAATTCATAAGAATAGAGGAGGAGAGTATCAATGGCAACATACTATGTAGGAGTCGATGTAGGGGGGACAACAGTGAAGCTCGGTTTGTTCTCCGATACAGGGCAATTGTTAGAAAAATGGGAAATACCGACAAGAACCGAAGAAGAAGGTAAGTATATTCTGACGGATATTGTAGATAGTATAGAAGAGAAAAGAGCGGAGCGTGGCGGTAACATCAAGGGGATTGGAATGGGCATACCGGGACCGATGACCGATGATGGTGTTGTATTAAAATGTGCCAATTTCGGATGGGGCGTATTTTCTGTAAAAAATACGCTGGCAGATTTGACCGGAGTAGGCAATGTGAAGGTGGGAAACGATGCCAATGTAGCTGCCCTTGGTGAAATGTGGAAAGGCAGCGGACGCGGTCATGACAGTATTGTTATGGTAACATTGGGAACCGGTGTCGGGGGCGGCATTATCCAAAAGGGAAAAGTTCTGACGGGAAGTACCGGAGCAGGCGGCGAGATCGGACATATTAAAGTTGAATTTAACAATCCTGTAACTTGTGGATGTGGTAACAAAGGATGTTTGGAGCAATATGCTTCCGCAACAGGAATTGTCAGAATGGCAAAAGAGTCTTTGAGGGAAGACTCAGTGCTGGCAGCGTGTGAGAATATAACGGCAAAAGATGTCTTTGACGGCGCTAAGGCTGGAGATGTATATTGCCGTGAAATTGTAGAGCGGTTTGGAAGATATTTGGGAATTGCCCTTAGTAATGTAGCACATGTTGTGGACCCGGAAGCCTTTGTAATTGGTGGAGGGGTCTCGGCAGCAGGTCCTATTATTACTGATGTGGTGGAAAAATATTACAATGAAAATGCGATGTATGCATTGAAAGATAAAGAATTCCATTTGGCGGAATTAGGAAATGATGCCGGTATATATGGTGCCGTTCGTATGGTATTATTTTAAAAATGGAGGATTTTATGATTCAACGGGAACAGGAGTTATTGAGCAAACATACAACATTCCGAATTGGCGGAGCAGCATCCTTCTATCTCATTCCGGAGAAAATTGAAGAAGTAGCCGGGGCGCTGGCTTATGCCAAAGAAAGAAACCTTCCGTTCTATATTTTAGGGAAAGGAAGCAATGTGCTTTTTCCCGATGAGGGATATGACGGTGTTGTCATTGAGATAGGAAAAGGGCTGGAAGAAGTAAAAATAGAAGAAGATGGCTCGGTTACTGCTCAGGCCGGTATTTCGATGAGTGCACTGGCAATGAAGCTTGCAGCAGCAGAATTAACCGGTTTTGAATTTGCCGGAGGAATTCCTGGAACATTGGGCGGTGGAATTACGATGAATGCTGGTGCGTATGGAGGAGAAATCAAAGATTGTATCGTTAGTGCCAAGGTTCTGACAGAAGATGGTGAGATGATAACACTTATGAAAGACGAATTGGAACTAGGATATCGGACCAGTGTGATTCAGAAAAGGAACTACATTGTACTGGAGGGAACATTTTCTTTTAAAAAAGGCAGCCGTCAGACGATATTGGATACGATGAAAGATTTGAACCAGCGGCGGCGGGACAAACAGCCATTAGAATTTCCTAGTGCAGGAAGTACATTTAAGCGGCCAGAGGGATATTTTGCCGGAAAACTTATTGACGATGCGGGACTGAGAGGTTACCGGATAGGAGATGCACAGGTTTCTGAAAAACATTGCGGCTTTGTAGTGAACCGGGGACAGGCGACAGCGAAAGATGTTTCACAGCTTATCGCTGATGTACAGAAAAAAGTATGGGAGCAGTTTCAGGTACAGCTTGAGCCGGAGGTTCGGATGGTCGGCAAAATTGAATGAAAAGTCGTCTTGATCTAAGGCGAAGGAGAGACAGAAGAAATGAGATTTGTGGTAGTGACAGGCATGAGCGGTGCTGGAAGAAGTTCCGTCATGAGGATTTTAGAGGATGAGGGATATTTTTGTGTAGATAATCTGCCAGTATCTTTGCTTTCTACCTTTATACAGCTGACAGAAGATGCCAGCGAGCAAATAGAACGGGTAGCGTTGGGACTTGATATCCGCAGTGGACAGAACTCATTGAAAGAGGCATCGGCTGTTCTGGAAACTTTGAAAAAGGATGGAGTTCCATTAGAAATTTTGTTTTTGGAAGCATCTGCCGCTGCCATTATTAAGCGCTATAAAGAGACGAGGCGGATGCATCCACTGGCAAAGGGAGGACGGGTAGATTCTGCCATTGAGGAAGAACGGGAACTTTTGTCTGAAATGAAAACACAGGCAGATTATATTATAGATACGACGACGCTTTTAATACGGGAGTTGAAACAGGAGATAAACCGGATTTTCGTAAAAAATGAATCCTTTTGTAATTTTTATCTTACATTTGTTTCATTTGGATTTAAGTATGGAATACCAACAGATGCCGATTTGGTTTTTGATGTGCGTTTTTTGCCGAATCCGTTTTATGTAGATGCATTAAAACCGTTGACGGGAAATGATGATGAAGTATATCAATATGTGATGGAATCTGACAAGGCGAAAGAGTTTCTTATAAAATTAAAAGATATGTTGGATTTCCTTATTCCGAATTATATTATGGAGGGGAAAACACAGCTTGTTATTGCCATTGGATGTACAGGCGGAAAACATCGTTCTGTCACACTGACCAATGCCTTGTACAAAAAGTTTGAACATACGGAATATGGATGCAAGAAAGAGCATAGAGATATAGAGAGGGAGCGGTTACGGAACATATGTCGTTTGCAGGAAAAGTAAAAGAGGAGTTAAAAGAGCAGACAGGGAAGTCCAGACATTGCCAGTTGGCAGAATTGGCAGCGTATTTTGCGATGTGCGGACAGGTAATTATAGAAGAAAAAGGAAATTATATTGTTAAATTTTTGACAGAGAACTTGACAGTTTTAAAAAAAAGTTATATTTTAATTAAGAAAGCATTGCACATTATACCAGATGTTTCGATTCGTGGAAATCATCAGTATTTGTTATACATATTAGATGACGAAGAGGCACAGGCTTGTATAAAGGCAATTCATTTATTGGAGGGGGACTTATTTGTTTCTGACCATTTGCTTGAAAAGTCCTGTTGTAAACGTGCTTTTTTGCGGGGACTATTTATATTATGTGGTTCTGTGACGGATCCGGAACGAGGGTATCACCTTGAACTGGTGCTGGGGAGCTGCGAACTTGCAGTTAAAATACAGGGGCTTATAAGTGATTTTGGGCTGGAGGCGAAAATTGTAGAGCGGAAGAACAACTATGTTGTGTACATGAAGGAAGGAGCAGCAATTGTTGATTTCTTAAATGTGGTTGGAGCACATATTGCATTAATGGAATTTGAAAATATCCGTATTTTAAAAGAAATGCGGAATTCTATTAACCGGAAAGTGAACTGTGAGACCGCCAATATCAAAAAAACTGTTTCGGCAGCTTCGAGACAGGTAGAAGATATTCGTTATATTCATGACACAATAGGGTTTGGAACACTCACCAAAAATTTGGCAGAGATAGCTCAGTTGAGACTGGAAAATCCAGAGGTTTCGCTGAAGGAATTGGGGGAAATGCTGGATCCGCCGATTGGTAAATCCGGCGTAAACCATCGTTTACGAAAATTGAGTGAAATTGCAGAAAAAAGACGGAGGCAATCATGATTAGAAAGAACATTGATGTTAGTGCAGAAAAAGAAGGAGCGAGGCCAATTGCGATGTTGGTTCAGGTGGCGAGTCAGTACAAAAGTAAGATTAATATCTGTCAGGGGAATAAGACAGTGAATGCGAAAAGCATTATGGGAATGATGACGTTAGGTCTGGTTTCCGGACAGCCACTGGAAGTATTGATAGATGGGGAAGATGAAGAAACCGCAATGACAAACATTGAGGATTTCTTATTAGGTAAATAGAGCGGCGAGGCGGGGAAAGAAAACAGATCGTGTTATGCTGATATAAAGCAGAAAACAACTGGAAGCGGCGTGGATATTGCAACGCCGCTTCGATTTATCTTAGTCAGACGAAGGAGGTTAAAGATGAATTTTACACACTTACATGTCCATACCGAATACAGTCTTTTGGATGGCTCCAGTAAAATTACGGAATTGGTAAATCGTGCCAAGGAACTTGGCATGGACAGTCTTGCCATCACGGACCATGGCGTAATGTATGGTGTAATAGACTTTTACCGTGCTGCCAGAGCGGCAGGAATCAATCCGGTTCTGGGATGTGAGGTTTATGTGGCACCGGGCTCCCGTTTTGACCGGGAAGCAGGGAAATCAAATGTAGATAGTATTACCGGGACAGAAGATGCCAGCCGGTATCATCATTTGGTTTTACTGGCTGAGAATGATTTGGGCTATGCGAATTTGACAAAAATTGTTTCCCGTGGTTTTACCGAGGGCTTTTATTATAAACCCCGTGTGGATTATGAAGTGCTGGAACAATTTCATGAGGGAATAATTGCACTGAGCGCTTGTCTGGCAGGAGCTGTGCCTTGGCTGCTGAGACGTGGATTATATGAGGAGGCAAAGGCAGAAGCTTTAAAGCTGCAGGAGATTTTTGGCAGGGGAAACTTCTTCTTAGAACTGCAGGACCATGGCATACCGGAACAGCAGACTGTAAATCAGGGACTTCTTAGGATGAACCGCGAGCTTAAAATTGATCTGGTGGCAACGAATGATGTTCATTATATTTATGATTCAGATGCGGAGGCTCACGACATTCTGCTCTGTATTCAGACAGGGAAAAAGGTATCCGATGAGAATCGTATGCGGTATGAGGGCGGTCAGTATTACTTGAAGTCGCCGGAAGAAATGGAAGCGTTGTTCCCTTATGCAAAAGAAGCATTGGAGAATACTCATAAAATTGCCTCCCGTTGTCATGTGGAAATCGAATTTGGGAAATATAAGCTGCCTCATTTTGATGTGCCGAAGGGATATACGTCAGAAAGCTATCTTCGTAAATTGTGTGAAGAAGGACTGGTAATGCGATATGGTGATGGTGCCGCAGCACATAAGGAAAGGCTGGATTATGAACTGGATACCATTACGGCTATGGGATTTGTAGATTATTTCCTTATTGTATGGGATTTTATAAAATACGCGAAGGACAATAATATTCCGGTAGGGCCGGGGCGTGGTTCTGCGGCCGGAAGTCTGGTGGCATATTCACTGAATATAACGGACATTATTGATCCGATTGAGTATAATTTGCTGTTTGAGCGTTTTCTTAACCCGGAACGTGTTACAATGCCGGATATAGATATAGATTTTTGCTATGAAAGACGGCCGGAAGTAATTGAATATGTAAATAAAAAGTATGGAGAGAAGCATGTCGTACAGATTGTTACGTTCGGAACAATGTCCGCCCGTATGGTAATACGTGATGTGGGACGTGTACTGGACATGCCATATGCGTATGTGGATTCTGTGGCAAAGGCAATTCCGATGGAATTGGGAATTACCATTTCCAAAGCCCTTACGATGAATCCTGAATTAAAAAAGCTCTATGACAGTGATGAACAGACCAAGAAATTAATTGATATGTCTCTCCGTCTGGAGGGACTGCCCCGGCATACATCCGTTCATGCAGCGGGTGTTGTTATCAGCCCGAAAGAAGTGGATGAGTTTGTGCCATTGTCCAGAGCTTCGGATGGAAGTATTACGACCCAGTACACGATGGTTACACTGGAGGAGCTTGGACTTTTAAAAATGGATTTTTTGGGACTTCGTACATTGACGGTAATTCAAGATGCGATTGACGGCAAATTTGATGTGCATGATATTGATTATAATGACAAAGAAGTGTATGAGATGATTGGGGCCGGACATACAGAAGGTGTGTTTCAGCTGGAGAGTGCCGGAATGAAGAACTTTATGAAGGAATTAAAACCGCAGAATATGGAAGATATTATTGCTGGAATTTCCCTTTACCGGCCGGGGCCAATGGATTTTATTCCCAAATATATTGCGGGAAAGAAAAATCAGGAGGGGATTATCTATGACTGCCCGGAATTGGAACCGATTTTGGCACCGACCTACGGCTGCATTGTTTATCAGGAACAGGTGATGCAGATTGTTCGTGATTTGGCGGGGTACAGTTATGGACGAAGCGACCTTGTGCGGCGTGCCATGTCAAAGAAGAAAGCTTCTGTGATGGAAAAGGAAAAGAATAACTTTATCTTCGGAAATGAAAAAGAGGGGGTAGAGGGGTGCATCCGGCGGGGAATCCCAGAAGAAGTGGCAAGAAAGATTTATGATGACATGACGGATTTTGCTAAATATGCATTTAACAAATCACATGCTGCTGCTTATGCCGTAGTATCCTATCAGACAGCATATTTGAAATGTCATTATCCAGTTGACTTTATGGCTGCATTAATGACTTCTTTTCTGGAGCATACAAATAAGATTACGGAATATATTATGAATTGCAGGCAGCTGGGGATTGAAATCCTGCCACCGGACATTAACGAGGGGGAATACCGATTTACTCCATATGAAGGAAATATCCGCTATGGCCTTGCTGCCATAAAGGGTGTGGGAAAGCCGGTGATTGATGAAATCGTAGCGGAGCGGAAGGCGAATGGAAAATTTCGCTCCATTAAGGATTTCTGTCTGCGCCTGTCCAGCAAGTCGATTAATAAGAGGACGATGGAAAGTTTTATAAAAGCGGGAGCACTGGATAGCCTGCCGGGAACAAGAAAGCAGAAAATGAGTGTTTATGTCAGCGTAATGGAAGGAGTAAATCAGGAGCGGAAACATACATTGTCCGGGCAGATGTCCCTATTTGATTTTGCAGAGCCGGAAGAACGGGAAGAATTTGATGTGGTAATGCCGGATGTGGGAGAATATGACAAAGAATTAATTCTTGCATTCGAGAAAGAAGTGCTGGGTGTATATATCAGTGGGCATCCGCTGGAGGAATATGTAGATTTGTTAAATCGTAATATAACAAGAACAACAGCGGACTTTTTGCCGGCAGACGGGGAAGAGGTTCCTAAGGTGAAGGATCAGGAAAGTGCAGTGATCGGAGGTATGATAATTGGAAAAGTAGTGAAAACTACCCGTACCAACAGTTTGATGGCATTTATTACAGTTGAAGATTTATATGGAACCGTTGAGGTCATTGTATTTCCGAAAGATTATGAGAAAAACCGCACCTTGCTGGAGGAAGACCGGAAAGTATTTGTAAAGGGACGGGTCACTGTAGAAGAGGATAAACCGGCTAAAATGATCTGTTCTGCAATACTGCCGTTTGATGAAATGGACAAGGACTTGTGGATTCAGTGCAGGACAAAGGAAGAGTATCTTGAAAAGGAACCGGCACTGTTCCAAGCACTGGCATTGTTTGATGGCAGAGATACCGTAAATATCTTTTTATCAGGAGTTCGTGCCACAAAGCGTTTACCAAACAGCAGAAGTACGAAAGTATGTCCGGAGCTTTTACAGAAATTATATGATATTTTTGGCATGGATAATGTAAAAGTGGTGGAAAAGAGTATTGAAAAAAATATCCAGTCATAGTAAAATGAAAAATGTATGTTTGTGTAACAAGAGATAGATATAGATAAGACATAATGATGGAGGTTATAGAAATGGCAAAAGAAGTAAAGACAATTGCAGTATTGACAAGTGGTGGAGATGCACCGGGAATGAATGCAGCCATTCGTGCCGTTGTACGTGCCGGACTGTCCAGCGGATTGAATGTAAAAGGAATTCGCAGGGGATATGCCGGATTATTGGAAGAAGATATTATTGATATGCATACAATGTCGGTTACGGATATTGTTCAAAAGGGTGGTACGATTCTGTTTACTTCCCGTTGTGCAGAGATGCGCACACCAGAGGGACAGAAGAAAGCAGCAGATATCTGCCGCAAGCATGGAATTGATGGTATTGTAGTTATCGGAGGGGATGGTTCCTTCTGCGGAGCCCAGAAACTTTCTGATAATGGAATTAATACGGTAGGTATTCCGGGAACCATTGATTTGGATATTGCCTGTACCGAGTATACGATTGGTTTTGACACAGCATGTAACACTGCCATGGAGGCAATTGATAAAATCCGTGATACTTCTGCTTCCCATGAACGCTGCAGTATAATTGAGGTCATGGGACGTACGGCCGGACATTTGGCATTATGGTGTGGTATTTCCAATGGTTCTGAATATGTTATGATTCCAGAACGTTACGATAACGATGAACAGGAAATTATTGAGAACATTCTTTCAAAGAGAAGAAAAGGGAAAAAGCATCATATCATAGTAAATGCAGAGGGAATTGGCAACTCCCATGAATTGGCAAAGAGAATTGAAGCGGCTACAGGAATTGAAACCCGTGCTACTGTAATCGGACACGTTCAGCGCGGTGGTAATCCGACCTGCCGTGACCGTGTTTATGCATCGGCTATGGGAGCATTGGCAGTAGACCTTCTGATTGAGGGAAAAACCAATCGTGTAGTAGCATTTAAAAATGGAAAATTCTGTGACTATGATATTGATGAAGCATTGGCAATGAGTAAAGATATTGATGAGCATCTTTATAGCATGACAAGAAGATTATCTCGTTAAAGAAAGGAAAGAATTATAATTTATGAAGAAATTGTTGCATATTTCAAAATGTTTTATTTGTGTGGCAGCTTTTTTGATGTTATCTCTTTTGGCAGCATTTGATTCAGAGGCGGCTGCACATAATGGTTCGTTGCAAACCAACCGTTCCACAGGAGTTGTTACGTATAAAGTAGAAGGATTGGATCTGGCAGTGGATTCAGCATTTAAGATTCAGGTGACGAATGTTACCACGAAAACAGTCTGGGAAGATGAAATTACATTGGATGCTGAGAATTGTATAGATGGCATATATACCGGAACAGTTTGTCTCAGTGACTTAAAGTATGATTTTGCCAATTATTCGATTGCGGCCGTAATTGGCGAAGAAACCGTGGAAATGGGTACGGTAGATTTTACGATTCATACGGGAAAAGCCAGTTTGAAAGTGACAGGAAATAATGGTGATGTAAATCGTTCCGTTACTCTTACTTCAACAGAAGCTGCAGGGGGGGTCTTAGTACCGGGAACCGATAATCAGGTTTCCGTTCAGGTATGGAATAAAAGCCGTGCTGAGTCTGCTGCTTCCACGGTAGGAGCAGCAACGGCATTGAAGGGTACGCAGTCCTGGACGATTGATACAACTAAGTCGGGGAATTATTATGGAACATGGTGTGCCAAGGTGGTTGTTACGAATGCAAAAAACTGGACAGGAAGTTATACATTGGCGTCTGCGGAATACGCAGTGGTACCGACAGCTACCTCTTTTACTACAAAAAAGACAACGGCACTTGAGAACAAGAAATCCTTTGGCGTCTATCTGAAAGGATTGAAAAATGCATTCGGCATTAAGGGGATTAGTTTCCGTATTTATAATAGCAAGGGGAAGCAGGTTGCCAGCGTGAAGGGAACTGCGAAAAAGGCGGATGGCAGCTACTATTATGCAGCGGTCACAATGAAAAAGTTAAAATATAAATTAGACCGTTATACGGTGAAAGCAGTTCTGACAGATAAGAATGGAAAAAGTTATCAGTTAGGGAAAACGACTTCTTCGGACCAGCGTTTGAAGAAAGGTACTTTCACAATAAGAAAAAAGAAAAATGCAACATGTACTTATAAAATTACCAATGCCTATGTTCCGGGAAAGTTTAAAAAAGTTCAGATGGTACTTTACCGGGTAAAATCCGGTAAAAATAAAAAACTCGGAACGTATAAAGCGAAGGCTTCATCTAGTAAAAAAAATTATTCGGTAACCGTACATAATGAGTCGAAGGGAACATTCCGGGCAAAAATATACGGTACTACAAAATGGGGAACAAAATATCTTCTCGGTAATCAAAAATTCAAGCTGAAGAAATCCGATATGGGTAAGAATGGCTGGTATTATGAGAAATATAAGGGGAAAAAGTACAAATTCTATTATGTGAACAATGTAAAACAGACGGATTTGACGAAGGTATTAAAAATAAAGAAAAGCAGTTCTTCACATACGAACAATTTTTACATAGAAGTCAACCGTGCAGCTTGTGTTGTAACTGTTTACATGTATAATGAGGAAACGGATAAATATGATATTCCGATCAATACCTTTACGGTATGTGTTGGAGCTGATGTGTGGTCAAATGCAGGTGCAGGAGGGCTAAATACGAAAACCTCCTTTACTCCATTAGGAAATTATTCGATTTGTACGAATGGGCAGTCAGTAAAATATACAATGAAACCAATGAATGAGCCGGATGGCAGCGTGGTATATGCCCGTTGGGCAAGTCATATTGTTGGTAATGTGTACTTCCATTCGATTGCTGTCGGCAGTCAGTCCCACTACGCGTTGCCGGCATCCACCTATAACCGTCTTGGAACGGCATGTTCTGCCGGATGTATCCGTATGGCAGTGGCAGATGCAAAATGGATTTATGATTATGTTTCAACAGGAACCAAAGTAAAAATTGTAAAGGGGAATAAATCGAAGCCGGGACCGCTTGACAAGGCAAAAACGATTAAAGTTAAAGGTGGAATTAACTATGACCCTACCGACCCGGGTGTTCCGGATTCTCGCAAGAAGAAAGACTATAAAGCGAAAAGAATCAGTGGATATAAGACAAAGAGCGGGAAGAAAGTAGGGTACTAGTAAACCAGAGCTGTTTAGATAAAAAAATAAAAGAAAGAGGCAGGATTGGATTGTTTGAATCTGCCTCTTTTTTATTTAATAGGAAAGTCCGGCATTTGCGGAGCTGGAGCGTCGGATTCTCACGACGCTTTATAATTGTATAGGAAAGTCCGACATTTGCGGAGCTGGAGCGTCGGATTCTCACGACGCTTTTTTCATGTATCAACTATATTACGGAATCAGTTCATCTGGTTCTGCTTCATCCTCGGAATCCCCATCAGCGTCCTCGGTGTTTTCAGGATTCAAAGTGACATAATCTCTGTCATCATCCTCTTCATCATAAAGGTCATTATCAAAATCGTCATCATCATAGTCATCCAGATAATCCTTCATCAGAACATTTTTCAGAAAATATAAAATTCCGCCGGTTGCCGCTGCAACAGCTGTAAGACCAAGGAGAAATTTAAAAAATTTTTTCATTCTTAAGTCCATCCTTTCTTTTCGTATGGGTAGTGTTCCCAAAACAATTATATTTATTCTTATTTTACGGGATTCAAACAAAAAAGTAAAGGGTTTTTGGTAAATGTGTCCATTTTATTTTGTTATCCTTTCATATATTTGTCAAAATAATGATTGTCAAATACGGAAAAACGGTGTATAATCACAATTGAACAAGTTGAATTTTTATTTTTATGGAGGTCTATTATGGCAACAAATAAAACAACTAAAACCAATTTGACAGCAAAAGCGCCGGCAGAAAAAGCAGTACAGACGACTTTGAAAGTAGAGCCAGAAACAAAGAAACCTGTTGTAGAGGCTAAGACAGCAGCACCTGTTGTAAAGAAAGAGGAGAAACCGGTAGAGAAGACAACGACGAAAGCAGTAGAAAAGAAGCCGGCAGCAAAAAAGGCTACTCGTAGAACGACCACGAAAAAGACACCGAAAAAGACTGTAAAGCAGCCAGCTGTTGAAGTAAAAGCAGATGTATTTGTTCAGTTCGCAGGAATGGAGTATTCGGAAAAGGAAATTATGGATAAAGTTATTGCAGCATGGGAAGCAGAGGGAAAGAAAGCATCTGCAATTAAACGTGTGAAACTGTATGTGAAACCAGAAGATGGTAAAGCATATTATGTTGTAAATGAAAAATTAAAAAATGGTTCTACGGGTGCAGTAGATTTATAAATTTTTTATGAAAATGACTTATCCTACGGGGCTGATACACGAATTAGTGTTCAGCTCCGTTTCTTTATTGTATCGGAAAGTCTGTATTTGCGGAGCAGAGTTTGCCCTTATGAACCGCATCTTCTCCAAAACGATTCCGAATTTCTTTCAGGGCAGCATCCAATTTCTGTTGTTTTTCATTTTGCACATGGTCAAAAATATTTAATTGTTGAATGTTCTCTCTTGTGATCTTAGAAGTGGAAACTCCTAGAAGGCGAATGGGAGAACCATTCCAGCACTCATCAAATAATGTACAAGCTGTATCATGAAGAACCGTTTTTTGGTCTGTTGCAGCATTAAGTGTGCACTGGTGGCTGCTTCGGTGAAAAGAGGAATCTTTAATGGAGACGGCTACTACGCCGGCCCGGACAGAATCCCGTTGTAAACGGGTGCTGACAGATTCACAGAGGGAAAGCAGAATTTGTTTTGCTTCTCTTGCATCCGTAACATCGTGTGAAATTGTTGTGGAATTACCGTAGCCTTTGCTGTCAGCTGCTTCTGAAAGCACCGGACTGTCATCGATGCCGTTGGCATAATCATGAATCAGAGCCCCATGTCTGCCAAGATGCGAGCAGATAATGGTGCGGTCAAAGGCTGCCAGCTCGCCGATTGTGCGAATGCCAAGATTATACAATTTAGCAGCAGTTGATTTTCCTACAAAAAATAAATCCTGTACAGGAAGTATCCACATTTTATCTTGAATTTCAGCAGGGTATAGGTGATGTACCCGGTTTGGTTTTTCAAAATCCGAAGCCATTTTTGCTAATATCTTATTCGTAGAAACACCAATATTTACTGTGAAACCAAGTGAGTTATAAATGGTTTCGCGAAGCTGGTTCGCAAAGGTGACAGGATTTGTTTCTGCTGTCGGTAAAGAATCTGTCATGTCGATAAAAGCCTCATCAATACTGAATTGCTCAATGACAGGGGAATATTCCCGCAAAAGAGACATTAATTTTTGAGAATACCTTTTGTACACGGAGTGTCTCGGCGGCACAATAATGAGATCTGGACATTTTTTTAAAGCATCGCCAAGAGTTTCCGCTGTTTTTACCCCGTATTTTTTGGCGGGGGTTGATTTGGCAACAATAATACCGTGGCGGCTTTTCCTGTCACCGCCAATTGCCGATGGAACGGTGCGCAAATCCAGACCTTCACCTAATTCGTGTAAGCGGTAAAGAGCCTCCCAGCTTAAAAAAGCGTTATTAACGTCAATATGAAATATAATCCGCTCCATGAAAAGCCCTCCTTTCTGACAGTGGTGCAGAATGAAATAAGGTTCTGGTTTTCTGTACCGGATGAATAGAAATATTGTAACATAAGAACGTTTGTTTGTAAATGAAAGGGTTGCATTAAATTATATTTTAGAGTAAAATGGCAGTGACAAAAGGTATGTTAAAGTCTGCAAATAAAAAGTCAAGAAGAAATTTGTGAACTTTGAAAATTTTATACAGGTTGAATAAAAAGCACAA
>CANRLR010000029.1 GCA_947631505.1 uncultured Lachnospiraceae bacterium | reverse complement strand
CTGGTAGCCGGATGCCCCTTTTACTTTCTTCCAGCGGATAACGGCTTTTTTCCCTTTTTTGTTCTTCACTGACTTTAAAACAGCCTTTTTTACTTCCGTTCCGGACGGGGCTGCCGATGGCGACGGAGTATGATCCGGCAACGGCGAAACGGTAGGCGATGGCTTCTGTGTCGGGGTTGGTCTTGCCGTTTCCTGCGGCGGTTTTTCGGTATTTTTTAATAGGATACTTTCACTCAGATTCATTGGCAGGTTTGTATATTGTTTTCCGCTTTCATCCGTCCAATTCCCTTCCGGCAAAGCCACCTCGACTTTCAAATGAATTGGTGTCTTTATTTGGGAAAGGGAAACCGCTCCTCCTAAAAACGATGACCAAGGCTCTGGCTCTGAAGAATCAGTTTCAGAATTGTACCTTGTATGCTGAGGTACATTTTCTAAATTCCAACCACTAATATCTAGATTTGTTAAATTGTGGCAGCATTCAAAAACACATTGCAAGTAAGATATTTTATCTTTAAAATCACCAAACTGTAACTCTTTCAAATTAAAACATCCTGCAAACATATTACTAATACCCATAGATTCTATATCAGCTATTTCAAAATTTCTTAAATCTAATTCCCTTAATTTATGACATCCCGAAAACATATCATAAAAACTTTCTACCTTTTCTGTCCGAAACTGTGTCAAATCTATTTCTTCTAAATTAGAACACCTGCAAAAAAGACCGGACATATCTGTTACATTCGAAGTATCAAAATTATTCACATCCAATGATGTTAAAGAAAAATCGTTATAAAACATATAACTCATTTTGTAAACTTTTGAGGTGTCGAATGTTTCAAATGTAATTGTTTCAAGATAAGGCAAGTCCGCAAACATATAGGAGGTATCCGTAATGCCAGTTACATTCACTGTGCATGATTTAATATAATTTCTCGCCCTATGCCATGCTGGATAACCCGAAATTGAGGAAAAATTTCCTTTGCCTGAAATGGTAAGTTGTCCTTTATCATCTACATTCCATTTCAATTGTCCACATTTTCCTTCCAGTGGTGTTATTACAGAAGAATTCTTTATCTTACGTTTTAACGTAATGCTCTTGTTCGTTTCTGAAGGAAGATTCTGATACACTTTCCCATCCTCATCTTTCCAGACGGTATAATTCAGATTTGAAACCGGTAACTTCAAATCATTTCCTTCGTCATCTTCATCTTCCTGACTCGCAGATATATTTAAAGGAGTTTTTATCTCCGTTAGACACTCCAAATCATCTAGTCCTTTCAATCCATACTGCTTTCCCCCTTTAGCAAAATCAAACGAACTTATATCCAATCTACTTAACCGGTCACATCCGGAAAACATGTATCCTAATAGAGATGCTTTAGAAATATCAAAATTAGATAAATCGAGTTCTTCCACACTACAGCATTGCTCAAACATACCCATCATATCTATTACGTTTGATGTATCAAAATTACTTACATTTATATTTTGAAGCTCCTCACATCCATAAAACATACCATACATTGATTTCACACATGTGGTGTCAAACTTACTTACATCTAACAACTGCAACCTAGAACAATTCCGGAACATACAATCCATTGTCGTTACCTTTGATGTATCAAAATTTTTTAAATCAATGGCCCGAATTGCAGAGCACCCATAAAACATATACTTACAATTGGTTATCCCCTGTATATTGACTTTTGCTGCAACTATATCACTGGAATAGTCGAGCCATTTTGGATATTTTGCCGGTTCGCCTCCTGTTATAACAAAAGAATCCCCAAGTCCTTCATAATCTCCGGTTCCTTCTAACAACAAACAACCTTGTGCATCAATCGCCCACGAAATAGCACCATCCTCTCCTTGATGAACAATCGCACTCTTATCAAACTCCGGCATTGTTACTACAGCCGTTTGTTTATTTGGCATTGTTATAATACTACCATCATCTGTTCCAACCGAACCTGTTCTTTCCGCCTTTTTCCAATAAGAAGACGCCAAATCTAAATGTATGACAGGGCGAACACCTTCTATATTATATGATGCACTTGCAGAACTACTTCTACCTGAAGCAGGTATGTATTTTACATATACCGCCTCGTCCCCAACTCTACTTATTGTTCGTAACCACCACGGTCCACTGCCTGCATATACACCATACTCCTCAAAAGACGTTCGTTCTCCGGCATACGAGGTAACAGATGCCTCTCTTGTTGTTGAATCCTCTCTTGTTGCTGAATCCTCTCTTGGTGTTGTAAAACCATATATATTTTTTATTACATCATTAAATGATAAAAGTGATACATCGTCTTCTGTATCATATTCGTTGTCATTTCCGACAGTCACAGTATTAATCGCCCTTTTTTCATATTCCGAAAATGCCATATTATAAAAATCATCATTTAACCATTTCCTCAGTGTAGAGTTTTCCCACGTAACATCTTGTTTTTCATCTTCATCATATGGCTGTGCATCCAGAATCTTATCCGCCATCAGAAACGCATCGTCCCCATCCACGGACAATACACGCCACTTAATCGGCTCTTTATCATCCTTTTGGTCTGCTGTTCCATTCCCATTTGTATCATTCTGCCAATAATTTCCAAAGTAAATACAATCCCATGATGTAATGCCATTTTCATCAACAACCGGATTGCCGATACCATAATCCGTAGCAGCTCTGCCGATAATATCCTTTTTTGACACTCCTTCCACCGTAGTTACAACCATTGCCATGGTTAAAAGGATAGCAAATCGTTTTCTTTTCCCTGTTTTCATTCTTGTTTCCCCCTTTGTTCTATTTCTTTATCTTCACTTTTTTCACATTACTCCATTTGCCGTATACTTTTTCTCCTTTTATCTTCTTATAAGCACGAACCTTGATATAGTAGGTTTTCTTTTTCTTTAGTTTCTTCAAAGTCACGGTTGTTTTTGTCACACTTTTCGTCTTTTTCTTCTTGAACTTTTTGTTGACAGCGTAGGCAATCTGGTAGCCGGATGCCCCTTTTACTTTCTTCCAGCGGATAACGGCTTTTTTCCCTTTTTTGTTCTTCACTGACTTTATGGCAGCCTTTTTCACTTCTGTTCCGGACGGGGTTACCGATGGCGACGGAGTATGATCCGGCAACGATGAAACGACAGGTGTTGGCTTCTGTGTCGGGGTTGGACTTGCCGTCTTCTGCGGCGGTTGTGTAGGTCTAAGTGTCGGTAATGGTCCTAAATCCTCCCACTCATATTGCGGTTTTTCGGTATTTTTTAATAGGATACTTTCACTTAGATTCATTGGCAGGTTTGTATATTGCTTTCCGCTTTCATCTGTCCAATTCCCTTCCGGCAAAGCCACCTCGACTTTCAAATGAATTGGTGTCTTTATTTGGGAAAGGGAAACCGCTCCTCCCAAAAACGACGGCCAAGAATCAGGCTCTGAGGAACCAGTTTCAAAATTGTACCTTGTATCTTGAGGTACATTTTCTAAATTCCAACCACTTATATCTAGATTTGTTAAATTGTGGCAGCATTGAAAAATTCTATATAAGTATAATTCTCCCTCAATATTCTTTTTTTCGGTATGGAAATTGTTTAACTGCAAATGTTTCAAATTAGAACATCCGCTAAACATATCGCAAAAATCATCTGATTGAACAGTATTCATATTGCGCAAATCTAACCTTGCAAGTTGACGGCATCCCTTAAACATACCTGCAAAACTTTCTACCTTTTCTGTCCGAAATTGTGTCAAATCAATTGTCTTTAATGATACACAATCTGCAAATGTAAACATCATATCAGTTACATTCGAGGTGTCAAAATCACTCACATCCAGTGATGTCAAAGAAACATCATTCCTGAACATTCCTCTCATACTTTTCATTTTCGATGTGTCAAAATTTTCAAAAATTATTTTTTCTAAATATGGTAAATCTGCAAACATATTGGAAGCGTCCGTAATGCCTGTCACGTTTACCACACAGGACTTTATATTTGCTTTAACTTTATGCCACTCCGGATAATCTTCATCTTTACACTCACCATTTCCCTCTAATGTAAGCTTTCCCTGTTCATCAATTTCCCACTTGATTTGTCCAGATGTACCATTCAACGGTACACTCTCCAGTGAGGCAGAATCACAAGACAAAACAATACTCTGTTCTGTTTCAAAAGGAAATTCCTTATACACTTTTCCATTATCATCTTTCCATGCAGCAGCCCGGTATGGCAGTCTGGAATCATTGGATGAGTCTGAATCTTCATCATAATGAATCTTATTTGGTAAATTAATTGGTGTTCTTATTTCGGACAAAGAATCTAAGTCGTCAAAACTTCCAAACGAATTATCCCAGCCATTATGTACAAGATTGGATAAATCAAAAGAGCTTAAATCCAATTTTTTCAGACTCTTGCATCCTTTAAACATATCATACATATATTTTAATTTTGAAGTTTCAAAGCTTGTTATATTAATTTCTTGTAAACTTTCACACCCCCTAAACATACCATCCATATACACTACATTTGATGTATCAAAGCTACTTAAATCACAGCTTTGTAACATATTGCACCCTTCAAACATAGCAGCCATACCCTCTACATTTGATGTATCAACCCCACTTAAATCCAACTTTTGTAACTGCTCACAATATCGAAACATATAAGACATATCTGTGACATCAGAGGTATCAAAATTCTGCATATCAACATAAGACAGCTTTGAACACCCATCAAACATATACTTACAATTTGTTATTCCCGTAATTTCAACTTTAGCACTAATGATATCCTGTGCATAATCTAACCACTTCGGCGGGCAGCCAGCACCTCCCACAATAACAAAAGAATCTGCCAGTCCTTTCCAATCGCCGTTTCCTTCCAATTTTAAACACCCATTGTTATCAATCGCCCATGAAATATCCCCATCCTTACCATCATGCACAATAGTACTGCTATCAAAAGCAACATTTCTCTCACTTTTATCGGAATCCGGCACTTCAATTTTATTAGAAAAGTATTCCGTAGCAGCTCTGCCGATAATATCCTTTTTTGACACTCCTTCCACCGTAGTTACAACCATTGCCATGGTTAAAAAGATAGCAAATAGTTTCCTTTTCCCTGTTTTCATCTTTGTTTCCCCTTTCTTACTATTTATGAAATGAATCATAATATTTATGGTCCCTCCCACATTACCTATTATATTCGTTTTAGCGAAGATATTCAAGCAAAAGAATATATTTTAAAATATTCTTTATACTATACGGTAAAAGAGGAGGAGGTTCATATGATTGACTACTCTCCTTTTTGGAGAACTTTAGAAACTTCCAATGAGAACTGGTACACCCTGACTAACAAGTACCACTTATCTCACAGCACCTTACACCGATTAAAGCACAATAAAGATGTCTCCACGAAAACACTAAATGATTTATGCCGCATTTTAAATTGCAATATTTGCGACATCGTTGTTTATGTGCCTTCTGACACAGACCAAAAATTATAAAAATCATTATCTTTATTTTACCATTTTCATTTTTATTCGGAAAGTTTTTGAAACCAATCGGTCATGAATGGTGCAGATTTGGTCACAAATGGATTTATATTTTTCAAAATTGAATTTACTTTTTTATATCCAATCTATATAATAAACGTTGAGCATGATATTCAGTGCAGCATTGCCATGACAAAACAGAACGAAAGAAATGAGGTACTTAGTATGCAGCAGACGTTATTAATACTGGAAGATAATGC
Source organism: uncultured Lachnospiraceae bacterium (assembly GCA_947631505.1). Classification (GTDB taxonomy): domain Bacteria; phylum Bacillota; class Clostridia; order Lachnospirales; family Lachnospiraceae; genus Eubacterium_F. The sequence goes on along the minus strand of CANRLR010000029.1, from coordinate 23,851 downwards.
CAGCCACTGTCGGCATCTACAGACATTAATTGAAGAATATAATATAGAATCTGACAATTCTTTCCGTGTGATTGCTGCCACTTCCTTGGCAGAAGCTGAAAGAATATTGGAACAGCAGCTTTCCATTGATGCGTTTCTGCTGGATATCTCCATGGATGATACTGCCAACAATGAAGAAGGACTCAATTTCGCAAAACACTTGCACAATATCCGGCAATACAAAGAGAAGCCAGTTCTTTTCCTTACCGCTTATGGTTCCTTTCTGCCTGCCGCTCTGAATGAACTCCATTGCTATGCCTTTCTCATGAAACCCTATCGCAAGGAAGAATTGTTTCGGCAGCTTTGTGATTTATCTGGACTGGGCAGAGGAGATTTTCACATTAAAACCAGAGATGGCATTTTTTTCAAGCTAAAAACAGATGACTTATTTTACATACAGGCAAATGGCCGCTACTTAAATTATGTAACTGCCACCGGTTCTTTTTCCTCCCGCCAGCACACCTTATCTGATATATCAGGAAAACTGCCGAATCACTTTGTGCGATGTCACAAGTCATATATTATCAATACAAACATGGTAGTAACCTATGATTTTGTTAATCACTTTGTTGAACTTCAAGGCATAAAAAGCAGAATTCCAATCAGCCGCAAAATAAATTCAGAAAGTATTTTCGGAGGAGAAAACCAATATGACAATCGCTAATATACTATATCACTGTATTTCCAGTATCTTCCAGCACATTATAATGACTTTTTTATGTCTGTATCTTTTGCAGGCTGCCAAAAAACAGATAATCCGGCCGGTTTCTATTATTTCATTTTTTTTATGCTGGATTCCTATCATTATAATTCAACTGAATAACAATAACTGGGTTCTCTTATCTGCTCTTTTTTTTGTCATCATTTATACTGTACTTACCAATATTATTACCTCTTGCGGTATCATCCAGGGGGCTCTTTCGTTCTGCTTTTGTTATTTTATCATAATGCTGTCAGATCTGCCGGGCATACTCATATCCATATTGATACTCCCACCAGAATCTATTGTTAATGATGGGCGTGTATCCCTTTTTTTAGCTATTTTCAGTGCCCCGATTACATATTTAATCGCCAAATATCTTCCTTCCCGGAAAATCTTCCGCTGGATATGTAAGATACCGGCAGCCTTAGCCTATTTTTTCTTACTGATATTAGTGTTTCTCGCCATCCTTTGCGACCTATACAAGGATTTGACCTATATTTCACCGGCTCTTCCAACAATTTTAATTATGCTGCTTATTTTTTCTTCTGCCCTTCTCCTCATTTACCAGATTTTTTCCAATCGGAAGAATATACAGGCATTACATTATTACGAACAATATGTCCCGATTTTGGAAAATCTGATACAGAAAGTACGTGATATACAGCACGGACATAACAACATGGTTCAGTCACTGGTTCATCTTTCACAATTGGATATAGAACACAAAGAATTACGTTCCCAGATTGGCTACTACACCCAAAATATACAAAGGGCAATCCTCCCCTCTTCTTTCCTGCAATTGGAAAACAAACTGCTGGCAGCACTTTTATATTACAAATATTGTCAGTCAGATGATGCTGGAATATTGATGGAATTCAGCATTACAAATCCGCTTTGCCAGAGTAATGCCAATGAATTTGAGTTAGTCGACGCCGTAGGCATTTTAATTGATAACGCGCTGGAAGCCAGCCATGCCGGAGACACCATCTATATCACAATTGGTGCAAAAGAGAAGAAGGGAAAGAATCAGATTCACATCAAAATAGAAAACCCGGGACCTATGGTCAATGAGACATTTCTACACAACATCTTCTCAAAAGGCTACACGACAAAAAAAGCCGATTCCAGAGAACACGGAATCGGTTTGTACGTATTAAAAAATATGGTCAATAAATATCATGGTTCCATCCTTGTTTCCAACACAGAAAAGCATGATATACGGTATCTGGTTTTTGAGTTGCTTCTTTAAGAAACTCTCTCGTTTTCATCGAATCAGCACTCGCATTTTCTCCGCACCTTTTCTTTATTTACTTCCACTAAAATCAAGTCACACCCGACCTTACAGATCTGGCACAGCTCAATGACATATTCCTCTTCTCTTCCGAGAACACCAAAAAATTTACAGGGTCCCGGCACAATCAAATGGGTAACCTTTCCGGTACATAAATCAAATTCTACATCCTCGACAAATCCCAGACGCTCCCCGTCACAGATATTAATTACTTCCTTTTCTTTCAAATCACAGATTCGCATTTTATTTCTCCGTTCTGCCATTTCCCTCACTATTATTTCTATTCAAAAAGGTATAATTCGTTCTTCTTAGGGAAAAAATAATATCATCTTTCGATTATATCAAAAAGTTGGAGGGAAGGAAGCCATGGCACAGTACAAAGTCGAAATCTGTGGCATTAACACAAGTAAGCTGCCACTATTATCCAATGAAGAAAAAGAAGAACTTTTTAAAAAAATACAACAGGGAGATAAAAGTGCCAGAGAACAGTATATTAAGGGAAATCTTCGCCTTGTTCTAAGCATTATACAACGGTTTCACAACAGCAATGAAAATATTGATGACCTCTTTCAAATCGGCTGTATCGGACTCATGAAAGCAATTGATAATTTTGATGTGACACAGGACGTCAAATTCAGTACCTATGCTGTTCCCATGATTATCGGTGAGGTACGAAGATACCTTCGTGACAACAATGCCATCCGTGTGAGCCGTTCCCTAAGGGACATTGCCTATAAGGCAATCTACACGAAAGAAGCAATCATGAAAAAGCAGGATAGGGAACCTACACTAGAAGAAATTTCCGCCGCTATCAACGTTCCTGCTGAAGATATTTCTTTTGCTCTGGATGCCATCCAAAGTCCGGTCTCCCTCTATGAACCGGTATACTCCGAGGGTGGCGATACGCTTTATATTATGGACCAGATCAGTGACAAAAAAAATAAAGAGGCAAGCTGGGTGGAACACTTATCTCTTAAAGATGCATTAAAAAATTTGCCGGAACGCGAAAATCACATTATAAAGCTCCGTTATTTCGAGGGAAAAACCCAAATGGAAGTAGCAGAGGAAATCCATATTTCCCAGGCTCAGGTCTCCCGCCTTGAAAAAAATGCACTGGGAATTATGAAACATCATCTGCGACCATAAGTTAAAATCCTTCCAAACGAAGTATTTCTTTTTTTAACCGCTTCATTATTTTCTTTTCCAAACGGGAAATATAGCTCTGGGAGATTCCCAGTTCGTCTGCCACTTCCTTTTGTGTCAGTTCACGGCCCTGGGCATCTCCTATACCGAAGCGAAGCCGGATAATCGTCTGCTCCCGCTCAGTCAGGATCTCTAATGCTTTCCGCAAAAGTCCCCGGTCTACTTCCCGTTCAATATCCTGATATATAATATCCTCCCCGGTTCCCAAAATATCCGAGAGCAGCAGTTCATTGCCGTCCCAGTCCACATTGAGCGGCTCGTCAATTGACACTTCCATTTTCGTCTTGCTGTTTCGTCTCAGATACATTAAAATCTCATTTTCAATGCAACGGGAAGCATAGGTTGCCAATTTTATATTTTTCTCAGGGTTAAACGTATTAATGGCTTTCATCAATCCAATTGTGCCTATGGAAATAAGGTCTTCCACCCCGACTCCCGTATTGTCAAATTTCTTTGCTATGTACACCACCAATCTTAAATTGTGCTCCACCAAAGTATTTCTCGCCTGTTCGCTTGATTCACGGTTCATACACTCGATGCAGGCCGCCTCTTCACCCGGCTCTAACGGCTCCGGTAATATTTCTGCGCCTCCAATATAGTGCATGTCACTTCCCGAGTGGAAAAATACACTCTTCCAGTCCTGTATCATCCGAAACTGGAAATGGTTCGGCATTGAAATTCGTAGTAACATAATCGTTTCCTCCTTATTTTTTATTCAGATTTTTCTTATGAAATAAAAATATCGGGATTCAGAATCAATTCATATTCTCCATCTGCTGAAACATAGCTGTCATTGACAGCAATCCAAGGCTCCAGAATCTCTTTCTTTTCCTTCTCGTCAATAATTTCCAGAATATCCGCCCGAAAAGCCGGTATCATACCGGTTTCCTTGCCAATCGTGTGATAGGGGATATAACGGTAGACCGGTTTTTCATTTTCCCACAGATCTTGTAAGAACAATTTGCTTCCTACCATGACAGGTTCTTTGCTGAACGGCTCCTGCAATTGGTTTCCCGTGTCAATAAGCCCCTTCCCCTGAATGCATTTCCCACGATAGGTCAGTGAAACGGATACCATATTTTTCTGGTAATTCCATCGCATTCTGCCGGCCGGAACAATCCGGTATGCCGTATAGAGTACAATACCCGTTCCTGCCAAGAGAAATACCATGCTCCCCTGCATATGAAAAGCACTCTGAAAATATTGTAAAAGCCCGGATAAAATAAAAGCAGAAATATAATATATAACTACATTACGGACCCATGCTCTCGGAGTTGTTTTTCCAAAGGCAATTCTCACAAGAATTACACTCACCATAAAGAAAAACGGCATGGTAAGCCAGTAATTTCTTCGTATCCCCAGCAGCAAATAAAAAAGAGCCGCCAACGCTCCAGACAGGGATGCCAAAAGAAGTCGAATCAATTTTATCTGCCTATTCTGAAAAAAACTTTCCAACATGAATACAGAAAAATTCAGTCCGGTATTGATCAAGAAAAAAATGTCCAGATATATTTTCATGTCTATCCCTTCTTTTTGACTTTATTATACGGACTTTACTCTGCATAATTTGTCAAAGAGTGGTAGGAAAAACAGGATATTTATCTTCTTTCTTCGACAGCAGCAATCAATTTTTTACTTTTCGGTTCCTTTTATGGGACATCGTCTTTATGGAAATACTTGCATAATGAAACAAAATCTTTTACAATAGTATGTTGTCAGGGTCATACCTTTTGGCCCCAACATCATAGTATTCACTAGAAAAGAAAGGAATTTAGAACATGGAAAACAAAAATCCAATTGTCACAATTGAAATGTCGAATGGTGATGTAATGAAACTCGAACTTTATCCGGAGATTGCACCAAATACGGTGAACAACTTTATCTCTCTTATCAATAAGGGATTTTATGATGGACTTACATTCCATCGTGTTATTGAAGGCTTTATGATTCAAGGCGGTGATCCGTCAGGAAACGGTACCGGTGGACCGGACTATTGTATTCCGGGAGAATTCTCGATGAATGGTTTTGATAACACATTAGCACATACCGCCGGAGTTATCTCTATGGCACGTGCACAGGACCCGGATTCTGCCGGTTCCCAGTTCTTTATTATGCACAAGAACGCTCCTCATCTGGATGGCTCTTATGCTGCCTTTGGGAAAATTACAGAAGGTATGGATATAGTAGATAAAATCGCTGCCTGCGAAACAGACTGGAGCGATATGCCGATGACACCAGTTAAAATGGCAAACGTTACAGTAGAGACTTTTGGGGTTGAGTATCCGGAACCACAGAAAATGTAGTTCTTATATGAACCATTATCCAAAAAAGGATACTGCAAATCAGTTCGGAACGGACTCATTCCTCGCTGATTTGCAGTATCCTCTTTTTTACTATACAGTTCTTCTAATATCAGATAATTCATCTAAAAGTATTTTTGTATAATGATAATCCTTTTGCTTTGCCAAAATAATCTCCGCTTTAAGATATTTACAAATATCCAAATATTTTTTTGTTTTTTGCTCCAAATATATTTGGCATTTCATAAATTTCGATGTCAATTTCATCAATAACATTTCAATTTCTATGTAATTATCAATGTGAACACTCCAATCCAGCGTCCCGTACCTCTCTTGCAAAGTTCTAAGCCTTTCTATCATAACAGTTTTATGATTTGCCATAACATGAAAGGAATGTTTGTCAAAAGGTCCGCCTTTCCCTGTTTTTTCAATTTTCTCTATATTTTTCAGCAGAACATCGTAACATTGTATTCCCCAATGATGACTTTTTTCTAAATACAAATCCATGGCTCTTCCTCTGGTAAACCACCCCTCTACCGGCTTCCCTTTCAAATAGCACAAAAGAGAATTATAAATTCTATTTGTATTGAAAGTCATAATATAATCCATCTGTTCCGGAGAATACATGCTATACCTCAGTCGCATAAAATCGCATTCCTTTTTTATCATCTGTACACTTGACAAAAATGCTGCCTTCAAATGTTTTTGTGGTTCAAAACAAAAGGTTGCCTGATTCATTTCCTCATATGAGCAGGTCTGCAGCATGAATTTTCCACCACTAAAGTGATCCGCAATAAAAAAAATTCTTTCATCACTATCATATCCATATATCAATAAATCATGATAATCCTTATGATTGGAATGATAAGCTTCCACTTTGCTCATATTAACAAAAATACGGATATAATAATTATCATTAATAGCACTTTCAATAAATGAGCATAAATCTGCCCAGTTTTTACATATAAAGGAAAAATCAATCTCATTATATGATAAAAAGGGATTTCCTTCTGCAGAATAATCATAATAATCAATTGCGTGTGTGTCCTGATCCACTTCAAAAACTTGAATAAAATTATTCATTAGCCAATCATGAATGAGCGGATCAGCAAACAAGATTCCACTCGTCTGGCTAATTATCGGATAACACGCATTTATCGGTACACTCATTGGTAATATTCTCTTCATTTTTCACACTCTCTCTTCAATATATCAAATTCTCCTTGTTCATGTCCTTATATCACTAAAATGCTCTAAAATATGATTAACCGTCGATTAATTCCTGAATTTCATTATATGCCTCCAACAATATTTGTTGGATACACAGCAAACTTTCTCTGGACAGCACTCCATTTACTTTTTCCTCAATTTTCCCCAACAGTATGTAATCCGCTTCCACATTTAATGCTCTTGACAGATTTCCAAGCGTATATGCAGAGAAACTCTTCTTTCCTGTTTCAATTTCATATAGGAACGAAACGGAAAGTTCTGCTGCTTCTGCCAGTTCTTCTCTTGTCATTTTCCGTTTCAAACGTAATCCTTTAATTCGTTCTCCTACAATCACATTATCCATTATATTGCCTCCTAGATCATGTACAACTATTCTGTCAAAAGTATACGCAAATAATTTATATAAATGTAGATATATCACCAAACTTTATCTTTTCATAACTGTAATTTTCGCATATTTTGTCATTCTGATACTCAAACACTTTAACCTCAAAGTAACTTTTCTTTGGCAAACCAAAGTTTCTAATTAAAGGATAACAAAATTCGACAATCACCACAATTAGCACCAGCATAGGTTTTCTATCGCTATTGCATGTGTATCGTCAGTTGCTAACGCAAAAAAGCACTCCATTCAGCCGCTTAAGCCAATGGAGTGCTTTTCCCTATCATCAAAGAAAAACACAGTTAATACAGGCGGTTACCAGTATATGCATCATGTTCAATATCCACGTTTCACATATGCTTCATATTCTTTCCGGAACTTCTTTTTCATTACGGTCCCCATACCGACCGGTTCTTTGATTCCCTTCATCCGGATAAACTGGTTCACATAATCGACCGATTCAATATAGGCAATGTTGACCGCTGTCCCTCTTAGCGGCGACAGAAATACGGAATCCCTTACCCGGTTCAGAAACCGTTTCATTGGCAGGTTCGGGACTTCAATACATTCTTTCCCATTATAAACGGACAAAATCCGGTTCTGATGGACAACATACCGGATTTCTTCCACATCAATCGGATAGGTAATCCCATCAATTCTAAAATACATCCGTTCCGGCAGTTTAGAAGTTTTTTCACCACAGGTCAGTATCTCATCAACAAGCCGTCTTACCCGTTCTTCCTCAATCGGTTTCTCTATATAATCATAACAATGGACACGATGCAGTAAATCCACTTCCAAGCCGGCAAGCGAAGTAATAAAAATGACTTGTGCACCAGCACAGGACGAACACTCCCGTATTTTTTCCACAAACGTAATTCCAGAAAAATCATTTCTTCTTTTCGGATGTAGAATGATATCGACTAAAAACAAGTCTATTCCATGTATCAAAGCAAACCCAAGTGCTTTTTCTTCACTGGAAAAAGCATATACACTCACTTTTTGTTTCATTTCCTTAATAATCCGAATTAGTCTGTTCCTTATCAGCTCATTATCTTCCAGTATCAGTATCTGCTTCATCTTACTCTCCATCCCGGAGCACCTGCCACAGGGCGAAAAAACATTCGCAGCAAAGCAGTCCAAGTCCACATCGTAATTCTGGTGATTTCATCCAAGCTCTTTGACCTTCTTTGCTGCTTATCATTCTGTCCATTATACGAGTTACTCCTTTTTTAACTCAATGATACCAATAGGCAGTTAGACAACGCTATAGATTTATATTCTTGTTATGGGGAATTGTATTCGCTTTATGTTTTCCCACATGGTGGCAGCCTCTTTATCTTTTACACATTCTCCGTATACCATTGTGCTTGGGATTGGAACATCCTCGCATACAGTCCTTTCTTATTCATTAACTCGTCATGATTTCCCATTTCTTCAATCTTTTTATCATTAATAACAATAATACGATCACAAAATTTACAAGAAGATAATCTGTGTGAAATATAAAATGCCGTTCTGTTTTTGACTAACTTGTTAAACTTATTATAGATTTCATATTCGGAAACAGGATCCAATGCTGCCGTTGGTTCATCCAAAATCACAACCGGTGCATCTTGGTGTAAGGCTCTGGCTATGGCAATCATTTGTGCCTGTCCTCCCGATGGCTCTATGCTTTCACTGTCATAGTTTTTATAAAGCAATGTTTGATCCTTTTTCTCCAAATGATTAATCCACTCCTTGATACCACTGGTTTGATAGAGATAGTCTCCATTAAATTCTGCCATTTCATTACCAAGTTTGACATTCTCCTGAATAGAAAAACTAAACAATTTAAAATCTTGAAACACCACCGCCATCATTCGAATGTAATCGAGATATTTATAGCCAGTAATGTTTTTTCCATTCACTCGAATCTCACCAGATGTCACATCATAAAGTCGGCATAATAATTTTACAATTGTCGATTTCCCAGCACCATTTAACCCAACCAATGAAATGCACTCTCCTTTTTGTATCGAAAAGGAAATGTCTTCTAATGTATAATTTTCACAACCAGGATATTTAAAATATACATGTTCAAATTCAATACTCTCAAACTCTTCCGGCTGTATTTCCAACTCACCCACAAATTCCTCATTTTCAATCTTCATAAACTCTATGAATGCACTCATAAAGTTGCATTTCATTACCAAGTCCTGTATATTCTTTATGATTGGTGTCAAGCAGTGATTGGTGAATGTTTCTAAAGCTGTAACACAGAGTACAAACTCCGATATGGTTATCTTCCCTTGAATTGCCAAAATTCCTAACCAGCAATAGGAAAAACCATAACTTAGAGAAGATAAAACACCACCCAAAATCCCCCATTTTGTCTGCGTGCCAGCACATTCATTATCCATTTTGTTTAATGTTTTTGCATTCTCCAATGCTTTTTCTGATACTACGTCAGTTCCATTATAAAGTCGTATTTCTTTTGCATACTTTCGCTCTGTAATTGCCTGATAAATGTAATAATAAAATTTATTAATTGCCGGCGTCTTTTCAAATACTTTTTGCTGTGCCTCATTGACTTTAGATGTTACTACAGCATTGGCAACAACAGCTAGTGCAGCTACAAGAATAATCCAAAACGACACGGAAAATACAATATATACCACTCCAAATAGCGTAATCACAGCGGAAACAATTGCTGCAACACAGTCAACCAATCCCTTTATTCCCCCGGAATACCAGGACATACCCGTTTCAGCCTTGCGTTCTGCTTCAATCGTTTTTTCACTTTCCGTATTGGAAAACTTCATGCTCATAGCCTTATCACACAACATACGGTCAAATATTCTGGAAAATGAATCCTCATATATCGTTCTTTTTTCTTGTAAAATTCGAATCACACAGGCAAATAAGAAATTTCCAACTACAATTGCCGCAACAAGAAAAACCAAGACATTGACCCTTGCGTCTCCCAGCAGCTCATCAATTACAAATTTAGGAAAAACAATATTGATAAATGGTCCAAGTGCAATCGCAATTATATAGCCAATGACCAGACCGAGATATTTGGGACTATGTATACAAATAAATCGGAAAAAATAGGCACATGTCTTTTTTGTGATATTTATTTTTGAACCTGTATTTCTTTTACTCATATGCCAATTTCTCCTTCTCATCTTCATATTTATAATAATGCGCCTGCATATCAAACATCGCCGCATATTTTCCCTGTTTATTCATTAACTCATCATGGGTACCATACTCAATCAGCTGCCCGTCTTCAAACATAGCAATTACATCGCAAAAACGTGTACTCGCCAATCGGTGTGAAATATATATAGCAATTTTTCCCTTCACAAGTTCATCAAAATCCTGATACATTTTGCTTTCTGCAATGGGGTCCAAGGCTGCAGTCGGCTCATCCAAAACAACAATAGGAGCATCCTTATACAAAGCTCTTGCTAGTCCCATCTTTTGAATTTCTCCACCTGAGAGAATAACTCCATCATTATGCATTATTTTCAACATTTGAGTTTCCAATCCCTTTTCCCACTCATCCAGCTTATTTCCCAAACCAGCTCTTCGCAGACTCAGTTCGGCTTTCTCCATATCTGTATTTTTCAGATTTTTCATCGATACATTTTCTGCCAAAGTAAAAGCAAAACATTCCAAGTCCTGAAATACTGGAGCAAATAATTCATAATACTGCTCCCGATTCATATTTTTTATATTTTCACCATTGATAAATATATCCCCCTCTGTTGGGTCATACAGTCGAAGAAGCAATTTCACAAATGTCGTTTTTCCTGCACCATTCAGCCCCACAATTGCCAGTTTTGTCTTCGCATTGATGGTAATACTAAAATTCTTTAATGCAAATTGATCCGAAGATGGGTACTGAAAGGAAACATTTCGAAATTCAATTACATAATCCTGTGCTTTGGGTATTAATACATCTTCTGCCTTTTCTTCCTCACAAAACTCACAAAAACTTCGAAAATCATTAACTTCTCGACTGCATTGACGCATTTCTGCGTATACTGTTACCAAGGTCTGAAATGTTGTAGCAAAATTACGCACACAACCAATATACAAAATGAATTCTGCAATATCCAAAGTTCCACTTAAAATCAGATAAATCAAATAGGCATACATAATTGTTTCCCGCAGAAGTTCAAGCACATTAACAAACAATCCACTCTTCATCCACTGTTCTCTCGCCTTACTCACTTTATCATGAATTTCCTCGTTCATCTCATCGATGGTTCCTAACAGTTTATCTTTTCCACGGAACAATCGAATATCTTTTCCATACGCAAAGTCTCTAGTAACCTTTACAAAGTAATCTTTTTTTCGGTTTTGGTAGGTTACTTCATCTTTTGTCAATCTCTTTTCCATCTTGGATGCCTTGTCAATGGAAAGATAGGACAGTACACCAAAAACCAGTACAAAAAGAATCATAAGAGGACTACTTTGAACTAATATCGCCATGGCAATAAGGCATGTAAACAAATCCGCAAAAACATTAATTGTTTTTCGAATCAAACCTTCTACACCATTCTGAGGCCAGCTTGTTGCATGAATTGATCTTTGAAGCGCATCTAATATCTCCTTGTGTTCCATCCACTCATATTTCATATTAAAGTATTTTTTATTACGATTCAGCATAAACATTGGCCGAACATAAAACGCCGCTGGATCGGTCCAATAGGAAACAATTGTCTGGCCAATCATAAACATAATTCCAAGCAGTGTCAAAACACAAACAATTTGAATCAATTCTTTGCCAGACATTCCTGCCTGTATATATTCAATCACATATTTGCTTAAAAACAGCCAGACGAATTTGCTTCCTGCTGCACATATTGTTGAAATCACCACCAACGCAATTAAATAAGGCTTATGCTTGGCCACTCCCTTATAAACATAAATAATATTTTTTAACAATATGTATTCTTTTTGTTTAATTTTTTCCATTATATTTTTCCTTCTTTCTTTAAAAAAGTATGTAACTTTTCTATAAATTCCCTGATTGAAGCAAATTCGGACGGAATCATAAATTCATCTTCTAATTCTATATCATATCTTTCCTCAATATCAATTACCACATTGATATAACTAAAGGAATCCAGACCCACTTCATCTAAATCCATTTGGATATTAATCTCTGATACCTCTTTTTCAATGGCATTCGCAATTGTCCTCATAATCTTTCCTGCAAAAGAATCAGGCTTACAGTCACCGATTTCATCCACTTCTTCCGGACAGTTCTGCTTCCTATCTAAAGCCAGTGCGTTAAAATCCACTTTTCCATTTAATGTCATAGGGAATTCATCAACCGCAATAAAATCTGTTGGAATCATGTATTCCGGTAATACTTTCTTTAATTCATCACTTGCAAGTTTCTTGGAAATCGGACTTTCCCTTTGATAATATAGTAAAATCTTTCCATCTTTTCTTATTATACACAAACACAATGAAACTGTAAATATACTTGAAAACACTTGCTCGATTTCACCCAACTCAATTCTTTTTCCATTTACTTTGACTTGATTATCATTTCTTCCAACAAAAAGGAGCAAATTATTAGAATCTCTTCGTACTAAGTCCCCTGTTTTGTATATCCTTTTTCCCTTCAATTGTGTGAATTTTTCTTTCGTCTGTTCGATATCTCCAATATAACACTCTGCCAGATTTACACCACTAATTCCTAGTTCTCCAACTTCATCAGAATTCTGAATTATAGTTCCATCTTCTCTTAACAAATAGATTTCACAATTATCGATTTCATTACCCAAGTTTACCGGAACATGAATCATACACTTTGATGATAAAGCATCAACGGTAGCTTCCGTTGGACCATAATTATTGTATAATTCATATCCTTTTTTCAAAATTAATTCTTTTAGCGGTTCACTCAAAGCTTCTCCACCACAAATAATAGTTTGAATACATGGAATTTTTTCTACCTCTCCAAACAACTCCTGTAGCATAATAGGAACAACCTGTACAAGTTGTATATCATTTTTAACTATATATTCTCGTAATCGTTTTTTGTGCATCTTTACAGATTGTGACGGTATATACAAGGTTCTTCCGTGAAATAGACAACCAAATATTTCCTCTATCGAAACATCAAAAGAATTTCTTGCCAATTGAAGAACATTTTTGATATTTTCCTTCATGAATTTTTTGCCAAACCACTGAATTAAATTAACCAGACTTTCCGTTCGAACCAACACTCCCTTTGGGTCTCCAGTTGAGCCGGATGTATGCAAAATATACGCAAATTTCCCTTTGAACGGACTTTTGTATAGAAATTGGCCCGTATCATATTTTACCGCTTCTTCAAAAATGACACAGTCTTTCAGGTCCATTTTTTTCTCATCCGCAAAAATACAATCTATTTTACAATTGGCTATAATTATGTTTTGGCGTAACACAGGATAATTTTTATCTATGGGAACAAATGCTCTTCCAGCCTTTAATATTCCTAATATTGTAATAACGTAACTGTCCGAGTTTTCCATTATGACGCCAATATAAGGCGAAGACGAATGTTGCCAAACATAATTCCTAATTGCATTTGACATTTCATCAATCTCTTTGTATGTCCATTTAATATTCTGATAAACTACAGCAACCTTATCTTTTGAATCTTCTAATTGCTTATTCCACAATACATCTATATTAGTTCTTTTCTCTTTCATATTGTATTAATTTTTCTCCATTTTTCTTTTCATTCTCAAATAGATTATAAAATCGGTCAATCAAATCATTTAAAAACTTGCTGCTCCTCTTGAACTTAAGCATTAGAATGTGATATAACAATTCTTCAGACATTTTGTCTATTTCAATAATTTCATTCCTATATTCATTTAATGTTGCAGTAACCTGTCGGGCTGGAATCTTTTCTACAAAATCAAACCAAAAACGCCTTCTATGATTCAATCTATATATAACTTTATGCATTCCAACTAGCAGCTGCTCCTTTTCTACATCATTCATTTCATTAAATCTTTTCAGATAATCAGTCATATAAACTAACGCACCAATTCCTCTCGCCTCCTCTGTATCCTCCTCTGCATCATAATATTGCTTGATTGATAAAAGGATTTGTTGATTTACTAACTCCTCTAGTTCACCATTCCAATTTAATAATGATACTTCTTTCCATCTGTTCTTTACAGGAATATCACTAAACATTCCACCATCATCATTATTCTCAGATTTTCTCGACTGTAAAAACTCTTCTAAATCAACATACCCCTCAAACATCCAAGGAGCCATTTTATCAGCTATAAAAATCTTTTGTTTATCATCACTAATATGTTTGAAAACCACACTATGTAAGCCATGGCTTTTTTTATAGTATGGTAAATATGGTAAATAGTATGAATCAACACCTAGTATTATTTCTGTTGAATTGTTTTTGTCCATAATTATATTCATCAAAACATCATAAGGTTTCTCTGTAGAATATTTTGTCTTAACATTATTCATAAACTGTGGAACCACATCGTAACATGCATATGAAAAATGATAATCCAGCTTAGAATCTGAACTCTTTTTTATATTCATGCTCATCGACTTATTAATATAAAACTCTGAGTTTTCAATGCTATTTAACTGTAATATATAATTTATACAGTTTTGAAAACAAAAAGTATCATAATTTTTACTATATATATAATTCATTTTTTCTTTCACCTCTGAAGCTTTTCAAAAAAACGTTTAGATTTTCCTTTTACAGGAATCATTTCTATTTTTTCATCTTCCAGTATCTTATAAATATCATCTGCTATTTTATCTAGATATTCTATTTCAATTTCATAGTCCTCATGCCCAAGATACTGATTATAATCTAAACATATCTCTGTCTCAGTATCCCAATAATAAACTCTACGTTCCGTAATCAAGTATCCTTTCATAATTACATCTGGAATTTCATTTTTTGTCATTTTTGTAAGTTCAACACCCTTTATTTCAAGGGGGATTGCATCTATTTTTTTCTGATACTCTTCTTTAACATGTACTATACCTTGCTTTCCAGACGGAATTTTAACTTCTAAATTTGCATTTCCATTCTTTACACGTACTCGCACTGTAACTCCTTGTTTTCTCAAAATATCCTGATTATCAGAGTAGTAAAAATTAATATGCGTATAAATTACTTCACATTTGAATCTATCACACAGAGATTCAAATTGTGACTTTGATAACAAAACCTTCAGTTCTTTTTCCTTCATCTTACATCTTTACTCCTAACTAATTTATCCTTGAATCAAGATTAAATACCTGTCCACTAATGCCTACCAACTCATCTGAACTTAACATGATTACAAATGAAAGGAAATCCTCAAGGCTTCTTTTATCTCGAAGAATACTCATTCGTTCTGCAATTTCTGCTTTATTGCTATTCGTTCGATTCAAATCCGTGACAATAAATCCCGGACATATGGCATTGACACTTATTCCGAACTCGCCTATCTCTTTTGCCAACGATTTTGTCAAGCCTATCACTCCTGCTTTTGACGCCGCATAATTGCACTGACCTTCACTCCCAAGCTGTCCTTTCAAGGATGCAATATTGATTATCTTCCCTCTTCCATTTGCAATCATTTTTTTTGAAAAGATACGCGAACACAAATAAATACTAGTAAGATTCGTTGTCAACACTTCATTCCACTGCTCTAAACTCATGAACTGAACATAGTTATCATCGCATTTTCCAGCATTGTTAATCAAAACATCTATCTTTCCAAATTTTTTCATCACTTGTTTGTATAGCTTTTGGACATCTCTTTCCCGGGTAACATCTGCCTGCACCACAATGCAGTTACAATTATATTGTCTAATGCATTCACGCAGTTCTATTGCACACTTTTGATTCCTACAATAATTTATTACAACAGATGCACCTTCTTTCGCAAAGCGAACGACCATCTCCCGCCCCAAACCGCGAGACGAACCTGTTACCACGACAACCTTATCCTTCAAATTTACATTCATAGCATCACCCTTGATGTGAAATTATGTACTTCCGCAAATTATGATATTTACGAAGAACATCCATATTAAGATCTGCCAAATCAAACTCTAAGTCAAATTCGGACTCAATTTCTACAATGAGCTGAACCATCAACAAAGAATCCAACCCAAAATCATCAATCAAATCGCATTCTTGTTCCACTACTAACTCTGAAACCACATCTCTGTTTTGATTAATTCTAATAACTTCACAAATCAAATGCTGTAATCTGGCATCTACATTAGTTGTTGTCATGGCAACTCACTCTCCTTACTTTTCCGTTGTATGTTTTTTCTATTTTCTGTACCTCAATTATTTCACTTGGAATCTTCTGTATTTCTAACCGTTCTTTGCAAAAATCCAAAAGTTCCCTGCTGCTTACTTGAGCCTCTTTCTTTATAACCACCTTTGCCACTGGAACTTCGCCCAGCACCTCGTGCTGCTTTGGCAGAACAAGCGCTTCCTCAATAGCAGGATTGCTACGTAGCACTTCCTCAATCTCTTCCGGATAAATGTTCAACCCACCTGTAATAATTACATTTTTTATTCTTCCGACAATATACAAATATCCTTCATCATCAAACATTCCTATGTCACCTGTATGTAACCAATCATTTCTAATGACCCTAGCTGTTTCCTCCGGTCTTTTGTAATATCCTTTCATTACATTGTTACCCTTAACAACAATCTCTCCTTTGGAATTAGCAGGAAGTTCCTTGTCATCCTCATCAACAACTTTTACACACACATCAGGAATCGCTTTCCCTACTGAACCAATTTTCCGCTCTGCGTCCTGTGGCAATAAACAAGTCACTCGTGGACCAGCCTCTGTTTGTCCATAGGTTTGTACAATCCCAACCTCCGGCAACAGCTTATTCACTTTTGCCAACACTTCCAAACTAATTGTACCGCCACCAAAACAGAGATATCTAAGACTTTTTAATGAATATTTACTTTTCTTACTCTTGGTAATAAGATATAACATCGTCGGAATACAAGTAGTATTGGTACAACAGTGCTTTTCAATATAGTAAAAAAATCGAGTTGGTACAAAAGGTCCATCATAAATCACTATACTTCCTCCCAAATAGAAATGAGTAAGAAACTGTGATGTGTTACAGTATCCAAAACACATTGGAAGTACAATCAGGCTTCTATCCTTTGAATTTAGCTGTAATGAAGCAATATTCGACTGAATATTTGAAATCAAATTCCTATGTGTTAACATCACTTTCTTCGGATTACTTGTTGTTCCTGATGTATGAAGCATAATTGCAACATCATCCTCGGAACAAGTTATAATCTTAGTATCTTGCACCCTCTTACGATTTTTATTAATACATTTTTTGCTACTAGTATTTAAATTGTATATTTCTATATCATAGTTTGCTCCGCTCTCAAGAATTTGAGTAAGATATTCAAAATTATCACTGTTCGTAACGATTAAATCAAGTTCACAATAATCTACTATGCTCAGTATCTGTTTCGCTTTACAATTGATTTCGATTGGAACAATAACCTTATCAGCGAATGATATTGCGAAGTAGCCTATCACATAGTCAATTGAATTTTCTATATACAGCCCTATATTTTCACTTCTAATGACACTCATTTCCTTTGCATGAACTACTACATTATTATAAATCTGCTTATATGTATATTTCTCATGAGCAGCTATCACTGCAACACTAGCACTTTTCTTTTGTCTAACCAAAATGTCTTTAATCATTTACTCTTACATGGTGCTTATACAAATAATGCACCTTAGTTCCTTTCAATAATAATGTTTTTTACTGTGATTCAATAATTATTCTTTCTATCTCCAATCAGTTACAATAATCTCTTTCATTTCTTTTGAAAATTTCGCATAGCTTATATCTATAACCGGTACGTCTAACATTATCATAATGGAGTAAGAGATAGATAACAACCACATCAATCCAAGAAAATTGTATTTAACACATATCATTTCAAATTTATTTCATCTTTTATCTTTCTATAACGATGGTGTTCTGCACCAATATTTGTTTTTGCTTCTTTAATCCTTGCTGCTTCATTGAACATTCGATCACTAAATTTCGTTTTCCACTCATATACTTCTTTAGAATTATCTTTTCCTCTATATTGATTCAAATACAAAGCATTACTGTTTCCAAATAATTGCAAAATTTTAGCATCAATAGTTTTAGGAAACAACATTTCTGTAAAATATAAGGTATAATGAACATCCTCTATTCTATGTATTTTTTCAGCAATACTATATAAATACTGCCAATTAAAAGATTTTTCTACACAAATTATCCTATGAATATCTAGAAACTTATATAAAAGCAAATCATCTCCTTTTATAATTTTGAATACCATAATTGCTTCTCTATACAAATGTATACAAAGGTAAAGGAAAAATTTTTCCAAGCGCATAGTACGAATTGCTAATCTTGTATCATCCACCAAATAATTTTCTTCTATTAATTCATTACTCGCTTCTCCTATGTCATCATTTCCAAGTCGAAAATTTACATCAAATTCACTAAACGGCATACATATTTTATCTACTCTTTTAAAAAAAGGTACCGTTTCATAAGTATTAAGTTGGTTAAAAACTATTTGCTTTGGTGTTGCGGCTACAATCTCTCCATTCCTTACTTTTCCTTGTATATATCCAACTTTTTTTACCGCTTCTGCAATTTTAGAAAGTTGAGATCGCACAGTCAAAATATCTATATCATTAGAAACTCGTTCACCTTCCCTATAATAACAAAAGTTCAGCACTGCTCCTTTTAGAAAAACATAATTCACTTCACATTTTTCCAATTCGTTAGATAATTCAAGTATTAACTGCTTTTGAAATTTATTTCGTTCAATCTGTCCTAAAAAAATATATTTCAAACTTCTCTCCACCTCACGTGGTACCTTTTCAATCTTAGTTAACCGATTATAAACAACCCCTGCAACTCTATGCCTGATTGCTAATCCTACAAACTTTGCCCAATCAATTTCCCCCATTTGCTCAGCGTTTATCACAAATTCTTTCTTTTTTTCACAATCCTCATGACATAATTGAAGCAAAATGTTTTCTGTAAAACCAAAATCATTAACTTGCATATATTATCCTCCTCCATCAAAAAACTCTTTTATCAAGAAGTGTATTTTTGCATTCTTGATAAATAACAGCTGTTCTTTTCACAACATCATTTGGTATATTATGCTGTATCTTTCCGTTTACTTTATGATTCAATAACCAATCGCGAATAATTTGTTTGTCATAACTTTGAGGCGAAGCACCAACTTCATAATCTTCAACACTCCAGAAACGACTAGAATCCGGTGTAAATATTTCATCTGCAAGTACTAAATTGTTTTGATTATCTATACCAAATTCAAATTTAGCGTCTGCAATAATAATATTTCTATTATAAGCATATTGATATGCTCTATTGTATAATGCCAAACAAAAACTTTCAATTTGGTTAAACATTTTTTTCCCAATTGAATTTTCCACAAATTGGCAAGAAACATATTTATCATGCCCATTACTCATTTTTGTTGAAGGCGTCAAAATTGGTGACTCTAGCTTCTCAGCTTTTCGATAATTGGATGAAAGCTTATACCCCCAAATCTCATTCGATTTTTGATACTCATTCCACATATTTCCGAAAATATATCCTCGTACAATAAATTCAAAAGGTATCATTTCCAATTTTTTTACAAGCATCATTCTTTCAGAAAATTCCGGCTTATGAAATTGTTTTGGCAAATCTACCATCTCAGTGCTTATCATATGATTGCTGACAATATCTTTCGTGTAGTTAAACCAAAATTTAGATAACTGGTTCAATACCATGCCTTTTTCTGGAATTAATGTATCCAAGATAACATCAAAAGCAGATATGCGATCCGTTGTAAATATTACAAGTTGATCCTGATTAACTAAATAGACTTCTCTTACTTTACCACTAATTAACTTTTGCATCATTCATTAACCTCCTAATATATAAGTATAACAAGTGCCATCTAACTCATTGGTATTTTGTTATCGCATCATTTATATTACACTAATCAACAACCTTTCAAGAGAATTTTCCTTGATTCATTTAGTCAGTCAACAACTTCAATGTTTTTTTAATAATTTCACTACTCAATGACTGCTCATCAGATTCACCATCAAATATAATTACATTTTCTTCATTCTTGAGCAACTTTACATATCTTTTGAAAACATTATTATGAAATTCAATACTTTTTTTTTCAATTCGATCTCTGAATGTTTTCATTCCTAATCTCTTTTTGCATTCAATCGGTCCAGTGTTCAAATAGAACGTATATATTGTTCTATTTTGTTTGCAAATTTTCTCCTTGATACTGTTTATTAATTCCATGTCATCCAAAGTTTCCCCTTGCATAGCATATATTGATAGAAAAAATCTATCTAGTATTATTACATCATACTCATTTTCAACAAAAAGAATTTCATCCCAAACAGCTTGTCTTGTCGCACATAAGAGCAAAATTTCTACCACATTACTAAACGAGTTATTAATGAAGATTTCTCTAATTTTTCTTCCTGCATTGCTCTCAAAAACATGTTTATAAAGACATCGTATTCCTTTTCTATTTAGAAAATCATTTAACCTTTTAGCTTGTGTCGTTTTTCCACTACCATCTATACCCTCAAAAACTATCCATAATGGTTTTTTCACATTTCATTCCCCCTAAACGTACACTATTTTCTGCAAGCATTCACTATATCTTTTTTCTGTTTTTTCAATAATATCTATTGGAATCTCTTTTTGTATATTATAAACATTTTCATTTTTGAGCATCCAATCCCTAAGAATCTGTTTATCATATGATTTAGGCGTTTCTCCAACTTTATAACTCTTTGCATCCCAATATCTACTAGAATCCGGCGTAAAAATCTCATCTGCTAAGACTAACTCATCATTTTCATCTAAGCCAAACTCAAATTTTGTGTCTGCAATAATTAGCCCTTTAGAAAATGCATAGTCATAACATCGTTTATACAGTTCAAAACATATCTCTGTTATTTTTTTTAATCTTCCTGTTCCCAACATTAATTCAACATCCTTAATTTCAATATTCTGATCATGCTTTCTCCCGCTTTTGATTGTAGGTGTAATTATAGGTCTTACAAGTTTCTGTCCTAATTTATACTTTTCATCTATATCTATTCCATAAAACTTTTCATGATTTTCTTTCGCTCTCCACATTCTCCCGAAAATATATCCTCGAACAATAAATTCAAATGGTAGAATTTTTAATTTCTTTACCAAAATGGTTCTATCTCGATAAAGATTATTTTTAAAAAAACTCGGCATATTATCAACATTATTTTCAAGAATATGATTTTGTATAATATCCTTTGTCCTTTCAAACCAAAAATTTGACATTTTATTTAAAACTATTCCTTTTTTCTTAATTTCTATTGGCAATAGTTTTCCATGTACTGTAATCCTATCTGTCGTAACAATCGCTATTTGTTTTTCTGATACATCATATATTTCATGAACATTTCCTTTATAAATTGGTTTCATTTATTCATCTCCTCTCTTGGTAAATTACTAATATCATCAATACTCTTTTCTAACTGAACATAATTTGAAAAAGTTATCTCTGGCATTTCCTTTTCCATCACTCTTTGAAAATGATATTTTCCTCTCTGTAACCAAGCAGTGTGCATCCCAGCTGAATTTCCTCCTCTAATATCTGCCGCCAAATTATCACCAATAATCAAAATTTGATTTGCCGGTTTTCCAACGATTTTTGTTGCATATTGATACAGTTCTTCTGCTGGTTTTGTGTGTCCCACCTGTTCTGACGAAATAATATCAATAAACGCATTATCAATATGTAATTTTCTCAATTTTGCCCTTGCAATATCAATCATTTCATCCGTTAAAATATACAACTTATATTTTTTTTGCAAATCTGGTAGAACAAATTTAAAATCTTCAAAAATAACTATACTATCATAAAGAACTTTCCAATATAATTCCGCCATTTCAACATTAGTCATCAATGACACATTTAATTCTTCCAATAATACTTTAAACCATATTTTCCTATCATTCGCCTGTGGTAAACCTTTTAATTCGTTCGTTATTTTTTTCTTTACCTCACGAAAAGTCGAATAAACCTTTTCAAGCTCAACTCCCGTTTTTTTATTAATATAATCGGCAATATACAATTCTGCTTTTACTTTTACATCTGTTTCATTATAAATTGTGCCATCCATATCAAATAAAATTGTATTAATCAAACTCCTTTTCCTCCCATTTTAATTCATCTATTAAAGAAACTTTTTTTTCACTTGAAATAATACGTCCAATCTCGTAACATGAAAATTTTTGTGGAATTGTTTGAATCACTTCACTGATTCTATCGGGTGAAACAATTAAAACAAACCCCACTCCCATATTGAATGTTCGAAGCATTTCAATATCACGAATTTTCCCTTTGTCTTTAATATACTTAAAAATTGGCAAAATCCGAATTTTGCTCAAATCAATTTCAGCACATAATCCTTCACGTAATACTCTTTGCAAGTTACCAATTAATCCTCCACCAGTAATATGAGCCATTCCATGTAAGTATTCTTTTCCTTGCAATTCTTTCACTGCATGATAATAAGAAGTGTGTGGATTCATTATTTGCTCAACAAATGATTTCTCTTTTATCTTTTCTGTCATAATTTCCGGAATCTTATCCATTAACATACGAACCAATGAATATCCACTTGTATGTAGCCCATTTGATGCGATTCCAAGAATAATATCTCCCTCATTAATCTTGGAACCATCTATTACATTTTTTCTGTCTGCTATGCCTACAGCACTTGCACATAAAAAATATGATTCTTTTTCTACAACTTGCGGATAAACTGACGTTTTCCCACCAATTAAATCACATTCATTATCATTACATGCATCAGAAATACATTTAACTATTTTCTTCAATTTATCTCTTTGAATATCACCACACACAATTGTGCCAAGTACAGCCAAAGGTTTACCTCCCATAACTACAATATCATTAACTAAATGATTAATCAAATCATGGCAGATTGCTTCTGTATAACCATACTCTATTGCCAGTTTTTGTTTGGAGCCAGGATCTTCTGTTTTCAAAAGCAAGATAGGATTATCAATATTATTAAAATTTACATCATATAATGAAGCATATGAAACAATTTCATTAGGACCATACCTATTGGCAAAATTCATAACATTTATCATTTCATTTTTAATTGAATCCATATATAAAATATCGACTCCTGCCTTTTTGTACGTCATTTCATCTTGTATACGTTCGCACCCTTCAAGAATCTCATCAGCAGTCGTCCTTAATGTTCGTGCCAATGCGGGCAGTATATCTATTCCTGGATACACTAAACCATTTTCCCATTTTGAGACAGATTGAAAGCTCACACCTAACTTTTTTGACAATTGAGTCTGTGTCATTCCAAATTCTTTTCTTTTCTTTGCAATAAATTTTCCTATTCTCTTTTTATTCAACTGTCTAATCACCTCCAAAGATTTATAAACTTATTTTATCATTTTCTAATTTCTTTATTCAATAACTTTAGTGTTAGCATATAATTAGCACAAATTAAAATGAGACATTCCTCACAACCTTTGTTATAATAACCTTAAGGAGG
>CANRLR010000028.1 GCA_947631505.1 uncultured Lachnospiraceae bacterium | reverse complement strand
TCAAGGTCCTTCCCGGACTTTCTTCTGTCCGGCTCCGACGCTTTACCGCGTCAGCAAAAACTATCTTACCAAAGATACTTACTTTTGTCAACACTATTTTTCATTTTTTTTAGAAATTTTTATATTTTGTTTTTTGACACAATATCTTGGTGTTTTTTGTCATACGAGATACAAGATTATTTTCTCTAGACACAAAGACAACCCTGTCAAGAACAGGATTGTCTAACGGAGAAGGAGGGATTTGAACCCTCGCGCCGCGCAAACGACCTACACCCTTAGCAGGGGCGCCTCTTCAGCCACTTGAGTACTTCTCCAGCTGAATATGCTTTCAATATTCAATTCACTGATTCATTTCAGTGCAAGCAATATTTTAACAAATATTTCTACAATTGTCAATCACTTTTTTTCATAAGTATTCAATGTTGTAAGATTTATCTTTGTTTCAAATAATACTATCTTTCCTTGCTATATTTGAATGCATTGTATCATTTTATCAACATCATAAACATTATCAATCAGATAATATTCACATCCATATTTTCTGCACATTTCATAATTGAACTCATTCTCTTTAATAAGTTCTTCTTTTATACAATTACAATCATCTCCACGATTTTCAATAACACTTTCAAAAACTTTAATATCATTAAAATGGTTTTCTATATATTCCGGGGTCATGATCAAACACAGATATTTTATCTGTTCCAAATATTCCTTTTCAAAGCTTTCTTTCCAATTAAATGGAATATAACATCCCTCTAATATCATATTTTGATTATTTTCAATCGCTGTTTTTATCATTTCCTTTAAAATGGGCCAAAGGTATTCTGTTAATTTTTCATCATTCTCTACAGATATATCCGTTTGACCACTCCGAATCATACCCATTTTAATATGATCAATGGATGTATAAGGATACTGATATTTTTCCATTAGCTTTTGTGACAGATTCGTTTTTCCTGTATGGGTACTTCCACTTATTAATATAATCATATTTTTCTGACAATCCTTTTATTTTTTCACCCGGAATTTTTCTGCTGCCGTTTCATATAAGTTATTTCCCTTACAATCAATTACTGTAATAACAGGTAAATTTTCCACATATAATTTGCGGACAGCTTCCGTTCCCAAATCGTCATATGCAATTACTTCACTTTTTTTGATACACTGGGAAAGAAGTGCTCCCGCACCTCCCACAGCTGCAAAATATACGGCTGTATTTTTTTTCATTGAGGAAATAACATCTTTACTTCTTTTTCCTTTCCCGATCATTCCCGTCAAGCCCTGTTCCAAAAGTGCCGGTGCATATTTATCCATACGGCTGCTTGTCGTTGGTCCTGCTGAACCAATCACCTGTCCCTCACGATTTGGTGTTGGCCCCAAATAATAAATTATCTGATTTTCCATATCAAATGGTAATTTTTTTCCATCTGACATTTCTTCCATCATTCTTTTATGGGCAGCATCCCTTGCTGTATAAATGGTTCCCGTGAGATATACATAATCTCCGGCTTCAATCTCTTTTACTTTTTCTTTTGTCAGGGGTGTCTCAATATATTTATCCATCTTTTACCTCATTTCCATTAAAGGATACGTCTAATATGACGATTAACATGACAACAAATATTGACAGCTACAGGAAGGCCTGCTATATGAGTAGCATAAGTTTCAATATTGAGTCCGATTGCTGTTACTCTTCCTCCCAGTCCGCCCGGTCCGATACCGAGATTATTTATTTCTTTCAGCATTTCTTCTTCCAATTGTTGAACATAGGGAATTGATGAATGACTATTAATATCCCGAGTCAATGCCTTTTTTGCCAAAAGGGCACACTTTTCAAAAGTACCGCCAATACCAACACCGATTACCATAGGTGGACAAGCATTCGGACCTGCTGCTTCTACAGATTCAATAATTGCATTTTTTACTCCCTCGACACCGTCTGCCGGTTTTAACATAAATATTTTACTCATATTTTCACTGCCAAATCCTTTTGGTGCTACGGTAATCTCCATTTTATCTCCCGGTACTATTTCATAATGAATGACCCCCGGTGTATTATCCTTTGTATTTTCTCTTATTAAAGGATCACCTACTACGGATTTCCGTAAATATCCATCACAATATCCTTGACGTATTCCCTCATTAACAGCATCTTCGATAAATCCACCTTCAATATGGATATCCTGTCCTATTTTTAAAAATACAACGGTCATTCCGGTATCTTGGCAAATCGGAATTTTATTCTTCCATGCAATATCCATATTTTCTTCTAATTGTCCGAGTATCTGTTTTCCGATGATAGATTCTTCTTTTTCCTTGCCATCAAGAATTGCTTTTTTTACATCATCCGAAAGTTGGATATTGACCTGCATACACATCTCTTTTATATTTCTTGTAATTTCATCCGTATTAATTGTTCTCATAGCTGTCCCTTATTCTGCTGCCTCCTTATTGTTTTCAGACTCTTCTTCTGATTTGAATTCTTCTGATGTGTTTTCTTCCCTGACTTTTGCTATACTTGCTACCTTTACATTTTTTGTACTGTCAAGGTTCATCAGCTTTACTCCAGAAGTTACACGGCCAAGCTGGGATATGTCATCTACACAGATACGAATAATTATTCCTTCATTGGTAATTAACATAATTTCCTTTCCGTCTTTGACTCCTTTTGCTCCTACTACATTACCTGTTTTTTCTGTAATTTTGTAACATTTAACACCCTTTCCACCACGGTGCTGTACAGCAAACTCATCAATATCCGTACGTTTACCCATACCAAATTCTGATACAAGGAGTAAGTTCTGTCCCTGTGTATTCATTTGCATTGCTACTACTTCATCATCATAACCGAGGTTCATACCACGGACTCCAATGGAAGTGCGGCCAGTCGGTCTTACATCCGTTTCTTTAAATCGGATGCACTGTCCATGTCTGGTCACAAGTAAAATATCCTTTTCATTATCCGTTACTTTGACTTCAATTAACTCATCATCTTCTCTCAGATTAATTGCCTGCAATCCCGTCTTACGAATATTTTCATATTCTGAGATTGCTGTCTTCTTTACAATACCACTTTTTGTTGCCATGAATAGATATTCATTTTCATTGTACTCTTTCAGAGATATGACAGCAGATATTTTTTCTTCCGGCATTAATTGCAGCAGATTTACAATAGCAGTTCCACGGGAAGTCCGGCTTGCTTCTGGAATTTCATATGCCTTCATACGGTACACTCTTCCCTTATTCGTAAAGAACATCAAATAATGATGAGTTGTTGCCATGAATAGATCCTCGATATAGTCTTCTTCAATGGTCTGCATTCCTTTGATTCCTTTACCGCCACGATGCTGTGCCTTAAAATTATCACTGCTCATTCTCTTGATATATCCAAGATGAGTCATTGCAATTACAGTATCCTCTACCGGAATCAAATCCTCCATCGAAATATCGAATTCATCAAATCCTATACTGGTTCTTCTCTCATCACCGTATTTGTCACGGATCATGCTGATTTCTTCTTTGATGACACCTAACAATAATTTCCGGTCAGCAAGAATTGCCTTGTATTCCGCAATTTTTTTCTGTAATTCAGCATATTCTTTTTCCAGTTTTTCCCGCTCCAAACCAGTAAGAGCCCGGAGACGCATATCAATGATTGCCTGTGCCTGAACATCATCTAAACCAAATCTCTCAATTAATTTTTCCTTTGCAAGTGCAGCACTTTCCGAACCACGTATAATTTTAATTACTTCATCAATGTTATCTAATGCAATAAGTAATCCCTTTAAAATATGTGCCCGTTCTTCAGCCTTATTCAAATCATACTTAGTACGGCGGGTTACAACTTCTTCTTGATGCCTTAAATAATATTGAAGCATCTGCAAAAGATTCATAACAACCGGTTCATTATTTACTAATGCCAGCATATTTACACCAAATGTATCCTGCATCTGCGTATGCTTATAAAGCTGATTCAAAATAACATTGGCATTGACATCTTTGCGGAGTTCAATACAGATACGCATTCCCTCACGGCTGGATTCATCGCGAAGTTCCGTAATTCCGTCAATTCTTTTTTCTTTATGTAACTCTGCAATTTTTTCAATCAGTCTCGCTTTATTTACCATAAATGGAAGTTCTGTCACAATAATACGGTTTTTTCCATTTGCCATCGGCTCAATATCTGTCACTGCACGGACACGAATTTTACCATGACCGGTACGATAAGCCTCCTCAATACCTCGACGACCGAGAATTGTTGCTCCTGTTGGAAAATCCGGCCCTTTAATAATATCCATAATTTCATCCAGTGAAGTTTCCCTATCCTCTTCCACTTGATTGTCAATAATTTTTATGACACCATTAATAACCTCCGTTAAATTGTGCGGAGGTATATTGGTTGCCATACCGACAGCAATACCAGATGTTCCATTTACCAAAAGATTTGGAAAACGGGATGGAAGTACAGTAGGTTCCTTCTCTGTCTCATCAAAGTTTGGCATAAAATCAACAGTGTCTTTATTAATATCTGAAAGCATTTCCATGGAAATTTTGCTCAGCCTTGCTTCTGTATAACGCATAGCAGCAGCACCATCACCATCTACAGAACCGAAATTTCCATGACCGTCTACCAAAGGATAACGGGTAGACCATTCCTGTGCCATATTTACTAATGCACCATAAATTGAACTGTCACCATGAGGGTGATATTTTCCCATGGCATCACCGACGATACGGGCACATTTACGATGTGGCTTGTCCGGACCGTTATTCAATTCTATCATTGCATAGAGAATACGTCTTTGTACCGGTTTCAATCCATCTCTTACATCTGGAAGTGCTCGGGAGGCAATAACAGACATAGCATAATCAATATAGGACGTTTCCATTGTTTTTTTCAAATCCACAGGTTTGACCGTATCAAATCCTGATTCATCTTTATCAAAGATATTTTCATCCATTTTTTATGTCCTCCTTAAATGTCCAGATTTCTTACATATTTTGCATTTGCTTCAATAAATTCTCGGCGCGGTTCAACTTTGTCTCCCATAAGTGTATTGAAAGTTACATCAATCTCAGAAGATTCTTCTTCATCCATTGTTACTCTCAATAGAATTCTCTTTTCAGGGTCCATTGTTGTGTCCCACAACTGTTCAGCATCCATCTCTCCTAATCCTTTGTAACGTTGAATACTGTTATTACCATCACGGCCAATCTCTTCGAGTGTGGCATTTAATTCCTCATCACTATAAGCATAATATGTCTTTTTATTTCTATCTACTTTATATAGCGGAGGCTGTGCTAAATAAACATATCCCTGTTTAATCAATTCCGGCATGAACCGGTATAAAAAGGTCAGAAGCAGGGTTGCAATATGGGCACCATCCACATCAGCATCTGTCATAATAATAATTTTATGATAACGTAATTTGGAAATATCAAAATCTTCGGATATTCCTGTTCCAAATGCTGTAATCATTGCTTTTATTTCATTATTTACTAAAATCTTATCAAGACGTGCTTTTTCTACATTTAATATTTTACCACGAAGGGGAAGGATTGCCTGTGTTGCACGGTCACGTGCCGTTTTTGCACTACCACCGGCAGAGTCTCCCTCAACAATATAAATTTCGCAGTTTTCAGGATTTTTATCACTGCAATCTGCCAGTTTTCCCGGCAGGCTTGTTCCATCTAATGCTGTTTTTCTTCTTGTCAGATCCCGTGCTTTCCGTGCAGCATCACGGGCACGTTGTGCCAAAAGTGCCTTTTCACATATTAATTTTGCCACAATTGGATTTTGTTCTAAAAAATAGGTAAGCTGTTCACTTACTACACTATCTACAGCACCTCTCGCTTCTGAATTTCCTAATTTTTGCTTCGTCTGTCCTTCAAACTGTGGCTCCGGAATTTTAACACTGATAATAGCAGTCAATCCTTCCCGTATATCTTCACCACTTAAATTTGCATCACTGTCTTTTAATATTTTCTGTGTTCTGGCATAATCATTAAATGTCTTTGTAAGAGCATTTTTAAATCCTGCAAGATGTGTTCCACCTTCGGGTGTTGTAATATTATTTACAAAACTATAACATCCCTCGTTATATGCAGAATTATGTTGAAATGCCACTTCTACTACGATTTCACCTTTTTGTCCTTCGCAGTAAATGACATCTTCATACAAAGGTTCTTTATGTTTATTTAAATATTCTACATATTCTTTGATTCCACCTTCATAATGATAGGTTTCTGTTTTTTCTTCCTCCTCACGCAAATCAGTCAGAATAATCTTAATTCCCTTCGTCAGAAATGCCATTTCACGTAAACGCTGTTTTAAAATGTTAAAATCATAAACCGTAGTTTCTGTAAAAATGCTGGCATCTGGAAGAAATGTTACTTTTGTACCACGACGGTCTGTCGTCCCTGCTTCTCTTAGAGGATACATCGTTTTTCCTCTTTCATAGCGCTGTTCATACCTCTTTCCATTCTGACAGATCTCTACCTCCAGCCAATCCGAAAGAGCATTCACAACAGAAGCTCCTACTCCGTGTAAGCCGCCGGATACTTTATAACCGCCGCCGCCAAATTTACCACCGGCATGAAGAACTGTAAAAACAACCTCTACTGCCGGTTTTCCTGCTTTATGATTAATTCCGACCGGAATTCCACGTCCATTATCAATTACTGTTATAGAGTTATCCTTATTGATAAATACCTTTATTTCATCACAATAGCCAGCTAAAGCTTCATCTATTGAATTGTCTACAATTTCGTATACAAGATGATGCAAACCTTTCTCCGATGTACTTCCGATATACATACCCGGTCTTTTACGGACTGCTTCCAATCCCTCCAAAATCTGTATTTGGTCTGCTCCGTATATTACTTTTTTTTCTTTATCCATGTTGGATACCTCCATTTACTATTTCAAATGTCCTATCAATATTTATGCCGTTTGATACAAATTCTTCTAGACCGGTACAAGTAATAATTGTCTGTATTCCCTTAATATTTTCGAGCAGATAATTCTGTCTGCTACGGTCTAACTCTGACAATACATCATCCAGTAAAAGAATTGGTTTTTCTCCAATTGTTTTTTCTACAATTTCAATCTCTGCCATTTTAAGAGAAAGAGCTGCCGTTCTTTTTTGTCCCTGTGAACCATATTTTCTCAAGTCCTTTCCCTCTATTTGGAAATTCATATCATCCCTGTGAGGGCCGACAGTTGTTGTTCCTTGAAAAATATCTCTGTCTTCTGATAAAAACAATTGATTTTCAAAATTCTTTGCCGCACAATTCGGTCTATATAAAACTTCAATCTCTTCTCTGCCACCGGTCAGACATTTATGTTTCTTTTTCATTAGATCATGTATGGAAGTTACAAATTCCTCCCTCTGTTCCATAATCTTTGTACCATGTTCCACCAGCTGCATATTCCAGATTTCCAGTGTATCCTTTAAACTGCGGTTCTCCTGAATTTGTTTTAACAGTGTATTTCTTTGCTTTAATACTTTTTTATATTGTGTCAGATAGAAAAGATAAGCTTTATTTAACTGGCACATTTCCATATCAATAAATCTTCTTCTTTCCTCTGGGCCGTCTTTTATAATACTCAGATCCTCTGGAGAAAAAAAAATGATATTCGATAATCCTAATAATTCATTACTGCTCTTAATAGGCAGTCCATCTATAGCAATTCCTTTTGAACTGCCCTTTTTCATATGTATTTCTACTTTGAAGGTACGATTTCTTTTTTCAATAAAATATCGGATATGGCATTCTTTCTGCCCATCTCTTATCATTTCTGAATCTTTACTTCCCCGATGAGATTTCGTCGTACCTCCTACAAAAATAGCCTCTAGCACATTTGTTTTTCCTTGGGCATTATCTCCGTAAAGCACATTTGTACCTTTATGAAATTTGAATTCTTCTCTTTTATAATTACGAAAATTACACAATTCAATAGAATTAATTATCATAAGGCAACAACCTTTACATCATTTCCTTCCAAAGAAAATACATCACCCGGCACTAGCTTGCGTCCCCGTCGGTCATCTACTTCTCCATTTACCTGAACAAGTCCATCCTGAATCAGAATTTTTGCTTCTACACCTGAACTGACCAGTCCCGCCAGCTTCAATGCCTGTCCTAATTTAATGTAATCATCTTTAATTGTTATTTCCTGCATATACAAACCTCTGATTTTCTGAATACAATTATCTGAAACAAATTCTTGGTCGACAGTCAATATGAACTAGTTCATGATTGACAGTAAATATTAATTAATTCATGATTCACAGTCAATATGAACTAGTTCATATTGACAGGGAGTATCAGATAAATATAGGATTCCTCATTATTCTTTATAAAGCAAGGTGCATTGGAATTGAAAAGATATAAATAAACCTCTTCATCATCAATTACTTTTAACACATCAATTATATATTTAGGATTAAATGCAATTGTCAAATCCTTGCCTTCTTTTTCCGCCGTTACTTCTTCATCCATAGAACCTATCTTTGTATTCATTTCCATTTTAATTTCATTATCCTTTATATTCAAAATAACAGGCTTCTTTTCTGCTTCACGAAGAAGAAGTGTAGCACGGTCAATACATCCGTATAATTCTCTTTTATTTACTTTTACTTTTGTTTCATAATTGTTTTTTAACATCTGCTCGATATTATAGAAATTTCCCTCAATCAACCGGGAAATTACCATCGTATCACCAAACTCAAACAATACATGATTTCTAGAGAAAGAAATTGTAAGTTCATCCTCTGTTCCACCCGTCAGAATTTTGCTGATTTCATTTAGGGTCTTGCCCGGAATAACAACCTTGATATGTTCATAATTTTCTTTTAACTGTACTTTTCTAATAGATACACGAACAAGATCAAGAGAGGCGATTTTAAATTCATCTCCATTTATTTCAAATAATTCACCGGTTAAAATTTTATTACTTTCATTATCAGAAATAGAAAAAATTGTTTGACGAATCATTTCTTTTAAAGTAAATTCTGATATCACAATTTTATTTTCTACATGAATCTGTGGAAGCATCGGAAACTCCTCATGATTAATTCCAGAAATATTAAATTTACTCTTTCCACAGAATAATAAAATATTATTATTTTCATCGACCTCAAAATTCACATCCTCATCTGGAAGGCGGCGGACAATTTCAGAAATCATTTTGGCATTGACCAAAATAATACCTTCCTCCTGAATCTGAGCTGGAATTTTAGTTTCAATACCAAGCTGCATATCATTTGTTGTCATTTTAATCATTTCATCTTTTGCTTCAATTACAACACATTCCAAAATTGGCATTGTAGTTTTTCCCGGTACTGCTTTTAAAGCAATGTTAATTCCATTGTTAAAATTATTTTTTGTACAGGTAAATTTCATAATGTGAGTAACTCCTTTCCGTCTTTTATAAAAATAAATAATAAGATTTAGTTAGTAATAAGTAGTATATAGGGGCTGTGGAAATGTTGTTAATTACAGAACCCCTTACATTAAGCACCTTGAAAGCACTTTTTCTGTAAAATATAAAATGTAAAATCAAGTGGACGAGTATGGATAATCTGACTTGAATAAAAAGGATCCGTTTCATTTATCTTACTGTTATCAACTTCATATCGTAAGGTTGTCCACAGGTTATTAAGGATTTAATTTTTTCTTTAATATAGCTATCGTTTCTTGCAGTTCATTATCAACAGAAAGCTGTTCGTTGATTTTGTTGATACCGTGGATAACTGTTGTATGATTATTTCTTTTAAGCTTTGCAGCAATTTCCGTTTGTGTAAGGTTTGTTAAGGAACTGCAAAGATACATACAAATTTGTCTCGGCAATGTAAGGTTTCTTGTTTTCTTTTCTGACAGCAAAGCATCTTTGTCCAGATTAAAATGGTCGGAAACTATTTCTATTATGTAATCTGCGGTTATAATCATTCTCTCGTTCGGGGAGATAAAATCCTTTAATGCCTGTTCCGCTTCCGGCAGGGTGATTTTTTTATTTGGATTATTGAATTTCGAAAAAAGGAGAATTTTATTATAAGCACCTTCCAGATCACGAATATTGGATTTAATGTTTGTTGCAATATAATCTAATATTTCATCATCCAGCTTGACGTCAGATTCTTCCTGCTTGTTGCGAAGAATTGCCATACTGGTTTCAAAGTCAGGTGGCTGGATATCAATTGTCATACCGGAATTGAACCGGGAGCGATATCTCATATCCAGCTCATCCATCTGACTTGGCGGACGGTCACTGGAAATGACGAGCTGTTTTCCAGATTGATAAAGAGATTCAAACGTATTGAAAAATTCAATTTGCGTGCTGTCCTTTCCTATTATAAATTGAATATCATCAATTAACAAAATGTCCACATTCCTGTATTTTTTCCGAAGATGTGCAGTTGCTGCAATATCCCCTTTTTTCTTATTTGTTCGTATTGCATCTACAACATCATTCATGAAATCTTCACTGGTAGTATAACTAACATTGTAATCAGGATGGTTTTCAATGATATATCTGGCAATGGAATGCATTAAATGTGTTTTTCCCATTCCGGGACCACTGTATAAAAATAGTGGATTATATACTTGACCATTTGGATTTTCTGCCACAGCAACAGCAGCGGCATAGGCAATGTTATTACTTCCGCTTACGACAAAATTATCAAAGGAATGACCATTTTTTAAAAATGGATATTTTTCTTCTAATAAATTTGTATTATTATAGGAAGAAACTCTTTTTTCATCTTTATTCTCTGAATAGGTAAAAGAAGCTTTTACTTGTATACCTGTTGTTACTTCAATTGCTACTTCAAAGGGAATCTTGTATTTTTTTTCAATTAGAGTCAAGATATCTCCTTGTTTTGATTTATCAATTGCAATTAATAAATTGTTATTTTTACAGGAAATAACTTCAAGCGGTTCAATCCATGTACGAAAAAGAACTCTGTTGATATCAAATTCATCCCTCAAATATGTAATTATTTCGCTCCATTTGTCTCTAATTTGATTTTCCATGCAAATTTCCTACCTATCTCTAAAAAAATTGAATATGGGTAAAAACATTCATTTTTATTGTACTACAAAATAAAAGCAAAATCAATTTGAATTCTCATATTTTGTAGGAAAATTGTTGATATTCACAAAGATTCGCTTGACTATTATAAAAATTGATAATATAATTAGGCATGATACGGATTTTGTTATTCTATTTGAGAAGGAGGTGTATCGGATATGAAAATGACATTTCAGCCTAAAAAGAGAACGAGAGCTAAAGTTCATGGATTTCGTAAAAGAATGAGTACCGCAAACGGAAGAAAGGTACTTGCAAGAAGAAGAGCAAAGGGAAGAAAGAAAATTTCTGCATAATTTTCTTCTCCTTTTGTGAGGGAAAAAAGTGTTTGAAAAATTAGGGAAGAATCCCAAATTTCAAGAGGTTTACAGAACAGGTAAATCGAAAGCAAATAAGTATTTGGTAATGTATGTGAAAACAGGGGAGAGTGGTCCCAATCGTTATGGATTTTCTGTCAGTAAGAAAGTCGGTAATAGTGTTGTGCGTCATCGCATTACCAGATTATTAAGAGAATCCGTTCGTAAGAATGACGCATTGGTGAAAAAAGGTAATCATATTATTATTGTTGCCAGAAAAGATGTAAAAGAAAAAAATTTTGAAGATGTAAACGGCGCAGTTATTCATTTGTTAAAATTACATGGAATTATGAAGTGATGTGATTTGTTATGAAACGAATATTTTTGGCAGTGTTGCACATATATCAAAAGTATATATCACCATTAAAAAGAACACCGACCTGTATCTATACCCCATGTTGTTCTGAATATGCTGTTCAGGCAATAAAAAAGTATGGTGCAGGTAAAGGTGGTTTTTTGGCTGTTAAAAGAATTTTAAGATGCCATCCTTTTCATAAGGGAGGTTATGATCCTGTGCCGTAACAGGAGGATTTGATTTGTTTAATTGGTTGTATTGGATTTTTGGTAAAATTTTATTTGGAATTGACTGGGCGATTTTTCATGTATTTGGAATTCACAATATTGGTCTTTGTGTTATTTTATTTACCGTAATTGTTTATTTATTAATGTATCCTCTCAATGCCAAACAACAGAAATCGACTCGTTTGATGAGTAGGATTAATCCAGAACTACAGGAAATACAGAAGAAATATAAAAATAAGCGTGATCAGGCATCTCAAATGAAGATGAATGAAGAAACACAGGCTCTATATGCAAAATATGGAATCAGTCCGTTTGGCGGATGCCTGCCTTTATTGATATCTTTTCCGATTATGATTTGTCTGTATCGGGTCATTTATTCTATGGGAAATTATGTAGAGGCTCTGAATAGTCCTTCTGCTGCTAATTTTCTTGGATTAGATATGAAAGTTTCGCCAATGGCATTTTTTAAAGACCCAAATCATCCATATGGATGGTTGGCTTTTTTAGTTCCGATTTTGGCAGTGGTATTGCAGTTTATCAATACAAAGGTTATTCAGAGCAGTAATGATAATAGTAATTCAGATCAGAATCAGATGCAGCAGTCGATGAAGATGATGAATTATTTTATGCCACTGATGTCAGGATTTTTTTGTTTGAGTTTGAATATGGGTATCGGACTGTACTGGATTACCGGTAGTTTATTCCGTATTATTCAAGCAATTATTGTAAATAAGAAAATTGATCAGATTTCAATGGATGAATTAATTGAGAGAAATAAAGAAAAGGCTGCAAAGAAAAGTAAAAAGAGAGAAGCAATGAATCGTCAGATGGAAGAATATGCAAAAACACGTACTGCTTCTATTAAGACCGCTACTTCTTATCAGAATAAGGCAGATGATAAAAATTCAGAATCATCCAATGTAAAAGTCAATCGGGATTTTAAGGCGGGAAGTATAGCCGGATATGCAAATATGCTTTCTGGTAAAGATAAAAATGGAGGAAAGTAAAAATGGAAGAATGGAAAGAGTTTTCTGCAAAAACAGCAGATGAAGCTTTGACAAATGCTCTGATTCAAATGGAAACAACAAGTGACCAAATTGAATATGAAGTAATTGAAGAAGAAAAAAGCGGAATTTTGGGATTATTTAGCAAGCCAGCAAGAATTCGTGTTCGTAAAAAAGAAGAAGTGACGGATGTTGTTCGGAACTTCTTAGCGAAAATTTTTGAAACGATGAATTTGATTGTTAAAATCGATCTGGATTATAATGAAGAAGAGAATGTAATTCATATTGAGTTGTCTGGTGATGAAATGGGTATGCTGATAGGTAAGAGAGGTCAGACATTGGATTCACTTCAATATTTAGCTTCTCTTGCTGTAAATCGAAAATCAGAGAAACATATTAAAATTAAAATAGATACCGAAAATTATCGTCAGCGGCGTAAAGAGACAATTGAAAATCTTGCAAGAAATGTGGCAAGTAAAGTAAAGAAAACAAGACGACCTGCATTTTTAGAGCCTATGAATCCATATGAAAGAAGAATTATCCATGCTGCATTGCAAGGGGATAAATATGTGGATACTCACAGTGAAGGAGAAGAACCACATCGTAAGGTTGTAGTAACTCTTAATAAAGAATATGCTTCAGAATTGCCTCGCAGAAATAATAATTATCGGAGAAATAATAATTATTCCAGAGAACATAGAAGAACATATGCAGAAAAAGAGGATTAAAAAAGATTAGTGTGAAAGGCTGAATCTTCATTGGTTGATTCAGCCTTTTTTATCTGATAAGGAAGGAATATCATGTGTTATCAAGATACGATTGCTGCTATTGCGACTTCTTCAAAAAATGGAAGCATTAGTGTAATACGGATTAGTGGAAATCAAGCATTAGAGTTTGTAAGTAAAATATTTTTTCATGAAAATCATGAGCCGATTAATTTGTGTGAATGCAAAAGTCATTCCATTCATTATGGTTTTATTTGTGATGAAGAAAAAAGTATAATAGATGAAGTTCTTGTTCTGATAATGAAAGCTCCCCGAAGCTATACAATGGAAGATGTTGTAGAAATTCAATGTCATGGTGGTTCTTTTATATGTCAGAATATTTTGGAATTATTGGTTCATCAGGGAATACGAATTGCAGAGCCGGGTGAATTTACAAAACGTGCTTTTTTAAATGGCAGAATTGATTTATCACAGGCAGAATCTGTTATGGATGTTATTCAATCCGGCAGTAAGATTGCTCTGCATAATTCAATGAGTCAGCTTCGCGGACAAATTAAAAAGAAAATTGAAACATTGAGGGAAATGATATTGAATGATATTGCTTTTTTGGAAGCAGCATTGGATGATCCGGAACATATTACTCTTGGCAATTTTTCAGAAACAGTGAAAGCGCATACAGTTTTTTTACTTGGTGAAGTACAACATCTTTTAGATAACAGTCAAAATGGCCGTATTATAAAAGAGGGAATTTATACTGCGATTGTAGGTAAACCAAATGTAGGAAAATCTTCTTTTTTAAATTGTATTCTCCGCGAGGAGCGGGCAATTGTTACAGAAATTGCCGGCACAACAAGAGATACTTTGGAAGAAGAGATGAGAATCGGTTCTACCTTAATTCACCTGATTGATACAGCTGGTATACATGATACTGATGATAAGGTGGAAAAAATTGGTGTTGAAAAGGCAAGAAAGACAATAGAAGATGCCGATTTTATTATTTGTATTATAGACGCCAGTGAAGCATTGACAGATGAAGATAGAATAGTATTAGAAGAGATAAAAGACAGACAAGGTGTTATTCTGTTAAATAAAAAAGATTTAACGTCTCAAATTAATCGAGAAGAAATTCCTTATAGTGAGAATAAAAGAGTTCTTCCTTTTTCAGCGAAAACAGGTGATGGTTTGAGAGAATTAGAAGAGTATCTGAATCAATTATTTTTAACAGATTCTGTTTCTTATAATGATGAAATCTATATAACAAATGTACGGCAAAAACAGGCTTTGATAGAAACGATGGAAAGTCTGACAAATCTGTCTCACTCAATTGAGGATGGGATGCCGGAGGATTTTTATTCCATTGATTTGATGGGTGCTTACGAGGCATTGGGAAAAATTATTGGAGAAACATTGGAAGATGATATAGCCGATAAAATATTTAAAGATTTTTGCATGGGAAAATGAGGGGGTAAATCATGATGTCAGAGAAATATGATGCCGTAGTCGTGGGAGCAGGTCATGCAGGATGTGAAGCAGCACTTGCACTCGCCAGATTAAATATTAAGACAATTATGTTTACTGTCAGTATTGACAGCATTGCGTTAATGCCATGTAATCCTAATGTGGGTGGTACTTCAAAGGGGCACCTTGTCCGGGAGATTGATGCTTTAGGTGGAGAGATGGGAAAAAATATTGATCGTACTTTTATACAGTCAAAGATGTTAAATAAATCAAAAGGCCCTGCTGTCCATTCTCTTCGTGCACAGGCAGATAAAAAAGAATATAGCCAATCTATGAGAGAAGTTTTGGAGTCAACAGAAAATCTTACAATTCGTCAGGGAGAGGTGACAGAAATTATTTCTGGAGACGGAGTTTTAAAAGGAGTGAAAACTTTTACGGGTACTATTTATCCATGTAAGGTTTGTATTCTTTGTACAGGAACTTATCTAAATGCAAGATGTATAACAGGAAATATTTCTGCTTATACCGGTCCCAATGGTCTACAATCTGCTACTCATTTAACAGATTCTTTAGAAAAATTGGGAATTGAAATTCGTCGGTTCAAGACCGGTACACCTGCTCGTATTGATGGAAGTACAATTGATTATTCAAAAATGGAACCACAGTATGGTGATGAAAAAATTGTTCCATTTTCTTTTACAAATACTTCAGAAGATTTGGATAGAGAACAGGTATTGTGCTGGCTTACTTACACGAATGAAAAGACACATGAAATTATAAAAAATAATTTGGACCGTTCTCCACTTTATTCTGGTTATATTAAAGGAACCGGTCCTCGTTACTGTCCATCAATTGAAGACAAGGTAGTACGATTTTCTGATAAGAACAGACATCAGGTCTTTATTGAACCAGAGGGAAATTATACGAATGAAATGTATGTTGGCGGTATGTCCAGTTCTCTTCCTGAAGATGTTCAACAAGATATGTATCATAGTGTACCGGGATTAGAAAAAGCTAAGATTGTAAGAAATGCTTATGCTATTGAATATGATTGTATCAATTCTCTTGAATTGCTTCCAACTTTGGAATTAAAAAAAGTAAAAGGTCTTTAT
Source organism: uncultured Lachnospiraceae bacterium (assembly GCA_947631505.1). Taxonomy (GTDB): domain Bacteria; phylum Bacillota; class Clostridia; order Lachnospirales; family Lachnospiraceae; genus Eubacterium_F. The sequence continues at coordinate 15,609 of CANRLR010000028.1, read as the reverse complement.
AGTGCCGGACAAGCAAATGGAAGTTCTGGATATGAAGAAGCAGCTGCACAGGGATTAATTGCTGGTATAAATGCAGCAAGAAAATTACAGAAAAAAGAGCCAATTATTATTGATCGTTCTCAAGGATATGTAGGTGTATTGATTGATGACCTTGTAACAAAAGGTACAAATGAACCATATCGTATGATGACTTCCCGTGCAGAATACCGTCTTTTATTACGACAAGATAATGCAGATGAACGATTAACAAAGCTGGGGTATGAAGTCGGATTGATTTCAGAAGATAGATATCAACATTATCTTGAAAAACAGAGACAGATTCAAGAAGAGATAGAACGTGTGAAAAAAACTTTTGTTGGAAATAGTGAAGAGGTGCAGTCATTATTGAAGGAGTATGATAGTACCCCTTTGAATAGTGGAATTTCTTTAGCAGAGTTAGTAAAAAGACCAGAACTTACTTATGAATGTTTGAAACCAATTGATCAGAAACGTCCAGAACTTTCAGAGGAAGTAAAAGAGGAAGTAAATATTAATTTAAAATATGAGGGATATATTAGTAGACAACTGAAACAGGTGGAACAATTTCATAAACTTGAACGCAGAAAAATACCAAGTGAAATTGATTATTCAAAGATAGGAAGTCTTCGTTTGGAAGCAATTCAAAAACTGACGGATATAAAACCTGATTCTGTAGGACAGGCTGCTCGTATAAGTGGTGTTTCACCATCTGATATTTCTGTATTACTTGTATATTTGGAACAGTATCATCGAAAATAGAAAATCAAAATATATCTAATGTTTCACGTGAAACATTAGATATATTTGAAATAGAAAATAAAATAACTCATATACAGGTAATTTTAAATGGAGGTTTATTGAATCATGATTCAAAAGGTTTTTAAACAAAATGAAATTATAATTTCAGATGAGCAAGAAAATCAGTTAAAAAAATATTATCAGTTACTTATTGAATGGAATAGCAAAATGAATTTAACAGCAATTACCGAATATGATAAAGTAATTTGGAAACATTTTATTGATTCTGCTCTTATTGTAAAAAGTATTATTTATAGAGAAGAGAACAGAACCTCAATTTTAGATATGGGAACAGGTGCAGGTTTTCCGGGTATTGTATTGGCAATACTTTCTCCAAATAAACAATTTACTTTAGTAGATTCTCTTCAAAAAAGAATAGATTTTCTTTCAGTAGTAGTTGCGGAATTAAAACTGAAAAATGTAAAATTGTATCATGGCCGTGCCGAAGATTTAGGAAAAAAAGAAGAGTTCCGCAATCAATTTGATTTTGTTGTTTCTCGTGCAGTTGCTGAATTACCTTTATTATTGGAATATTGTATTCCTTTTGTAAAAGAAAAAGGTTATTTTGTTTCTTACAAAAGCAAAAAATATAAGGAAGAGATAAAAAGTTCGGAACATGCTTTTTCTGAGTTATCGTGTGAATTAGAACGAACGGAAAAATATAATTTGCATGAAATAGAAGATGAAAGAATTTTATTATTTATAAAAAACAATTCAATTACAAATGAAAAGTATCCAAGACGTGCAGGTAAACCAAAAAAGAAACCATTATAAAAATATGTTTCACGTGAAACATTATAGTAAGAAATTGTAAATACTGGTAGTATTGCAAAATAATATATGGTATAATTTTAAATATATGATGTCAGGGTCAAAAGGTCAATAAATATATAAGTATTTATTCGAATAAAAGAAGTAAATACTTTAAGAATGGAGGAAACATAATGGGCGAAATTATGGCAATTGCTAACCAAAAGGGTGGAGTCGGTAAAACAACGACAACAATTAATCTCGCGGCAGCTTTAGCAGAAAAAGGAAAAAAAGTTCTTGTTATTGATATGGATCCACAGGGAAATACATCAAGTGGATTAGGAATTGATAAAGACGAATTGGAAACGACAATTTATCAGTTAATGATTGGTGATAATACTTTTGATGAATGTGTCCAAAAGGATGTATTTGAAAATTTGGATGTTTTAGCAGCAAATGTAAATTTGGCTGGAATTGAAATTGAAACGATGGATATGGAAAACCGAAATTATATTCTAAGAGATTTAATTAATGAAATTGAAAATCGGTATGATTTTATTATTATAGATTGTCCACCATCTTTGAATGCGTTAACAATTAATTCTATGACAACAGCAGATTCTGTTCTTGTACCAATACAGTGTGAATATTATGCGTTAGAGGGATTAAGCCAATTAATATATACGATTAACTTAGTAAAAGACCGATTGAATCCAAAACTCTGTATCAATGGAGTTGTATTTACTATGTATGACGGAAGAACAAATCTTTCGATGCAGGTCATTGAAAATGTTAGAAATAATTTGAACCAGACAATTTATAATACGATTATTCCCAGAGGAGTACGTTTGGCAGAAGCTCCTAGTCATGGTTTACCAATTACGAAATATGATAACCGTTCAACTGGTGCAAGGGCATATATAGCTTTGGCAGAAGAAGTTATCGAAAGGAGTAATAAATAGATGGCAGCAAAAAAAATGGGACTTGGAAAAGGATTGGATTCCATGATTCCACCAAAGTCGACAGGTACAAAAGAATTTAATGAAAATGTAAAAATAAACAAAACAGGTGAAACAATTTTAAAAATTAATGAAGTTGAACCTAATAGGGAACAACCTCGTAAAACTTTTAATGAAGACTCTCTCTTAGAATTGAGTGAATCAATCAAGCTTCATGGTATTGTTCAACCTTTGGTAGTTAGTAAGAAGGAAGACTATTATGAAATTATTGCCGGTGAAAGAAGATGGCGTGCAGCCAAGATGGCAGGATTAAAGGAAGTACCAGTAGTAATTAAAGACTATTCTCCTCAAGAAATTATGGAGGTTGCTCTGATTGAAAATATTCAGCGGGAGGATCTGAATCCGGTAGAAGAAGCAAGAGCATATCAAGGATTAATTAAGGAATATAATCTGAAACAGGATGAGGTAGCGGAAAAGGTTTCAAAGAGTAGAACAACAATTACAAATTCTCTTCGTCTTTTAAAGCTGGATGACAGAGTATTGGATATGCTTGTGAATGAGAATATATCCAGTGGCCATGCAAGAGCACTACTTTCCCTATCTGATCGTGAACAGCAGTATTCGGTTGCGACCAAAATTTTCGATGAAAAATTAAGTGTACGGGAAACAGAAAAATTGGTAAAGTCGATTATAAATCCTTCAAAAAAAGTATCAAAAAAGGAATTAAAAAATGATTTTGTGTACCGGGATATCGAAGAACAATTAAAGCAGAAAATTGGGACAAAGGTAAGGATTAATCGAAAGACAGAGCAGAAAGGAAAAATTGAAATTGAATATTATTCACCGGAAGAATTAGAAAAAATACTGGCGTATTTTAAATAAGAACATATGTTCAAAAGGAGGAAAAGTAATGTTTAAGTTTGAAGATTTTGGATTAGAAATTGATTTATTTGTATTAATTTGTCTCGCACTTATTTTTATTATGTTTATCATGTGCATTGTGTTATTAGCAAAATGCAGCAGTTTGAAGAGAAGATATGAATCATTTATGAGTGATTCTGATGGCAGAAGCCTAGAAGAAGCTTTTCAGAAGAAATTTGAAAATATGGATTATATTAATGAAAAGCTAAAGGAAGTAGATGTGAGATTAAATGGTATAGATTTGGACTTATTAAAAGCATATCAAAAAATCGGTGTTGTTAAATATGATGCTTTTAAAGAAATTGGTGGAACTTTAAGTTTTGTTTTAACTCTTCTTACAAAGCAGAACGATGGATTCATTTTAAATTCGATGCACAGTAATACAGAAGGCTGCTATACTTATATCAAAGAGGTAAGAGCCGGCGAAGTATTTGTTACATTATCAGAGGAAGAAAGCCAGTCATTGGAAATGGCAAAAAATGCGTCATAAAAGTATGACGCAATCAGGAAATCGCGATGGAACGAAAGTTCTGTGCGGTTTCTTGCTCCCGAAAAAAGAGGAAAGGACATAAAAAAAAGCCCTCACCCAGCAGTTGCAGGTCTGCCAAACAAGGACTCGGGAGTACGCCATTGGGGGCTCGAACCCCAGACACCCTGATTAAGAGTCAGGTGCTCTACCAACTGAGCTAATGGCGCTTATGTTTTTCACGCAAGAAATATTATATAATAGTTTTGTGAAAAATGCAAGCACAAAATAGAAAAAAATGAGAAATAAATTATTTAAAAGAAATGCGTAAAAGGAAAAGGATGGAAGAAATATGGAAGAAAAAAGAAACAAGGTTTTAGAAAATTTAAAAAATTTGTGTTCCAACACAGGACGCATCATCTTTTTGGTAGCGGTAATTACCATTGTTATTTTTGCAATTACAAATTGGTCAAATACGTTAAAGATCATCGGAAACTTTATATCTGTTATTGCACCATTTATTGTTGCTTTTTTTATTTCCTATTTGATTAAGCCGATGGTCCGTTCGTTTGAAAAGATATTGGACAAAATTAAGAGCGGTTCAGCGATGAAGGTAAAAACAATCATTAGTGTTGTTATTTCTTATTTGATTGTAGTAGGGGCAATTACCGTTATTATTGTTTATATTTATCCTCAATTAAAGGAAAGTACGGCAGATATGAGCTTGGCAGTAAAAAACGGTTATAATTACGTTACTACTCATGTTGATGAATTTAATGAGATGATTCCATTAATCAATCTTGGTGATTTTATGGAATATATAAAGAATAATTTATTAGATAATTTAATGAAAAACAGTTCTACGATTGTACCTTATGTGTATCGATTGTCTTCTTCCTTTTTAGGTGTTATTTATAATATTTTTATGGGACTCGTGATTTCAATTTATATGGTCATCGATGGAAAATCATTGACAAATGCATGCCGTCGTATTGTGTATGCCATTAGTCCAAAAGAAAAGGGCGATGATGTTTGGAATACACTTCGTCAGTGCAATCATATTTTTAATGGATTTCTATTTGGTAAAATGATTGACTCCCTGATTATTGGAATTCTCTGTTTTATTATTATGAATGTACTGCATTTGCCATATGCCTTGTTGATGAGCCTGATTGTTGGAATTACAAATATGATTCCATATTTTGGACCAATTATCGGAGCAATACCTGGTGTATTAATGTATCTTTTTATTGATCCGAAATTATCTTTAATATTTGCAATCATGATTTTAGTTTTGCAGCAGTTTGACGGATTATATCTGGGACCTAAAATTTTAGGAGATCTGACAGGAATTAAACCGCTTTGGGTTATTTTTGGTGTTACAGCCGGAGGTGCTTATTTCGGGGCACTTGGAATGTTTTTAGGTGTGCCTACGGTGGCTGTATTAACTTACTTATTGAATTTAATCCTTGATAAGAAACTGGAAAAGAAAGGAATCAGATTATCGAATCCCAAGTAATTTTTCTACTTCAAGAAGACAGTGCATTAAATGATTTAATTTTTTTGAAAATCGGCAGTTATTTAAACATCTGGATATTTTGTGCTGCAGAGAACGTGACATGAAAAACCCTCCTTCCCTTTTATTATATGGAAAGTGAGGGTTTTTGTGAATAAAAATACATTTAGATAACAGAACGGGAAATGACAAACCGGCAAATTGGCTTACCTTCTGCCACAAAACGGTCTTCATATTCCGTCATAATGTTTCCCTCTAAAAATTCACTGTGATGCAGGTCATAGGTAATTTCATTAATTTTCCAAAGTTCAGAATCCTGAACAGCTTCGACAGAAAAGTCAAATAATGGACGGTTATCCGTCTTGAACTGAATATAACCTTCCGGTTCTAAAATGTGATGATAAATAGACAGGAAGTTCGGACTGGTCAGACGGCGCTTGGCATGACGGTCTTTAGGCCAAGGATCTGAAAAGTTAAGATAAATCCGATTTAATTCATATTGTTCAAAAATATTGCATAAATATCGGGCATCGAACCGCAAGAAAAATAAATTTTTTAAATCTGTTTTAGCACGGCGCTGTAAGGCACGATACAGAACACTCGAATACATTTCAATTCCGATATAATTTATATCAGGATTCTGCTCGGCAAGTGCATGAATAAACTGACCTTTTCCCATACCGATTTCGACGTGAATCGGATTATTATTCTTAAAGAATGAGTTCCATTTTCCCTTATAATCTTCAGGGCTGTGAATTACAAAAGGGCTGGCATCAATATATTCTTTGGAACCTTTAATATTACGTAAACGCATGATATCCTCCATTTAAAAGTGAAAATCTGAGTATTTAGACATATTTTTCACATTTTAGTTTGTTAAAATTTAATTATAGTAAATAATTTACCACAGAATAAAAGAAAAAGAAATAGGATATTGGAAAATTGGAGAAAATCGTGTATGATAGAAGTATCAATTGTTTGGAGGAAACTATGAAGAGAAAATTCAGTATCATTGCAATTGCTGCTGTGGCACTGAGCCTTATTTTACCGATGGCTCAGGCGACAGTTTCCGATGCAAAAAAGAAACCAAATATATCTGCGGATTCCGGTATTGTTATGGATGTACAGTCAGGAACAATTTTATATGAAAAAAATATCGATAAAAAAGAATATCCGGCCAGTATTACAAAGATAATGACAGCAATGCTGGCATTGGAAAATTCTTCTATGGATGAAGTGGTGACTTTTTCTCAGAAAGCTCTGATATTGGAATCCGGTGCTTCTAATATTAATTTAGTAGCAGGAGAAAAGCTTACGATGGAGCAATGTCTGTATGGTATTCTTTTGATGTCGGCCAATGAGGTATGTAACGGTGTAGCAGAGCATATTGCGGGAAGTACCGAAAATTATGTAAAAATGATGAACCAGAGGGCAAAGGAGCTTGGTTGTACGGGAACTCATTTTGCCAATACAAATGGTCTGTGGCAGAAAGACCACTATACGACAGCTCATGATATGGCTTTAATTGCAAGAGCGGCATATAGAAATCCGGAATTCGCAAAAATAACAGGGACAAAACGTTATAATATTCCAAAAACGAATAAAAGTAAAACAGGACATCCCTGCCATAATCATCATGGAATGCTTCTTGCAGGAAATTATCCTCAGTATGTATATGAATATTGTGTGGGAGGGAAAACCGGTTATACGAATAAATGCCGTTATACACTTGTAACATATGCAAAGAAAAATGGAATGACGTTAGTATCGGTAATTATGAAAGCTCCGAACCCACCTTGGACAGAGCCAAATGAATATACCGATACAACAAAATTATTAAACTATTGTTTTGAAAATTATAGTCGTTATAATATTCAGGATGAGGCAACAAAGGAAATTAACAGTCAATATTTATTTACAAGATTCAGTCCCTTTTACAAGGCTTCCACGAGTTCTTTAGCAATTGATGATGATGCAGGAGTATTACTGCCAAAGGGTGTAACATTAGATCAGGCAGAGAAAAAAATTGATTTTTATGATAATCCGGTTCAGGGAACAGATGGAAGAAAGGTAATCGGAAAAATCCGTTTTATTTATCAGAATCAGGAAGTAGGTGGTTCTAATATTTACTATCAAAGTAAAGGAACAACTACTTTGAATGATAGTATTGATATGTCGGAGTGGTTTGACGATGCGGTAGAAGAAGCTAACAAGGAACCTTTTCCTTGGAAGAAATTTGCTATTATTGTAATATTAGTTCTGGTTGTCGGAGTGGCTGTTTTCTATTTTATACAGCGAATGCGTTCCGAACGGGAGCAGCGGGCAAGAAGGAACCGATATAAGAAAAATAACCGCAGACACAGAAAGATAGACAGAGGAATCTATTATCGGAGATAAAGATAGACAAAGAGCAGTTTTTCCTATAGAATGAAAAACTGCTCTTTGTCTTTTATTTTAAAATTTTTCTGAAGTTCTTCTTTCCTTTTTTCAATACAATACCGTCTCCGATTTCATCAACCGCATAGGTCTGTTTGATATCGGTTACTTTTTCACCATCAATGCTGACACCGCCCTGCTGAACGGCACGGCGTGCTTCCGATTTAGAAGGTACCAGTCCCGAGGAGTGGAGAAGGGTAAGAATATCCACTTTTCCATCCACAATATCTTCTTCCGTCAACGTATAGCTTGGCATATTAGCAGCATTTCCGCTGGAGAAAAGTGCTCTTGCCGACTCCTGAGCTTTTTTGGCTTCTTCCTCTCCATGAACTAATTTTGTTAGTTCAAATGCAAGAATTTCTTTTGCTCTGTTCAGTTCGCCGCCTTCCCAGCTCTCCATTTTTTCAATTTCAACCAAAGGAAGGAAAGTGAGCATTTTGATACATTTAATCACATCAGCATCATCAACATTTCTCCAATATTGGTAGAATTCAAAAGGAGATGTTTTATTTGGATCCAGCCATACAGCACCCTTCTGTGTTTTACCCATTTTCTTACCTTCTGAGTTCAGAAGAAGATTAATGGTCATAGCGTAGGCGTCTTTACCCAGCTTTCTACGAATTAATTCCGTACCGCCAAGCATATTGCTCCACTGATCATCACCACCAAATTGGAGGTTACAGCCATATTTTTCGTATAAGGCCATAAAGTCATAACTCTGCATAATCATGTAATTGAACTCTAAGAAGCTGAGTCCCTTTTCCATACGCTGCTTGTAACATTCTGCGGTAAGCATGCGGTTTACGCTAAAGTGAGCCCCCACATCACGGAGAAGTTCAACATAGTTTAATCCTAAGAGCCAGTCCGCATTGTTTACCATAAGTGCTTTTCCTTCCGAAAAGTCAATAAATTTACTCATCTGCTCTTTGAAACAATCACAATTGTGCTGAATCGTTTCCTGTGTCATCATCTGACGCATATCAGAACGTCCCGATGGATCACCGATCATTGCAGTACCACCGCCAATTAGAGCAATTGGTTTGTTTCCGGCCATCTGCAGGCGTTTCATCAGACAGAGAGCCATAAAATGTCCGACATGAAGACTGTCGGCTGTTGGATCAAAGCCAATATAGAAAGTAGCCTTTCCGGTATTAATTAGTTCCTTAATTTCTTCTTCATCGGTTACCTGTGCAATTAAGCCTCTGGCAACTAATTCATCATATACTGTCATAATAATTTTCCTTTCTGAAAAGTTGCAAAAATAAAAACACCATACTGTCCTTTAAGGACGAAGTATCGTGCTCCGTGTTACCACCTTATTTCACAGACAACTCACATTGCCTGCCTCATCCGCTACTACATAGCGTTGCAGTATAACGTCTGCTTACGTCACATCCTACTAACAAAGACCGTGTTCAGTGTGCAGCTCAAAGAGGTATTCATAAGAAATTTTCCCTTGCGCCTCTCAGCTGCCGGCAACTCTCTGTAGGTTCCATTTTCTTACTACTTATTCTTATCTTCGCCTTTTCATAATATCATTTTGTTAAATCAGTAAAGATTTATACTATGGTTTCATTATAGGAAAGGTAAATACATATGTCAAGGAAAAATTAAAAAAGAAAGCACTGTTATTTTGACATAGGACTGTGTTATACTATTTGTATATTCATAACAATAGGAGGACAAAGTGAAAAGACAAGTATCTATTTTTCTTATTTTTGTATTTGTTATTAATATTATTCTGTCAGGTGGAATTGCAAGCAGAGCGGAACAGAAGCAAGACCAGAAGGATACCGTATTGGGTTCGATTACCTCTGTTTATAGTCCGGAAACCTTGACCGGTATACAGAAAAAATCTCTGTCATCTGCACTTCGTGAAGTAGATGACAGCATAGGAGCAGTGCTGAACAGTCAGATGCAGAACTTTTTGGAAAGGAAAAAAGGGGCGGCTGCCGAAATTATGTCAATATCTGAATTGTCTCAGTTGTATGCTCCAATCATTGGAGATAGTATGAGCTTTTCAGAAGAGGAAATGACTTATTTTGAAGAACTTGGGTTAAAATCTGTTGTGGTATTTTCCTTGAGTGATTATCGGTATCGATATAATTCCAAAACGAATCAAATGATATTACAATATATTTATAAGGCAATCGGAGAATATCCGAATTTGTCTGCATTATATACTCAGATGATGTGTTTGTACAGTGGGACAGAAACGAATAATTTTTACATTTCACAGTTGTTTGTTTTCAGTCCTCTGAATGAGGAAGAGATAGCAGAACAGATTGCATCCTATAAAGAAGTGCTCAAGCAGTTGGAGGAAGTTCCGTCTAATAATAAAACTATGACGACGGCAGAGAAGCTGTTGTATATTCATGATAAAATCGTGACAATGGGAGAGTATGCACCAAATGACAGAGTAAATAAGGCAATCAATCATACACCTCTTGGAATTGCTTTAAATGGAGAAGGTGTATGCCAGTCCTATGCGGCAATTATGAATCAGGCAGCAATGGATTTAGGTATTTTATCCCTGCAGGTCTGCAGTGACGAACATGCATGGAATGCCGTGCAGGTAAAGAATAAATGGTATTACATTGATACGACCTATGATGACCCTGTATTTAGTAATTTTTCTAAGAAACCGGAGAATTATGTGAATCATAAATATTTCTTGTTTACACCAGATAGTTACCCTCAGGAAAATGAACATGTAATGAATACAGAAAACATCAAGAATTATGATTATATTCTAAATTCTATGGGGAATGATTATGAGGATTATTTTCCAAAGAAAAACGATATTGTAACAGAAATGACTTATGAAAACAATGTTTGGGTTTATACACAAAATGGTGCTGATCAAATTTGGGAAGGGGAAACACCGGGACCGGATGATGTACCGACGCCAACGCCGACACCGACAGTAGACCCGTTGGAGAATCCAACAGAGGAACCATCGGATGAGCCGGCATTAATTCCACCAGAGAACCCGAATCCTGTAATGAGCCCGTCAGCAAGTCCATCAAATAATTCAACTGGGGTGCCAACGAATACTTCTGTGGATGATTCGACATCAAATACAGGAGCCACTCCGGCTTCCGGTGCAGCAGCACCGGGAAAAGCAAAAATCAAGACGTTGAAGAATAAAAAAACAAAAACGATTCAATGTAAGTTAAAGAAAGTAAAAAAGGCTTCCGGATATCAGATTCGATATGCCACGAATAAAAAATTTAAGAATAGTAAAAACAAAACGACGAAACGTTTAACGGTAAATCTAAAAAAACTGAAGAAGAAAAAGACTTATTACGTTAAGGTTCGGGCATATAAGCTCGTTCATGGTACGAAAAAGTACGGGAAATGGAGTTCTGTAAAAAAGTGTAAGGTAAAAAAATAATTATTGTAAAAGACAGCGCATTTCCTGAATTCCTTTTTCTTGAGAGGAGATAATTGCCTGTAATATTGGATACAGTTCAGGACAGATATCATATCGAAGTGCATTTTTTGACATTCGGACAGCACCCATATGGTGAGGAATCATTTCCTGCATGAAGTTGGCACTGATATTATTAGTCGAACAGGCAGTATCCATATCTGTGAACATAGTCTGCGTAATATAGCGGAATTGGTGTTCATACAGACAAAGGTCCTGATTTGTGCTGGTATACATACTGCATTGGTCAAGTACATCACACATATTATCGATGCTTTTTGTCTGCATGATAATGATATTTTCCGCAATTTTCTGCAGTGGTTTGCAAATCGGATATTGCAGTACATTTTTTGACATTTGGATTGCCGCACGGTGGTGTGGAATCATTTGCACAATAAAGTTATGGGAAATACTATCTGTTAATTCTGCGCATTCCATTTTCTCAATCATTTCATCTAATATGGCATAAAAACGGGTAAGATAATTTTTTGTGCTTTGGCTGAATTTGTATTGTTGTTTCATGAAAATAAACCAGCTTTCGATATTCTTTGTACATTTTATGTGAGGAAAAACATAATGTGCTTGGATGTAAATTTTTAATCTGTGTCCAACTAAAGTAAACTGGTCTGAATGCCGATATACAGATTGTAGCTTTATTAACTGTAAAAGGACTTACAAATAAGAGCAATGGAGGGCAAAAGTATGAATAAAATTTCAAATTATAGTGCGTATCAAAAAGAAGTATATCAAAATAATTTAAAGAAAGAGAAAGAAAATGAGATTAAGTCCGGTAAAAGAGAGAAAGCAGGTAAAACACAAAATACCAGCCAGCCGGAGTTAAGCGATAAGGCAAAGGCTTTATTGGAAGAATTAAAGAAAAAATATTCAAACATTGACTTTTTCGTGGCAGATTATGACAGTGACGAGGAAGCGGCATCTTATCTGAATCGCGGAATAAAAGAATATAGCGTTCTTTTAGATCCGGAGACACTGGAAGAGATGGCAAGGGATAGTTCCGTTAAACAAAAGTATACGGATATGATAGATAAGGCAACCGGAGAACTCAGTGATATGAAAGAGCAGCTGGGTGAAGCTGGAGATGAAATTACCCGGGTCGGTGTTGTTGTCAATAACGATGGAACCGTTTCTTACTTTGCAGAGCTGGAGAAAATGAGTGAGAAACAGCGGGAGCGTATTGAAAAGGCCCGCGAGGAGAAGAAGGAAGAGGCAGCAGAGGAAAAGAGAAAGAAAACGACAGTTAAGGCAGATTCTATCGAAGAGTTAATGGAGAAAATTAAAAAAGTGGATTGGAACAAAATTCCACAGGAGGAAATTCCTACCCGTGGAGCAAGATTTGATTTTAGTATATAATAATATCTTCTGATTGGGGAATGATATCCCAAATATCATCAAAATTAATTTTTGTGGAAACAATTTGCAGTATCCGGCTGGTCTCGTCAATACGGGCAACCATGCCGGATATTTTTATATATTCTCCATGTGAAAAATAGATTACGGCAGCAAGGGAACCACGGGACAATTCATGCATTTTACGGTCCAGTTCATCGGCACGTTCATCACTGAGTTCTGCTTTTGGCAGAATAATTTTTTCTTTAGCGGCCAAAGCTTCCGGTAGACCTTTCAGTGCTGCAAAGGGCATAAATTGTTTGGCACGTTCTTCGATTGACATGCGGGGGCGGAAATGTTTATCAGACACCACTTTTATGACCTCCTATCTGATGGTTTCGTTCTCTTGTGGTGGCATTTTTTTGTAAGTTCATGCCTTTTAGAATGGCATTTTTTCCAAATTTATTTTTTATGTGGATTACGGCTTCCTGCATCCGGCGGTTCCGTTCTAATTCACCGGGCTGTTCAAAGAACGTATATTGCCGATATTCTTCTGGAATCACGCGGTTACATGTTATCGTTATCCGGCGAATAGGAGTGTGGGAATCTACAATTTTTTTGTACAGTTCTGCCATGGCAGGAATAATAATGGAGTCTGAATTCGTTTCTGTCGGCAGTTTTACCGTTCCGTGAGCAGGTTCCCGGTGTAAAGCATTGGAATAGCCAATGTGAAGAGTTAAAGATGACGTTATTAGCTTCTTTTCTACCATGTCAAGACAGAGTAAGTCCGTCATTTCCTTTACTACTAGTTTTCCGTCCTCAAAATTGTAGTCATGCATAAGAACCTGTCCGCTGGATAAACAATTGTTCTTTGGTTTGTAATTTTTTATATCTGCAATGGTAACTGGTTCTCTTCCCCATGCATGATCAATGAGCAGTTCTGCATCAATGCCGAAAATTTTATACAAAAAATCCTCATCTGCCTCCGTTATACCACGCATTGTTGTAATTCCATAGTTGGCAAGACGATTGGCAGTGCCGTTTCCAAGCCGCCAAAAATCGGTAAGAGGTTTATAATCCCAAAGTGTTTTTTGATAGCAATCCTCGTCCAGATAGCCAATGAAATCTTTTGCACGCTTTGCCGTGATATCAAGTGCTACTTTTGCCAGATAAAGATTTGTTCCGATTCCGCAAGTAGAACGAACCCCCAGCGATTTGTAAATATCATCCATAATACATTGACCAAGTTGTTCTGCATCCATCTGATATAAAGATAGATACTTACTTACATCAAGAAAGGCTTCATCAATGGAGTATACATGGATATCGTCTTTGGAAATATATTTTAAATAAATACTGTAAATTTCAGCTGCATAGTCAATGTATTTTTGCATACGGGGGGCTGCCATAATGTAATCTACGCCGGAAGGAATCTCAAAAACACGGCATCGGTTCTTGATGCCAAGCTTTTTCATGGAAGGAGTAATCGCAAGGCAAATTGTTTTATCGGACCGCTCTGCATCTGCTACGACTAGATTTGTGGTCATGGGGTCAAGTCCCCGTTCTACACATTCTACGGAAGCATAAAATGATTTTAAATCAATACAAAGAAACATACGTTCGACCTCCTGTAGATAATATTATCACATTGTCTTAAAAAATGCTACTGGCATTTATAGGTAAAGACTCAGAAATAGTATGTCGGATGGAGAAATAATTATTAATTGAATACAGATTTCTTTGAATAATAGAAAGCACCCCCCACCGTGGAGTTTCCGCGGCGGCGGGTGTAAGGTGATTACGCTCGGTAATCCGTTGTGCTAGAGAAAAGATAGTCAATTCTTTCCGCTTGATTGTTGTAATGGCTTAGGTCGACAATTAAGCGAATCGGTCTTGCTTCCTGTCTCTTAATTTTTACATTATGCGTTTTCTCACGCTCTTGTTCCAGCAAATCAGAGAAAGACTGGCTTTCGCGTTCGTTCTGTTCACTGGCTCGAATAACACGGTTGACTGGTTCCACGGTTTTGAATTCATAAATTCGATTAATTGCATCTGCCGTCATCCCCTCCTTGAGCTTATTTCAGCAGTTACGGTGGTCATCCATGACCACAAGATAAAACAAATGGAACTTATACCTCTTACTTAATATATCGGTTCTATTTTACAAAACATTATGCCGTCTTTGAAAAATATGGAAATTGTGATAAACTAAATTACTTTCTGACTCTTACTGCCAAGGCATGAGCTTTCATCCCTTCGGATTCTGCAAGCCGTATAATATAGTCAGCATTCGTTTTTAATGCAGACTCTGGATATTTTATAACACTATATCCTCTCATAAATTCCCCGACCGACATGCCGGAAGAAAATTTAGCAGTACCACATGTTGGAAGAATATGGTTTGTGCCACAGAAATAATCACCTACCGGTTCGGTACTATATTCACCAACAAACACAGCACCGGCATTGGTTAATTGAGACAGGACAGATTCGCAATCATTGAATAGTAACTCAACGTGTTCAGGTGCTATTTCATTTACTGCATTTACGGCTTCTTCAATAGAGTCAACGACAAAAATGTCACCATAATTTTCAAAAGTTCTTTTTGTCGCTTCCATAAGATCATTTTCTTCACACAGGCGTTCAATTTCACTTTTTAGCCATCTGAGTAAAATTGTTTCCGGGAATAGTTACAGCAACACTATTAATTGGAGTATATTTGCGTTCCAGTATAGCACCATCTTCACATTTTTCAATACATCCTTAACCGTGATTTCTACTTCTTCAGGAATATTGCCTCTTCGTTTTAGAAGATTTAAGTATCGTGGGTTTTCGTAACTAAATTTGCTGATTGTAACCATAACTTTTGTCTCCTTTCCAATAATAAAAAAATAGGCGTTTGCGAAACGCCACAAGCCGCATGAATACGGCATTTTTTTGTTGCTAAAATCAAAAATCTCCTCAC
>CANRLR010000027.1 GCA_947631505.1 uncultured Lachnospiraceae bacterium | reverse complement strand
ACAGCTTAAGCAACAAGATGGGTAATTCCTTACTGGCTGTAAGGGGTATTAACCATAAATATATTGTAGTAGGAGGATACAAAGATGGAAATAATGTCATGTTCCAGTTGTGGAAAACTATTCAATTATATTAGGGGAGCCCGGGTGTGTCCGGCTTGTCAGAAAAGGGCAGAAGAACGTTTTCGGGAAGTAAAAAAGTATGTAAAAGAGCATCCCCATGTGGACATCAAGACATTGTCGGAGGAAATGGAGGTAAGTGTTAGCCAGATAAAGCGCTGGGTACGGGAAGAACGTTTGGTATTCTCAGATGATTCCCCGATCGGGCTTCCGTGTGAAAGCTGTGGTAAGGTCATCAAGACAGGACGATTTTGCGATTCTTGTAAGTCTAATCTCAGCAATGGACTTCGGGATGCGGCAGGCCTGAATAAGGCCGCACCTGCTCCACATACACCAAGACGGAGCACTGACAATAAAATGCGTTTCTTAGATAACTAGTACAACATCTCAAATAGGCGGATTCATCGGCACCCTGCAAAATGCAGGGTGCTGCACTGTCTAGAAGTTTCTCCCATCTGGCAGTGGATATCCAATGAGTGGCTGGAGCCAGTGGATGATGAGGCATATGCTAAACTCTAAGATAAATGCCCTCTTTTTTTATCTCTATTTTGCCTTGTTTCATAAGTCTTCCGATTGCACGTTTGAAAGCGGCTTTGCTAATTCTAAATTCCCGTTTGATAATCTCAGGAGAGGTTTTGTCGTGGAAGGGAAGAAATCCACCTGCATTTTCGAGACGCTGCAAAATAATTTCTGCATCCATCCCCATTTGAACCTTGACCTTTTCCTGTAGACTAAGTGTTAATTTTCCCTCTTCCGTCACATCTTTAATTCTTGCCTCTATCTTTTCTCCAATACGAAATTCGCGGGACATTTCATTGTGTGGCAGTAAGGCAGAATATATCCCGTCAACGGCGACAAAAACACCGAACGCATCTATTATCTCGTAGACCTGTCCGGTTACGTGGTCCCCTTTTTTGTATGGACTATGGCAGGATAAATAATCATAAACATGCATGGTGGCACAAAGGCGTCCGCTCTTATCGGTATATAGGGCAACTAATACGTCATCACCTACGCGAACTCGTGCAGTCTGTTCTTTAAAAGGAAGAAATAAATCTTTCGCAAGCCCCCAATCAAGAAATGCACCAATCGAAGTCACATCTGTTACAGTGAGACAAGCTGTTTGATTGTATTCAATATAAGGCTTTGTGGTAGTGGCAATGAGACGGTCTTCGGAATCTTTATATAAAAAAACCTCTAAAATATCCCCTTTTTCCCATTTGTCCGGTACTTGATTGTTTGGCAGTAATACTTTTAAATCCCGGTCATTGCCGGAACCAAGATAGACACCGTGTTTACTTTTTTCGATGATATAAAGGCGGGCGGTACGGCCCAGTAAATTTTGTTTTGTAGTCATTCCGTTCTCCTGTTTCGTTCTGTTCTATTCGGTCATAATGTGGGTAATTGCTTTATTTCTTTTCTTGAAATTCACTGATAAAATAGGGAGTTCCTTCTTTATCGGTAAAGACAACGTAAAAATAAGAATCCTGAGCTGCGGTGTGAATGTACATGCTATCCCCCATTTTTGCAGCCAGTCGAAATTCTGCCCGGAATTCCGAGACTTCATAATCAATGGGGAGTACATTAACGGCAAGTCGGACATATTGTCCGTTATTTACATGGTTGTTCGTATCCAGATAATTCTGGCATACCGTAACCTCTTGTACCAATGTCAGGTTCTCCGGACATATCACTTTGCGTGAGGAGTAATTCATTTCCAAAGCGGGTTCTGTCGGATAAGCTTCCAGTTCTTCTTTATCCACCCGTGCCGGTCTGCCGGAAACAGAATCAAAATAGAACCATTTTGAGTCAGCGACTGCTAATATTTCTTTTTCCGGCGTTTCCATGAGAAAATTGCGGCTGCCAAAAATTCCTTTAAATTGATAAGGCCATGTATGAACATGGAAAACTTCCCCCATTTTTGGACGGCGTTTAAAAATGACATGCCATGAACTGACGAGCCATGCCCGGTTTTTCTTCAAGAGAGTAAGGGCAGAATGTCCCACATCTTCGCTGTGGAACAGACAGCAGTCCTGCATGGCATCTACAACGTTGGAAACACCGAGAAGTCCGTCTTTATCAATACGGCTGTAAGAAACACGGTCTGTATAACTATACATATAGATTACCTCGATTTCTTGTTTATATTTGTATATAGGACAGTATACTATTATTAAGGGAAAAAAACCAGTGAAATTTTTTGAACGATACGATATAATAGGAGTGTAATCGTTCGTTTATTATCGAGGGATTACATAGAATTATGACAGATGTTTATCTGAGAAAGGTGTGGTTTTTCATGAAGAAAATTATTTCTACCAATAAGGCTCCGGCAGCAATCGGACCATATTCCCAGGCAGTTGAAGTAAATGGCTTCCTCTTTACTTCCGGGGTAATTCCGATTATTCCTGCTACCGGTGAATTGGTACAGGGCGGAATCGAAGAGCAGGCGGAGCAGGCGATTGGCAACTTGGCTGCTTTGATTGAGGCGGCAGGCGCCAAAGTGGAGAATACAATAAAAACAGTTGTGTTTATTCAGGATATGAATGATTTTGCCAAGGTAAATGAAATCTATTCAAAATATTTCCATGGCGAGTGTCCCGCACGCTCCTGCGTAGAGGTGGCAAGACTGCCGAAGGATGTGCTAATTGAAATTGAGGCGGTTGTAGCAACGAACTAAAAAACAAACTGGTGCAGACCGATTTTATCCGTTTGCACCAGTTTGTTTTTCTGTTCTGCACCCTCATTAGGCAGAACTATATTTTCTCTTACAGTAGAATATCAATATTGCGGCCTGATCCCGGGTTGACAGATTGCTCCATCATTTTTGTGAGCTGCTCACCCTGCATTTCAGCAGCGTCTAACGTTTTTGCCAAAATACGTGTATTAACAGCAGACATTGTAGATGCTTGGGAAACCATCATGGAATATGCCGTAATATCCATTCCATCTCCGAACTCCATGGGAGCACCTCCTTTAAAATTGTGATGATATTATAACACAGTTATAGAAAAAAAGAAAGAGGAAATGTTGACAGATAGGGTTTTCCTTGTTATACTGTAACATGTAGTTAATAATTTTGTAATATTTGATAAAAGCGTAATGAATGAAAAAATTGCGGGGTAACATACATTTTGGAGGGAAGTATATGCAACAGAAGAGGTTGGTAAAAACCCTGTTGGGGACAGGGCTTGTGCTGTCTTTAGGCATATTTTGTTATCATATTACATCGACATCAACAACGATGGGGACAGAAACAGAATTAGCAGGAATATCGTATACATTAGACCAGTTCTGTTCTGCACAGGCAGGGCTTACCCAGACAGATCCGGAAGCTATCGTGGCATTCGAAAATACAACATCGAATGGTGGTACAGTAAATACCGTAGTCAGCGGTACATCGGTAGAGGGGGCAACGCCGGCACCGACTCAGCAGGCAACGGCGACAGCAACACCGAAGCCGGAATCCGAATATGCCAATGTCGGCATTTCGATTGCGGCGGATTATGTAAATATTCGGAAAAAACCAAGTACGGATGCAGATATTGTTGGTAAATTATATCGTGGCAGTGCCGCTACCATTATGAAAACAGAAGGGGACTGGGTATATATTAAATCCGGTTCGGTCAGCGGTTATATTATGAAAGACTATTTGGCGATAGGATATAGCGCTGAAAAATTGATAGGTGATTTCGGTACGAAATGGGCAACGGTTACGACGGACACATTGAAAGTGCGTGAGGAAAAAAACACAACATGTAAGGTGCTTACTTTAATTCCGGCGGATGAAAGCTATGAGGTAATCCGGGAGGAAACGGATTGGGCAAAGATTCGTGTGGATGGTGATACGATCGGATATGTATCAAAAGAATATGTAAAGATTTCAGTACAGTTCAAAAAGGCAGTATCCATTGAGGAGGAACGGGAGGAAGCGAGACGGAAAGCCGCAGCAGAAGCGGCGGAACGGGAAGAACAGAGAAAAATTTCCCAGAGAAACGAATCGAACAATTCCAGCAGTAACAACAGTAGGAAGAATTCGAGCAGTAATAATAGCAGCAAGAAAAATTCGGGCAGCAGTGCAACCAAAAAGCCTTCCAGCCATAGTTCTTCCACTGGAGGGGGCGGAAGCTCCAGCTCTTCAAAGAAAGATACCGGTTCCAGCAATGGAGGTGGTGGAGCAGCAGGAGGAAGCTCTGGCAGCTCCGGCAGTGATGGAGGCGGAGGCGGCTCTGCTCTGGGAAGCGGAGATGGTTCAGTAATTGCCTCTTATGCCCTGAAATTTGTTGGTAATCCGTATGTATATGGTGGTACCAGCCTGACGGGCGGTACGGATTGTTCCGGATTTACAATGTCTGTATTTAAGAAATTTGGTATCAGCTTACCACGTACTTCCAGAGAGCAGTCTAGAGTTGGTAAAAAGATTAGTCCTTCGGACGCGGAAGCAGGAGACTTGATTTTCTATTCCAGCGGCGGTCGGGTTAATCACGTAGCACTTTGTATTGGCGGTGGACGAGTTGTTCATGCTAGTAATCCGAGAACCGGAATTACAACAAGTAATATGTATTATCGTACCCCGTATTGTGCAAGACGTATATTGAACTAAATAGATAAATAGAGAAAACGTCGTGAGAATGTTGTTGGAACCTCACGACGTTTTATGTTGTCAAACAATTCAAAAGCAAACGGTTGTACGCAGACACATGTAGTCTGGACAGATTGGTAAAGTTATCCACATTTTAAAGTGCGGTTTTGCGATATTTGAGAGTTATACACAAAGTTATCAACATTGTCAACAAAAATAGTAGACTTTTGTAGCATAAAAAAATAGAAATGACAATTTATTAAGTTGTCAAACAATTCAAAAAAATCGGTTGCCGAATAGAGGTTTTTGTTGTATAATGAACCTACAAGATAAATCTAGCGGATTTACCTTGAAACTTATGGGCAAAGGAGCTGAGCATTATGAATTTAGTAATTAGCGGCAGAAACATCGACATCACAGAAGGGTTACGTTCAGCGGTGGAGGAAAAAATTGGTAAGTTGGAAAGATATTTCAACGAATCCACAGAGGTACATATTACATTGAGTACCGAAAAAGAGCGTCA
The DNA here is from genome assembly GCA_947631505.1 of uncultured Lachnospiraceae bacterium. Lineage (GTDB taxonomy): Bacteria > Bacillota > Clostridia > Lachnospirales > Lachnospiraceae > Eubacterium_F. The sequence continues at coordinate 27,031 of CANRLR010000027.1, read as the reverse complement.
GAAAATTGAAGTCACAATTCCGATGAAGGGAAGTATTATCCGTGCAGAGCAGACAAGCACTGATATGTATGTGGCGATTGATCTTGTAGAAGAAGTGATAGAAAGACAGCTTCGCAAATATAAGAACAAATTAATTGATAAAGAGCAAGCAGCGGCGCATTTAAACAAGGATTTCATCGAAGAGGATATTTATGATGATGAGGAGATTCAGATTATCCGTTCCAAAAAATTTGCAATGAAGCCAATGGATCCAGAGGAAGCTTGTGTACAAATGGAATTATTGGGACACAGTTTCTTTGTATTCCGCAATGCAGATACAGATGAAGTAAATGTGGTTTACAAGAGAAAAGGTAATACGTACGGTTTGATTGAACCGGAGTTTTAAGAAAGACAGGCAGTGGCAGCTGCCATAGAAGAATCGGGTAAATATAGCGGGGTATTTTTCACAGGTAAAGTGGGTCTTCATTTTGCGTACTGTGGGAAATACCCTCTTTTTTAAAATAAAGGTTGAAACCGTACGCCACAAATGTTAAAATATTTTGGGGAATTAGCACCCATATAAATAATTGGAGAGTGAACAAATGGGATTATTAAGCAAAGTGATTGGAACTCACAGCGAACGTGAGGTCAAAAGGGTAATTTCTACTGTAAATGAAATAGAGGCATTGGAACCTGAAATAGAGAAATTGTCAGATGATGAACTAAAGGCAAAAACAATGGAATTTAAAAAGCGCCTTTCGGACGGGGAAACATTAGATGATATTTTGCCGGAAGCCTATGCGGTAGTTCGTGAAGCATCGAAAAGAACAATCGGACTTCGCCATTTCCGCGTACAGTTAATTGGTGGTGTTATTTTACATCAGGGACGTATTACCGAGATGCGTACTGGTGAGGGTAAAACACTGGTATCTACTTTGCCGGCATACTTAAATGCACTGGAGGGCAAGGGAGTGCACATTGTAACGGTCAACGACTATTTAGCTAAACGTGATGCTGAGTGGATGGGGCAGATTCATGAGTTTTTGGGATTGACCGTTGGTGTGATTTTGAATAGTATGGATAATGATGAGCGCAGGGAAGCCTACAATTGTGATATAACGTATGCGACCAACAACGAACTGGGATTTGATTATCTGCGCGACAACATGGTTATTTATAAAGAGCAGCTGGTGCAGCGGGAATTGAATTATGCAATTGTGGACGAGGTGGACTCGGTCTTAATCGACGAGGCAAGAACACCGCTTATCATTTCCGGTTCCAGTGGCAAATCGACAAAGATTTATGAAGCATGTGATAATTTGGTGCGTCAGTTGAAAAGAGGTACGGAAAAGGAATTGTCCAAGATGGACATTATCATGAAAGAAGACAGCAATGAAACGGGAGACTATGTTGCCAATGAAAAGGAGAAAACAGTAAATCTTACGGAACAGGGTATAAAGAAGGTAGAACGTTTCTTCCATTTGGAAAATTTGGCAGATCCGGAGAATTTGGAAATTCAGCATTGTGTCAATCTTTCTCTTCGTGCCCATGCATTAATGCATTTGGATAAAGATTATGTAGTGAAAGATGATCAGGTATTGATCGTCGATGAGTTTACGGGCCGTATTATGCCGGGACGCCGCTATTCGGATGGGCTGCATCAGGCGATTGAGGCCAAAGAGCATGTGAAAGTAAAGAGAGAAAGTAAAACATTAGCTACCATTACATTTCAGAATTTCTTTAACAAATATACGAAGAAATGCGGTATGACCGGTACTGCTCTGACCGAGGAAAAGGAGTTTCGTGAGATTTACGGAATGGACGTAGTAGAAGTTCCTACCAATCTCCCAGTACAGCGTATCGATGGAGAGGATGCTGTTTATAAAACGAAGAAAGAAAAATTGAATGCGATTGTGAATGAAATTATTGCCAGCCACGAAAAGGGACAGCCGGTGCTGGTTGGTACCATTACCATTGATTCTTCGGAAGAACTTTCCCAACTGCTTCGTAAACGCGGCATTCCTCATAAAGTATTGAATGCGAAGTTCCATGAAATGGAGGCTGAAATTGTAGCAGATGCCGGTTTGGCAGGTGCCGTTACGATTGCAACAAATATGGCAGGCCGTGGTACGGATATCAAACTTGGTGACGGTGTAAAAGAAGTAGGTGGTTTGAAGATTATCGGTACAGAACGTCATGAATCAAGACGTATTGATAATCAGCTTCGCGGACGTGCCGGACGTCAGGGTGATCCGGGCGAGTCCAGATTTTACATTTCATTGGAAGATGATCTGATGCGCTTGTTCGGTTCCCAAAATCTGATGCAGATGTTTAATTCGTTGGGAATACCGGAGGGGGAGCAGATTCAGCATAAGATGCTGAGCAAGGCAATTGAGCGTGCCCAGAAGAAGATTGAGGGCAACAACTACGGAATTCGTAAGAATTTATTAGAATATGACCAGGTGAATAATGAGCAGCGTGAAATTATCTATGCAGAGCGCCGTAAGGTGCTGGATGGTGATAATATGCGTGATACGATTATCGGCATGATTGAGGATTTGGTGGAGAAGTATGTAAATGCGGTAATCGGTGATGACCAGCAGCCGGAGGACTGGGATCTGAATGAATTAAATGAAATTCTGATTCCAATGATTCCGATGGAGCCGGTCAAGATTTCAGATTATGCAGAAGATAATCTGACGAAGAGCGGATTGATTCAGGATCTGAAAGAGAAAGCACTGCGGATCTACGAAAGCAAAGAGGCTGAATTCCCAGAATCAGAGCAGATTCGTGAAATTGAGCGTGTTATTATTTTAAAGGTTACGGACAGCCGTTGGATGGATCATATTGATGATATGGATCAATTGCGGCAGGGAATCGGCCTGCAGGCATTCGGACAGCGTGATCCGGTTGTAGAATACCGTCTACAGGGATATGATATGTTCAATGATATGACAGAGTCCATTCGTGAAGAGACTGTGAAGATGCTGATGCATGTTCGCATTGAACAGAAAGTTGAGCGCGAGCAGGTCGCTCAGGTTACAGGAACGAACAAGGATGATTCCGCCAATGCACCCGTAGTGCGCAAGTCGGATAAAATCAGCAGAAATGCGCCATGTCCATGTGGCAGTGGTAAAAAATATAAGTATTGCTGCGGACGCTAGTGTCTGCACTAAAATTAAAATCATTTATAGGTGGTGATTACAGTGGTTGAACTTGACAATATTCGAATTGAGTTAAGTAGTTTTGAAAAACCGCTTTTGGAAGTAAGGGATTCACTTTAACTTAGCAGATAAGAAGTTAAGGATAGAAGAACTGGAGCGGAATATGGAGGCGCCGGATTTTTGGGATGATGCGGAAAAGGCAAGTGCCTCCATGAAAGAAGTAAAAGATTTGAAAGATGTCGTGGAACGGGTCGACAAGCTCAGTGAGTCCTATGACGATATTATGACATTGATCGAGATGGGAAATGAAGAAAATGACGAGTCTTTAGTGCCGGAAGTTCAGAAGGAATATCAGGATTTTTGCAAGGAATTTGATGACCTTAGAATTACAACGATGCTGACGGGTGAACATGACAGTGAAAATGCCATTTTAACACTACATGCAGGAGCAGGAGGAACCGAGAGCTGCGATTGGGCCAGCATGCTTTGCCGTATGTATGAGAGGTGGGCAGACCGACGTGGATTTGCTGTAAAAGTGTTAGACTCTTTAGATGGTGATGAAGCAGGTCTGAAGTCTGTCACACTGGAAATTAGCGGTGAAAACGTATATGGGTATTTGAAGAGTGAGCATGGAGTGCATCGCCTTGTTCGTATTTCGCCTTTTAATGCAGCAGGCAAACGACAGACTTCATTTGTGTCCTGTGATGTTATGCCGGAGATTGAACATGATATTGATATTGAAATTGCGGATGACGATATCCGTATTGATACGTATCGTTCCAGTGGTGCAGGAGGACAGCACATTAATAAAACGTCATCTGCCATCCGCATCACTCATTTTCCGACGGGAATCGTAGTGCAGTGCCAGAATGAACGCTCCCAGCATATGAACAAAGATAAGGCAATGCAAATGTTGAAGGCGAAACTCTTAATTTTAAAGGAACAGGAAAATATGGCGAAAGAATCCGATATCCGGGGAGAAGTCAAAGAAATCGGATGGGGAAACCAAATTCGCTCCTATGTTATGCAGCCATACACGATGGTAAAGGACCATCGTACGAATGCAGAAACCGGTAATGTATCTGCTGTTCTGGATGGGGATATTGATATGTTTATGAATTCTTATCTGAAGTGGATCAACAGCTAAGAGGGGAAGGTAACGGATGAAAGAGATTGTGTCGTTTTTCTTATGTGGTAAATTATATGGTGTGGATGTTAGTGATGTAAATGGAATTGAACTCTATTCTGATGTGGTGAAAACCAGCTGTGAAACAGAGAACATTTTGGGGACTGTAGATATCAGGGATGAAAAAATCCCGGTATTAGATATCAAGAAACGCCTTATTCTTCCGCAGACACCAGTGACTATGGATACCCGGATCATAGTGTTCCGGACGAAACATGGTGTACTTGCCTGTGTGGCAGACGGAGTTTTTGGGATTATTCAGGCAGATGGGAATGATGTTCAGGATTTCCCGAGTTTGGTGAAAGATAAGAAATTGGGATATTCGGATTGTGTTGTGAAAAACGGAGATGATTTAATCATTGTCCTTGATCCTGATAAAATGTTAGCGGAAACAGAGTGGCGGATGATAGATAAGATGTTGAAGGAGCTGGCGGAAGACAGCGAAGGAGGTCAAAATGATTAAAATTGCAGTATTAGGTTATGGCACGGTAGGTTCCGGTGTGGTCGAAGTGTTAAATACAAATGCTAAAATTATTGCGAAACGTGCAGGTCAGGAAGTAGAAGTAAAATATGTGCTTGATTTGAGAGATTTTCCGGGAGATCCGGTACAGAGTAAAGTGGTACATGACTATAATATTATCGTAGAGGATCCGGAAATTGCGATTGTCGTAGAAACGATGGGGGGAACAAAACCAGCTTACGAATTTGTAAAAAAGGCATTGTTGTCCGGGAAAAGTGTTTGTACATCCAATAAGGAATTAGTAGCTGCCTATGGTGCAGAGCTGGTTCATATTGCAAAGAGTAAGAGTGTTAATTTCCTTTTTGAGGCAAGTGTTGGTGGTGGCATTCCGATTATTCGCCCATTGAACCAGAGCCTGACAGCAGATAAAATTGAGCAGATCAATGGTATTCTGAATGGAACAACCAACTATATTCTTACAAAAATGGCAAAAGAGGGTTCTGATTTTGATGAAGTGTTAAAAGAAGCACAGGAACTTGGTTATGCGGAAAAAGATCCGACAGCAGATGTAGAGGGCTATGATGCCTGCCGTAAAATTGCAATTCTTACTTCTCTGGCATATGGTCAACAGGTCGATTACGAAGATATTTACACGGAGGGAATTACAAAAATTACAGCAGAGGATTTTAAGTATGCCAAAGCAATTGGGGCGGCTATTAAAATTTTTGGTACCAGTAAAAAGATCGGTGGTAAACTTTATGCGATGGTAGCCCCACAGATGATTCAGAGTGATAATCCACTATTTGCGGTAAACGATGTATTTAATGCAATATGTGTTACCGGAAATATGCTCGGAGATGTTATGTTCTATGGAAAGGGTGCCGGAAAAGAGGCAACGGCAAGTGCTGTAGTATCTGATGTGGTAGATGCCGTAAAGCATATGAATATTAATGTTATGACAATATGGGAGGATGAGAAACAGGTCATTACTCCAATGGATGAAATGGAGAATCGTTTCTTTGTCCGTATTGGAGCGGAGGAAAGAGAAAAGGCAGAGGAAATTTTTGAAAATCTGGAAGCTGTTGACGGTGGTGTAACAGGAGAATTTGGTTTTATTACAGAGCAGATGACAGAGAAATCTTTCCATGAAGCAATTGCTGGATTTCATAGTTTTATTACAAGAATCCGTGTAGGATTTTAGTTTTGATAGAAATGAGGCTTAGTGTAAATGAAGTATGTATTAGTTTTAGGTGATGGAATGGCAGATGAGCCGATTGCGGAATTGGGAAATAGAACACCATTGGAATATGCGGTCACACCGAATATGGATAAATTGGCAGCTAAATCTATGATTGGAATGGCACAAACTATCCCAGAGGGAATGAAGCCGGGAAGTGATACAGCTAATCTTGCGGTACTTGGCTATAATCCCCAAAAGTATTATACAGGGCGTTCTCCGCTGGAGGCGTTAAGCATCGGTGTGCCGATGGAGGATACGGACATTGCCATCCGTTGTAATATTGTTACGGTATCGGAAGAAGATATGCCATACGAAGAACATACAATCATTGATCACAGCAGCAGTGAGATATCGACCGAAGATGCGGCGGTTCTTCTGAAAGCGGTACAGGAGCAGCTAGAAGATGATGTGTACAAATTTTGGCTGGGAACCAGTTACCGCCACTGTACGATCTGGAAAGAGGGACAGGTAGTGGAACTTACCCCGCCTCATGATGTTCTGGGGCAGGTAATCGGACAGTATCTGCCGGAAGATGAGAAGCTACGTGAGATGATGAAAAAGAGTTATGCTATTTTAAATCATCATCCTTTAAATGAAGAGCGTGCTAAAAAAGGTTTACATAAAGCAAATTCCCTTTGGTTCTGGGGTGCCGGAACGAAACCGACACTAGATTCTTTTGAGGGCAGATTTGGCAAGAAGGGCGTTATGATTTCCGCTGTTGATTTGTTGAAAGGAATTGCGGTAGGTGCGGAAATGACTAATATAGAAGTGGAGGGTGCTGACGGAACACTGGAAACGAATTATGAAGGAAAAGCAGATGCGGCAATGAAAGCACTGCTGGAAGATGGTTATGATTTCGCCTATATCCATGTGGAAGCACCGGATGAAATGGGGCATCAGGGCAGTGTGGAGAGAAAAATCAAAGCTATTGAGAATATTGACACTCGAATTATTTCCCGTGTGCTGGAAAGGATGGATGCTTCCGGTGAAGATTATCGTGTTATTGTGCTGCCGGACCATCCAACACCGATTCGTACGAGAACCCATTCCAGTGAGCCGGTCCCGTACATGCTTTATGATAGTACAAAGCAGCTGAATAAAGATTGGCTTTATAATGAAAAAGAGGCAAAAGCAAGCGGCAATTTCGTAGAGAACGGATATGAGTTAGTGAATCAGCTGTTTGCCTGACAGAAACTGAAATCGTCATAGAATAGAAAAGAAAGTAATATAATTTGGTTAGAAACATGAACAAGCATTGTTTTTACTGATTTATATTACTTTTTTTATATTACTTTTGGTGAAATAAAGTTCACATAAAAGTGCAGTGGAATGGTATTGACATGCTAAGCCGTAATTGCTATATTTGATATTAATAATTTGAGGGTCTTTTATAGATGGGAGAAGCAATATTGTTAATTTGAAAGGGGTTTTTGTGAAAAAGAGAGAATTAGTAAAAAAACTGCAGGCATTTTTGTTCGGTACCGCGATTATTTTCAGTTCAGGAATGCACGAAACGGAACGAGCCGGAGCAAAGACTGCTCAAGATACAAAACGGACTTACATCATCCATACCGAGGATGAAAGCACAAGAAAAAAACTGAGCAGTCAATATGAAAAAGTGAATACGATTTCCGATCTCAGCAGTGACAGAATGCAGGAAGAAAATTTCACTACCCTTGAATTGACAGAGACTGAGGCACAGAAATTAGAAAAGAAGGATGCTGTAGAGTTAGTGGAACCGGATGTTGTGGTAAAAGGCTCTTCTATTTGTTGCACGGATAAAAAGGTGGAAAAAATCAGGTCTCGGAAAGCAGATAAAAACAGGGAGTGGAATTTACAGGCAATACATACCAAAAAGCAGAAAAAGAAAGGAAACGGAAAAAACAAGGTCAAAGTAGCTATTTTGGATTCAGGAGTCGATTTGTTCAATGATATTGAAGTAAAAGAATCCATTAATTTAATACCGGGGGAGGAAGAGGTGCTTCCTCTGTTCTGGGATACCAGCGGTCATGGTACCAGTATTGCCGGAGTACTGGCAGCACAGGATAACAAAGAGGGAATTACCGGTATTGATCCAAATATTGAGTTGTATTCGGCAAGAGTACTGGATGCGGAAAAATCGGCACCGGTCAGCCGCATTATAGAGGCTGTATATTGGGCAATTGAGAAGAACGTGGATATTATCAGTATCAGTTTTGGAACAACGCAGTATTCCGAAGCACTGGAACTGGCAATAAAAGAAGCATATAATAAAGGTATCCTTATTGTGGCAGCGGCAGGAAACCAAGGAAAAGTGGAATATCCGGCAGCAATGGAAGAAGTGATAGCCGTAGGGGGAACCGATACCTCCGGCGAGGTGTGTGATTATAGTGCGAAAGGGGAAGAAATCGAATTAGTAGCACCGGCAGAACAAATCTGTGCCACGGGTTCCTTTGACGGGACCGTTATCTGCAACGGTACCAGTATGGCAGTACCTCATGTGGTAGGAGTGGCAGCAAAACTGTGGGAAAAAGACCGGATGGTTTCAGCAGATTTTATCCGTCAGCTTATGAATGCCAGTGCCAACCAGTATGGAGATACTAGCGAGTATGGAAACGGTCTGGTAGATTATGAGCAGGCAGTCAAGGTATATGATGAATTTGCTGAGAATTATGAGCCGGCAAATACAGTAGAGGAGAATAAGGAAGCAGTGGGGGAGAATCTTTCTCCGGTCGAACAGTTTACCGACGTAGATTATGTAAATGGTTCATGGGAATTAGCAGACCATAAAACGTGCGTATCTGTTGGAATAAGTGGAAAAGGGATAGCGGCAGCAACCATTAGTGCCATGAAGAGAGGGGCGATATATCCGGACAAATCAGAAAGTACTGTAACCGGAATGGGGGCATATCCGTATATGCATGGTTACTTTAAATATGATACAAAGAAAGCAAACAATAACTATATTCTTTCTTATATTGATTTAACCAAAGAGGCGGAGAAAATCAGACGGGGAAAGGAAGACTATATAGGAAGTATCGTGTTACCTTATATTCCGACTGCTGATACTTTTTATAAACGAATCGGCTGGTCGAACCAATCCTGTACGAACAATGCCCAAAAGGGTGCATTTGCTTGGGGAGTTGCGATTCATTCGGCTACGGATGTGTATTCACATTGCATATATGGGTATTGGAAAGATCCAAACAAAGAAAGTGGATATAAATGGCAGAGATTTTTTCATGATAAAAAGAAACATGGAAATAATTACGCAGATGATTCGAATGCACTTGATCTCCGTTTTACAGTGGCGAAAGAAGTGACAAAGAATATTATCGCCCATTATGTGAAAGGCGAACAGGGTCAGTCAGGTGATTTTTATTGCAGCCTATATAATGAAAAGAAATTTAAGCTATATAACTTCTGGGAGTATATGAATCAGGCAGGAAATCGTGGAATGGCAAATCAAATAAAAAAATATTCTATAACGTATTAGGGGGAAAATGAACATGAAAAAGTTAGTAATGAGCGTAGTTCTGCTACTGGGAGTATGTTTTATTCTGTTAACTGCAGAAAACGAAAAGGTGCTGGCTGCACCAGTCGGGAAAAAAGTCAATTATAGTGCTCCGGAACAGCACAAAAACAAAAAAGAACCGGTAACTGTTACAGTAAATGGGACAAAATTCACGTATCAGCCATATGGGAAAGGGATAGAAATTATAGATGTTCAATGCAGCAAGGAAAAATTGGTGGTTCCGGCAAAATTAAACGGGAAACGGGTTTATAAGATTGAGAGGATATTTGTACCTACAATCCGAAAAGTGGTAATTAAAAATGGAATACAGGAAATAGGTGAGAGTGCGTTTGGTGGACTACACAAATTAACATCTGTTACAATTCCGAAATCAGTTAAAAAAATTGGTATTACTGCTTTTTATCGTGCACCGATAAAAGAAATAAAATTTCAAAATCTAAGTGTAAAAATAGGTGAGAGTGCATTCTGGGGGTGCAGAAAACTGGAAAAAGTATCTTTTCCGAAAGGAGAATTTACCGGGAAAATAGGAGAAAGTGCTTTTGAATACAGTAGTTTGAGAGGGGTAAAACTGCCTTATATGAAAAACATGAAAAAACAGGTGGGACGTTTTGCGTTTGCCGACAATAAGCGGATGAAAAAGGTGACCTTTTCGAGTCGGCAAAAAAAGGTCTCTTTAGGAGAAGACTGGTTTACTGATTGTCCAAACGCAAAGATAATTGTGGGAAAACAGGTGAAGACCTTTTCGTCTAAAGTAAATGCGAATGCAGGAACGGTACAGCTGCTGGGAAGGCAGACAAAACTGACCGGATTTAAGAAACCAAAAGACCGGTCCTATTACTATATCCAGTTCAAGAAATTTATTGTACCGAAGGGCTCAAAGGCAATCCCTGTGTTAAAAAATGCAAAGTACGGAACGGTAAGTGATTCTAGAAAAGACCGTTACAGTGGGGAGAAAAACTATTACTTTAGTACGTCCGAGGCGGATATGCATAAAGTTAAGATTGTGAAAAAGTAGTCTGAAAACGGCATTGTTACACGCAGGAATGGGAAACATTAGGGGGGAAATGAACATGAAAAAGCTAGTAATGAGCGTAGTTCTGCTACTGGGAGTATGTGTTACCTTGTTATCTGCAGAAAACGAAAAGGTGCTGGCTGCACCAGTCGGGAAAAAAGTCAATTATAGTGCTCTGGAACAGCACAAAAACAAAAAAGAACCAGTAACTGTTACAGTAAATGGGACAAAATACACCTATGAGTTTTTGAACAGTTCCAAGAAATATGTGAATATTGTAAAGATAGAGAACGAACAGAAAAAACTAGTGATTCCAGCTAAATTGGCCGGTAAAAACAATAATAAAAACTTATCAGTATAAGGGCAAGAAAAGGAAAGAGTTATTCATACTGAACTAAACTTCACTAAAAAGTGAATTTTACTGGTATTGACACACAATTTGATAATTACTATACTTAAAACAAGTGTATTATACAACAATTTTGAGTAATATTAAAACAATCTTATGTACAGGAGGATATTTATGAGAAAGGTCAGAAACTATTTATTATGCGTTGTCGTATGTCTAGGGATTATGTTAATCCAAAATATGGGAGGAGAGACGTCTGCACTGGCACAGGGTACGGACACAGAGACCGGTGGAGTTTTAGTAAAAGAAATTTACGAGAGTATAAAACAGGAGACAGAAGAGAAAGCGGTTAAGAAAAAGAACAAAGGTGTTATCGTTGCGAACAGGCTCACGGAAGAATATGGGCATGAGCAGTTTTCGGAGGATAAAATTAAAGATGGTTTTGCCGGAATTTATCTGGATGAGAATCAGGATGCGGTTATAAGTATGACGGATAAAGCCGATAAAACGGTCAAGAATATAAAAGAGGTGTCGAAGACAGAGGATATCCAGATAAGAAAAGTAGAATACTCTCTGAAAGAACTGAAAAAGTATGAAAAACAGATTGCGAAAGTGTATACAAAAAAATATAAAAAAGCAAAAGTAGATTTTAAGGTTCTTTTGGAATCAATCCAGTCATATGCTGTCAATATAAAGGATAACTGTATTGATGTGAAGATTTTTCAGTTGAATGAGGAAAAGGAGAATGCTTTTCAAAAGTATATTTCAGATGCGGCATGCATCCGGCTTATTAATACAGAGAAAAAAAATGAGCAAGTCGTAGCATTAAAAGCTGGTCAGCCGATTTATACCACTAAAAGCAGATATAGTTTGGGATGCCGGGTAAAATGGGTTACTTCATATGGCAATACAAAATACGGGTTTATTACATCAGCTCATGGAAATGCAGTTGGAGATAATTTTTATGCCAATAGTTCATTGGGAAGCAGTTTGTTGGGACCTGTCGTAAAAAGAAAATATTCTGGAAATGTGGATGTTTCCGTGGTGAGACTGGACGCTTCCGGAGCGGCGTACACACTTTCGAATAATTTGTATGGAATAGCTACGAGTAGTAGCCTGAGCCCATCTATTATGCCTCAAATTTATACTGGAATGGCGATAGAGAAAATTGGTTCTACGACAGGGCATACAAGTGGAAAAGTTGTAAGTGTATCAACTACCGTTACTTGTGATGGTAAAACATTTAGTGATTATATTGAATATACGAACAAGTCAGAAAGTGGGGATAGTGGAGGAATTAATTATGCTTACGACCCAAATACGTCTACATTGAAGGTGGTTGGAATAACAGAAGCTAGTAATACAATCACTGGATATGGGGCGAAATTCTCCAATATCCGCTCATCATTTAGCTCAACATTATCATTGTTTTAATTAAACGAGGGGGAATTAAGATGAAAAAGAAGATAAGAAGAGTAGCAGCTATCATGCTTGCTTTTTCTGTGCTGTTACTGCAGAATGGTCAAATTGGTGTTTACACGGCAAAAGCGGCACAGTACGGGGATTTAGGAATACTTGGTCAGTGGGAACATTCGGCGCCGGATTATTACTGCCATTTAGAATATTTATCAGAGAAAGACGCATTTCTAGTTTATTTAAAAGAAAATACAAAAGAGAATCGGAAGATAATTTTGGACGGAATACCAAATAATATGAAAATTATATTTGCATCGTGTGATTATTCAAAGAATGAGCTGCGGCAGGTTATGAGTGAGATTACGACGGCTGAATACCCGGGAGTGCAATCCTGGGGGATAGCGGCGGTTACGCTGGCATCAGGTGCAGTAGAACCCCGGGTAAGTGTCAAAATTATGAAAGACAATTACGAGGTTACCGCTAAAAAATTGGCAGAAAAATTTGGGGATAAGGTTTATACTGTGCTGACGGGAGGTAATCAGTCGCTGCCGCCGGCACCTATAAAACCTTATCAGCCACCGGTAACGCCAACGGTAAAATTTAAGAGTGTAAAACTTGCAAAAAAGAAAATCACGGTGAAGTGGAAGAAAATGTCTACGGTCAGCAAGTATAAAATTGTAATTACAAAAAGTGGTGGAAAAACTGTACTAAATAAAACGACGAAAAAGGTCAGTTATTCTTATAAGATAAAGGGTAAAGTGGCTAAAAAGTATACGGTAAAAGTAAAAGCTTATAATAAGTCGAGGAAAAAGTGGGGAGCATGGACAAAACGAGTAGTAAAGAAGAAATAGGTATGTTGACAGATGAGAAGTGTAACGTGGTGTAAAAAAATTTGTTCAGCGATTGTTTTGGTTATCTCCCTGTGTACATTTACTGGATGTACGCAGGGGGATAATTCTGTTGTCAGGGAAAACAGGGAAGAAACCATATGTGAGATAGATAGTGATGTAAAGGCTTATCTAAAAACTCTTAATGTCACGAAGAGCACGTTGGTGAAATATCCGAAATATGAAAACATAAAGAAAGAATGTTTTATTTTGGTGGATGACTTAAAGGTCAGTGTGTCGGAGGAGGAAATAGAACAGTTTGTAAAAGAAATGCTGGAATCTCAGTCTGAACTGGTAAAGATTAAAGGGCGGAAAACGGTTCGGAAAGGTGACTTTGCCCGTGTTAATTATAGAACATATTATAAGGGGAAACTCCGCTCGGAAAGGGAAGGGGAGATCATAAAGGTTGGTTCTGGTAATTATGATAAAGCTTTTGAGGAAATCTTGACTGGTCTTGCAGTAGGAAAAACGTATAAAAGGAAAATGAAAGTTCCCGATGACAGCATCTATAAAGAGATGGCAGGGAAAACGGTTACGGTTTCATTTACGATTGAATCTATTAATAACTATGTAATTCCAGAATTAAATGATGAATTTGTCCAAAGGGAACTGGACTGTAATTCTGTGGAAGAATTTTATAAAAAACAGCGGAAAAGAGCGGAAAAAGAGAAGAAACAGATTGTATACAAGGACAAAACAGATGCCTTATTTGATAAAATCACAAGCCAATGTGAATTTGAGATGGACAAGGAAGAAATAGCAGATTATGCGGTTCATTTTGTATATGATTATGAACAGCTCGCTTATGTACAAGATATTTCGCTGGAACAATATGCGAAAAAGAATGGTATGACACTGGATGAATTATATCAAAACTGCTATGAAATGAGTGAGAAATACATTAAAAGAGTATTATTTGTAGGTCATTATGTGAATGAATTACAGATTAGCCTGTCGTCGGATGAAACAGAGGAAAAGAGTGTGGAAGAAAAATATTCCGTGCTGGAGTCAGATGTTGCCGATAAGTTTATTCGTTAAGACATCTATATAGAAAAAAGAAGAAACTATCTGCATCCATATAGTTTCTTCTTTTATCTGTATTTTGCCAACCTCTGGATTACAGAGATTCAATTACACTTAATATTTGCTTTGGTTCATATGGTTTTTGGATAAATTCGGTTGCTCCCAATTTAATTGCTTCAACCATTTTTTCTTTTTGACCCGCAGCAGTTATCATAATTACTTTTGCATTTTCATCAAAGGTCATGATTTTATCTAAGCAGCCAAGTCCATCCAATACTGGCATTGTAATATCCAGAGTGACGATATCCGGTTTTTTGTCAACATACATTTCGTATCCCAATTGCCCCTCGTTTGCTTCACCGATAATTTCATGTCCGTTTTCAATTAAAATATTTTTCAGCATACGACGGGAGGTGCGGGAATCATCTACAATTAGAATTCTTGCCATTTTTTATTCCTCCAAATTAACCTAATTTAACAATTAAATTTGATTTTTTGCCTTCTACATAGATAGGAATCATGTAAAAGTCACCATCTCCTTCGATGGTAGTATCAAAGAGAAGCTCCGGTGGACGCATATCAATGATAATGTCTTTGAAACTGAGCTCAGCAGAGTATAATCCATTTACACAGTTTGTAAATTCACCAACTGCATCCAAAGCATCTTCATCTACATCTGTAAATTCTTCTTTTGCATAACCGTCTGCAATTTTCAAGATGCCCTTGTCATCACAGCAGAAACCGAGGAAACCATTATAGTCTCCAATTGTGTGCTGATATGCAATCGCTTTAGCTGTTACAGAAGAAACAATGCTTCCCTTGTCAATGCGGATATAGGAACTAACAAAACGCACAAGACTACGAAGAGTCAAGGCAATTAAATCAAAGTAGTGGCTGTTCTCGGTACTAACGAAAGCAGGAAGCAATCCCTCAATATCACCATTTTTAATCGCATTCATCACATCATCAGAGTAATTATTTTTTTGCTGGAAATCGTTTAAATTCTCTTCGATTTCTTCGCGGGAAAGAATATCGCCTTCTTCTAGTGCCTGAATGAAAATCAGATAGGGATTTCCCTGTCGGCCAAGAAGATAGTTGACATCGGTTTCCGTTAAGTAACCTTTCTCCACAGCCAAATCGCCGAATTTCTTGTCTGTCTGCATTTGCAGATAATTTAATTCATTTGCCTGAGTTCGTGTAAGAAGTCCTTCACTCTCGGCAATTAACCCCAACTTCACGCGATTTGCCTTTATGTAATTCATACAGGAGTCGAATTGCTCAGCGGTAATTTTCTGGTTTTCCAATAGATAATTTCCAAAAAACTGACTAAACATAAAAATCTCCTTTCAATTATAATGATTTTATTATACAATAGAACGGAGAAAAAGCAAAGCAATTTTCGCAAGAAGTTGAAAGGAAGTGCAAAAAATGGCTGGTTCGGTACTGGGAGAAGTATTTAAAATATCTACATGGGGAGAATCTCATGGTGCGGGAGTGGGTGTTGTGATTGATGGCTGTCCAGCGGGAATTCCATTGGCAGAAGAAGATATACAGGCTTTTTTAAATCGTAGAAAGCCGGGGGAAACCCGTTATTCTACGCCGCGGAAGGAAGGAGATCTGGTTCAGATTCTTTCCGGTGTTTTTGAAGGTAAAACAACAGGTACACCGATTTCTCTCATGGTGCAGAATACTTCACAGCGTTCGAAAGATTATTCGGATATTGCAGGGTATTACCGGCCGGGACATGCAGATTATACTTTTGATGCGAAGTATGGATTTCGGGATTACCGGGGCGGTGGACGTTCATCTGGACGGGAGACAATCGGACGAGTAGCGGCGGGGGCGGTTGCTAATAAAATTCTTGAGGAATTGGGGATTCATATAGTAGCTTATACAAAACAAATTGGCCCTTTTGTCTGTCGGGAAGACCAAATAAAACCGGAGAATATTGAAAAGAGTCCCCTTAAAATGCCGGACTTGGGAATTTCTGCTGAGGCAGAAGAATATTTATCCGGTAAAATGAAAGAGATGGATTCTGTGGGAGGAATTGTAGAATGTGTAATCAGTGGTATGCCAGCCGGAGTTGGTGAGCCGGTATTCGGGAAATTAGATGCGGCACTGGCAGGAAATATTTTTTCTGTCGGAGCTGTAAAAGGAGTAGAGATTGGAGCCGGATTTGCCGTGGCAGAGAAAACAGGTTCAGAAAATAATGACAATTTCTATATGGCATCGGATGGAACGGTGAAGAAGCAAACAAATTTTGCCGGTGGAATTTTGGGAGGAATCAGTGATGGTGATGATATCATTATCCGTGCTGCTTTCAAACCGACACCGTCTATTTTTCAAAAGCAAAAAACGGTAAATTGTCAGGGGGAGGATATCGAAATCCAGATCAAGGGACGGCACGACCCGGTTATTATGCCGAGAGCGGTGGTAGTTATAGAAGCGATGGCAGCACTGACAATTGTAGACCGTTTGTTCGTGGGAATGACATCCCGAATAGAACGTATTAAGGATTTTTATGACTTTTGACATTTTCCGACATAGAATGATAAAAAAAGCAGAGGTGTAAAAATGGACAAAAATGTTTGGGAAGATACTAGAGTAATTGTAGATGATACAACCATTTACGAAATTGACCTTTCTTGTTATCATTGTTTGTCAGAATGGGAAAAGCAACAATATTTTAAAAGCGAAGAACGAAGAAAAATCGAGGGAGAATAGCAAGTGTTATATGATTCCGTATGGAGTTACTTTTACCGAAAAGAAAGAAGAGGGGTTTGCGAACCAAACCCCTCTTTTTGAACGAAAGAATTAGCAGCCGAAACCACATCCACCGTTGTTTCCGTTACCACCGCAGCAGCAAAGAATCAAGAGAATCCAGATGATGCAGCTGCAGTCGCCGCCACCAAAGGATCCGAATCCGTTTCCACCACAGCCGCCTCCGCAGCAGAGAAGTAAAAGGATGATAATCCAGCAGGAAGAGCCGTTTCCATCGTTGCAGGAACAGTCACCTCCGCAGTGTGTTGCAGATAAATCACTCATATTGTTGCCTCCTATTATTCATTTACAATGTTATACTATGCAGGGCAGCTTGGGCGATTTCCATAAAAAAAGAAAAATATGCCAGAAAATTTTCTAAAAAAAGAAAGAAATATTTTATTTGTATGTATGGACATAATATAGTATAATAAATTTTGTGCCAAAGTCCTTATTGGTACGAGGTCGCAATAGACCGAAAGGGGTTAGAAAACAAATGAAACGGTTAATGATAGCTGCTTTTCTTTTGATGGCAGGGATAGTTCTTTTTGCCTGTGAAAAAAAATCGGAAGAACAGCAGAACACAAAGGAACCGGTTGCGAGTCCACTGGCAGATGGGACAGCAACCAGTGGGGCGATTAACGCAAAAGAACCTGTGCTTTCGGGAACGGAAGCTTTTGATCAGGCAGAGGAATTAGTAAAGGGGATGACACTGGAAGAAAAAGTGGGACAACTTTTTCTTGTTTCCCTGTCACAGCTGGATAATCCGAAGGAGAAGCGGACCTCCTATAATGTGACGAAAAAGATGAAGGATAAGATTGCAAAATATCATCTTGGCGGTGTGATTCTTCAAAAGGAAAATATAAGAAGCCAAAAGCAGACACAGGAGCTGGTTACCGGTCTGAAAAGTGCTGCTTCCGGAGGGGCGGTCTATGTAGCAGTGACAGAGGAATGTGGTGGAGAGAACTCTGTTTCGGCAGATTGTCCGGCGCTTACGGCAGGTGGTTATATGACACCGGAAGAGATGGGAAATAATATGTCGGAATTACAGATCCGGGAAAAGGGCAAGTCGATTGGTGAGGAATTAAGCCTTTGGGGACTTAACTTGAATCTGGCTCCGGTGGCGGATATCTGCGAAGAGGAAAATGATATTTATCGTAAACGTTGTTTGGGAGAAGACCCATCGGATACTGCTGATTTGCTGGCGGCATTGGTAGAAGGCATGAAGGAGGGGGGACTCTCGGTTACCTTAAAGTATTTTCCCGGTTATGGAAATATCCAAGAAGATGTGAATCAAAAAATTGTAAAAAATGATATTAGTTTAATGCAGTTGAGAAATAGAAATTTTATTCTGTATAGTGCCGGCATTAAAGCGGGAGCGGATTGTGTTATGGTGGGGAATACCCATTTGAGCAAGATCACACCGGAAAAACGACCGGCATTTATGGCACAGGAGGTTGTGACCAGCCTGCTCCGGGAAGAGCTTGGCTTTGGAGGGGTCATCATGACTTCCCCCCTGAACCAGCCGGCAATTACGAACGAATATACAACAGGATTTGCAGTGATAGAAGCTTTGAAAGCGGGCTGTGATGTTTTGGTACAGCCGCTTGATTTGGATGAGGCATATCAAACGATTCTATCAGAGGTTCAGAGCGGCAGATTGGATGAAAAGGTGATTAACACTGCAGTGCGGCGGATTTTGCAAAATAAAATTCAACAGGGCATTTTGGTGTTAAACAATAAATGATGAATGTAGGTACGAACAACGAGGAAACGACAGAGTAAGGGAGTGTGGATAAATGGATTCACAGATAAACGAATACTGTTCAGACGGTCTGCATGAAGAATGTGGTGTGTTTGGAGCGTATGACTTAAATGGTGAAGATGTGGCAGGGACAATTTACTATGGTTTATTTGCTTTGCAGCATCGTGGACAGGAGAGCTGTGGTATTGCCGTGAGTGATACAGAGGGACCGAAAGGGAAGGTGCTCTCGTCCAAAGGCATGGGACTTGTGAACGAGGTTTTTGATGCAGAGAGTCTGCAAAAATTAAATGGAAATATTGGCGTCGGACATGTGCGTTATTCTACAGCCGGGGCAAGCAACAGCCAGAATGTGCAGCCATTGGTCTTAAACTACGTAAAAGGAATTTTGATGCTGGCACATAATGGAAATCTGGTCAATGCATTAGAACTTCGCAAAGAATTAGAGTATACCGGTGCTATTTTTCAAACGACAATTGACAGTGAGGTGATTGCCTATCTTATTGCCAGAGAACGTCTGAATACGGGAACGGTGGAAGCGGCTGTGAAAAATGCCATGATGAAGTTAAAGGGAGCATATTCCCTTGTGATTTCCAGTCCCCGTAAACTTATAGGGGCGAGAGATCCTTTTGGCTTCCGTCCTTTGGTAATTGGAAAGAGGGAAAATACGTATATGCTTGCCAGTGAAACTTGTGCATTAAATGCGGTCGGTGCAGAATTTGTCAGGGATGTGAAACCGGGTGAAATTGTTATGCTGGACAAGGCCGGCATTTCCTCGGATGAAAGTCTTTGCACAGAGAACCCGCGCCGCTGTATATTTGAGTACATCTATTTTGCAAGACCGGATAGCTACGTGGATGGAGTCAGTGTTTATAATTCCCGTATTATGGCAGGAAAGATTTTGGCACAGATGCATCCGGCAGAAGCAGATATTGTGGTAGGAGTTCCGGATTCCGGAAATGCCGCCGCCATGGGGTTTGCGTTACAGGCAAATATTCCCTATGGTGTTGGTTTTGTCAAGAACAGTTATGTGGGACGGACCTTTATTAAACCAAGGCAATCGGCAAGGGAGAGCAGTGTAAATATAAAGCTGAATGCTTTGAAGGAGGTCGTACAGGGCAAGCGGGTGGTTATGGTGGATGACTCCATTGTAAGAGGAACTACGAGTGGTCATATTGTTCAGATGCTTCGGGATGCTGGAGCAACAGAGGTTCATGTGAGAATCAGTTCACCGCCGTTTTTATTTCCATGTTACTTCGGAACGGATGTACCAAGCTGTGAGCAGTTAATTGCCCACGACCATACGATTGAGCAGATCTGTGAACTAATTGGTGCAGATTCCCTCGGCTATTTGGACGGGAAGAGACTGCCAGAGCTGATTGGAGGAGATATGGGATATTGTGATGCCTGCTTTTCAGGGAAATATCCGGTAGAACCACCGGAGGAGGATATCCGCGGTGAATTTGATGAATGATGTGTAAGTAATTTTTGTAATGAAATTTTTTGGATGAGAAGGAAAGGAAAAAGAACGATGAGTACAGATAACTATATTAGTCCATTATCCGAGCGTTATGCCAGTAAAGAGATGCAGTTTATTTTTTCACCGGATATGAAATTCCGTACATGGAGAAAGCTGTGGATTGCCCTTGCAGAAACAGAACAGGAATTAGGACTGAAAGATGCCGACGGAAATCCCCGCATTACAGATGAGCAGATCGCAGAGCTGAAGGCACATGCAGAGGATATTAATTATGACGTAGCAAAGGCAAGAGAAAAAGAAGTCCGTCATGATGTTATGAGCCATGTATATGCATATGGGCAGCAGTGTCCAAATGCAGCAGGAATCATCCATCTTGGTGCAACCTCCTGTTATGTAGGTGATAATACCGATGTTATTATTATGACAGAGGCACTCAAACTGGTAAAGAAGAAAGTAATAAATGTTCTGAATGAACTGGCTGGCTTCGCAATGAAGTACAAAGATCTGCCAACTCTTGCATTTACTCATTTTCAGCCGGCACAGCCGACAACAGTTGGTAAACGTGCTACGTTATGGATGCAGGAGTTAGTAATGGATCTGGAAGATCTGACCCATGTCCTTGACAATATGAAACTTCTTGGTTCAAAGGGAACAACGGGAACGCAGGCTAGTTTTTTGGAGCTTTTTGATGGAGATGAGAGTAAGTGTAAAGAAGCGGATAAAAAGATTGCTGAGAAAATGGGATTTAGTGCTTGTTTCCCTGTTTCGGGACAGACTTATTCCCGCAAATTGGATACAAGAGTATGTAATGTATTGGCTGGAATCGCCGCCACTGCTCACAAATTTTCAAATGATATTCGTCTGTTACAGCATTTAAAGGAAATTGAGGAACCATTCGAAAAGAGTCAAATTGGTTCTTCTGCCATGGCATATAAGAGAAATCCGATGCGTAGTGAACGTATTGCCTCTCTTTCCCGCTATGTAATGATTGATGCACTGAATCCGGCAATTACATCAGCTACTCAGTGGTTTGAGAGAACGTTAGATGACTCTGCGAACAAACGTCTGAGTGTTGCAGAAGGATTTCTTGCGATAGATGGAATTTTGGATCTGTTCCTAAATGTTGTGGACGGATTGGTTGTATATGATAAAGTAATTACGAAGAGATTAATGTCTGAGCTTCCGTTCATGGCAACAGAAAATATTATGATGGATGCGGTAAAAGCCGGTGGAAACCGTCAGGAACTTCATGAGAAGATTCGTGAGCTTTCTATGGAAGCCGGTAAGAATGTCAAAGAGAGAGGTTTGGACAATAATTTATTAGAATTGATTGCAGCGGATGATGCATTCCCAATGACCTTGGAAGAGCTGCAGAAGACAATGGAGCCGAGCAAGTATGTGGGACGGGCACCAAGTCAGGTAAAAGAATTTGTGGAAGAAGTGGTTCAGCCGATTTTGGATGAGAATAAGGAGCTGCTTGGTATGAAAGCAGAGATTAACTGTTAGAGTTCAGGGAACAATTTTGCTTTCGACCATTGGTAAAAATGAGAAGGTGCCCTCTTTTCGGGCACCTTTTTGAATAAGTCGTTTCAGGACAAGGAGAATTTTATGAACAAAAAATCAAAAGTAATTGTGATACCATGTAATACTTATGAGGAAGAAAAAGTATACAAAGCACTGAAGAGAGGGCTTTCTTATCTGGGTGGTATGGAAGCTTTTGTGAGACCGGAAGAGAAAATTTTAGTAAAACCAAATTTTCTTGTTGCTTCCCTGCCGGAATCAGCGGTCACAACACACCCATCGGTGATGAAAGCAGTTTTCCGTATACTGCAGGAAATGGGATGTGCGGAAGTGCTGTATGGGGATTCGCCGGGACATGGAAGCTGTGTCAATGCGGCAAATAAAATTGGGCTGGAAGAAGATTCCACCTATGGGGCAGAACGAGCGGATATGTCAAAAGAAGTAAAAGTACATTATGATGAGGGAATGACAGCTAATGAATTTTACTTTTGCGAAGAAGTGGTAGAAACAGATGCTATTATCAACATATGCAAAATGAAGACCCATGCACTGGAGCGTGTAACAGGAGCGGTGAAAAATCTATATGGTCTAATTTGTGGTTATCGCAAGGCGGCAGGACATGTAAGTTATCCGAATGCCAGTGTATTTGCCCGTATGCTGGTGGATATTCACCGTTATACGAGACCACGGCTGCATATTATGGATGGCATACTTGCCATGGAGGGAAATGGTCCGGGCTCCGGAGAGCCGACGCCGATGAACGTAATGCTTGTATCGGCAGATGCTGTGGCACTTGATACCGTTTTTTGTCATCTGGTTTATCTGAATCCGGAAATGGTGCCAACGAATACGCAGGGTTATGCGATGGGGATTGGAACATATAAGGATGAGGAAATAGAAATTTTTCTTGCATCGGACAATGGTAATGCAGAGCCGTTGACAGTTCAGGAACTGCAGAAACGATATGGCAGCCTGAAATTCGATGTGGACCGGACAGGAGCGAAGCGGACATTTCTCAGTCGGTTTTCAGATGTGATGACATCAATTGCCAAGCGTCCTGTCATTGATAAAGAAAAATGTATCAAATGTGGTATCTGCGTGGAGCATTGTCCGGTACCGGGAAAAGCGGTAGATTTTAAAAACGGTAGAAGTGAACCGCCGAAATATGATTATAAAAAATGCATTCGCTGTTACTGCTGTCAGGAGATGTGCCCGCAGAAAGCGATTCGGACGAAGCGGCGAAAGAACGCTTTCGGACTTTTCATCTAGGTGTGATTATGTTATGATGATAGTATAAGGAAGAGGAAAAGCTGTGGCAAAGAGAATAAGCAGGAAATAGGAGGTGTGACAATGCCGTTGCTGAATAAGGAAAAGATGATGAATGGCTTTGGTAAAGCAGTGGATGCGGTTAATGATACAGCGGATAAGGCTGCACTTTATGCAAAAGAAAAAGAGTGGGATAAAAAAATTATAAGGGCAGCAGATAGTTTTGAGAAGGGGGTAAAGGATATCGGGAAAAATCTGAAAGAAGCGTTTACTGGAAAATAGGGGGTACCTGATTAGGAATACATCGCAGGCAAAAGTGGTCAAGAAATGAGGAAAGAACGGAAGGGAAAGGAAAACGATGTGGATTGCAGACGGATGGAAAGATTATAAGGTGTTAGATACTTCATCAGGAGAAAAATTAGAGAAGTGGGGAAGCTATGTATTGGTGCGTCCAGATCCGCAGGTGATCTGGAATACTCCCCGCCGGGTTCCGGAGTGGAAAAAGAAAAATGGTCATTATCATCGCAGCAATAAGGGCGGTGGCCAGTGGGAATTTTTTGATTTGCCCGAGCAGTGGAATATTTCTTATAATCTTTCTGAACTGCCGGAAGGTGAAAATAAGTTGACCTTTCATTTGAAACCATTTCATTTTAAGCATACTGGATTATTTCCGGAGCAGGCAGTGAATTGGGAGTGGACAAGCAGTCTGATTCGGCAGGAAAAGGAAGTTAAAGTGCTTAATCTTTTTGCCTATACCGGTGGAGCAACGATGGCATGTGCAAAAGCAGGAGCCTCAGTGACACACGTAGATGCTTCAAGGGGAATGGTGACATGGGCAAAGGAAAATGCGGCAGCCTCTGGACTTTCTCAGGCACCGATTCGGTATTTAGTGGATGACTGTGTAAAATTTGTAGAGAGGGAAATTCGCCGGGGAAATCATTATGACGGCATTATTATGGATCCGCCCTCTTATGGAAGAGGTCCGAAGGGGGAGATCTGGAAGATTGAAGAAAGGATTTTTCCACTGATACAGTTATGTACACAAATTCTTTCTGAGAAACCACTGTTCTTTTTAATCAATTCCTATACAACAGGGTTACAGCCAGCGGTCCTTTCCTATATGATGAATTTGGAAATTACCCGACGTTTTGACGGAGTGGTAGAAGCGGATGAAATCGGACTTCCTGTAAGGGGAGGAAAGCTTGTTCTGCCATGCGGTGCCAGTGGAAGATGGAGCCGCATGTAATGTGATACTTTCAACGGAGAAGTTAAATACAATTGAGAGCCTTTCTTTATTGCTATATCGTTGAAAAATGGATTATTTATCCAAAAACAGATAATTAAACCATATTCTGGTGAAATTATAATTGATATGATATAGGAAAAGCATGGAAGGTGATGATTCATGAAAAGTATATCAAAAAGGACAAGAAATCCGGCAAATGTATTTGCTGGCCGAAACTTGAAATATTTTATGGATGTGAATGATATTCAAGAGGAACAGTTGGCGGCCAGTTTTGGCATTGAGCCGGATTCACTTCAAAAGATTTTGAGTGGACGAAATGCGATTTCAGGTCCTTACAATTATATATTATTAAATGAGTACAATTGTGATTTGAACTTTATATATGGTGGGATATCTTATACAGAAAAGGTTAATATTCAATTAGAAGTAACAAAAGACAAAATATCGGATTCCAAAATGAATGAAGCAGTCAGTAGGGAATTGCACTATTTGGCAGATATTTTAGTCAATATGAGTGAGTAAATGTTAGAAATATTGTTTTGTATCAATCAGATTATTGAACTGTTCCAAATACTTATATGTTTGAATTATTTATTCCGTCCCAAATATTGTTTTAAAATATGTGATGGTATTTTTATTGCGGCTGAACTTATGCTTTCTGAACTAGTGAATTTGAATCATTGGAATGAGGCAGTATTAATGATTGCGTATCTGGGTATATATGCTTATGCCTTGGTGAAATTTAAAGGTGGATTAAAAAAGACAACGGTAAATGTTGTGCTGCTCTTTGTTATCAATTCATTTGTGCAGTTGCTATGTTCTGGTTTACTGTTTTTGCTATGTTATATTTTTCAGGCAGACCGGCAAATGGGAGGTTTTGTTGCAATCAATGTATTTACATTATTGCTTCTTATGATAGGAAGCAGGAAGGAACGATTCTACAGATTATCCCGGTTTGTTCTTGAAAGTAATTGTTTGACATATGTTGCCATGATCGGCAGTTTCTTTGTGATTGCCTATTTGCTGATCGTGTATAAACTTGGAAATTATTTTAGAGTGACTGATTATTTGGTGTTTGGGGTAGTGACTGTATTAATATGGATATTGGCAATATCCTGGCAGAAAGAGAAATGTGAAAAGACAGCAAAAGAAAAGGAAATTGCACTGCGGGAGCAATACGATTCCCTATTTCAGGATCTAGTGACATCAGCCCGGAAAAAGCAGCATGATATCGATGACCATATTAACGTTATATTCTGCCAACATAAAATTGCAAAAACATTGGATGAATTAGTGTCTCTGCAAAAAGAATATTGTAACTGGATTATAGATGAGAATTCCTTTTCCCATTTGTTAGCCATTAAAAATCCTGTTTTAGGAGGATTTTTATATTCTAAGTTCTGTCAGGCAAAAGAAGCCGGGTGCAGGATAAAATTTGACATTAAGGTAGACAGCCTGTCCTGTTGTGTCCCTATCTATAAAATAGTTGAAATTTTAACAGTATTACTAAATAATGCAAGGGAAGCTTTAGAAGAACAGGAAAAGAAAAATCTTTTTGTGAAAATACAAGAAACAGAGAATGAAATAACTTTTTTGGTTCAAAATTCTTTTCCCTATATTCCTCGAAAAGATTTGGTTGATTTCTTGAAATTGGGCTATAGCACAAAAGGTGAGAGCAGGGGCTTAGGCTTAGCGAAAGTAATGGATATTATACACGATTACAATGGAGAGATAGAAATCCGATCAGGCAGAGATGAAGATGACTCTTGGATTTCTTTTCAAATATCATTCTGGTTTACCGAAAAATAGAAAAATAACTTTGGTAAAAGAGGAGGCAGGTTGTGAAAGAGGTACTTATTATTGAAGATAAAGAAATTGAACGAAAAACACTGAAGAAAATTGTTTCTGAAATTGATTCCCATGCCAGAATTTATGAGGCGAAGGATGAAGAGGAAGCCTATGTGATTGCCATGAAGACGACCATTGATGTTTTCTTAGTAGATATTATTCTGCACCCGGAGCATACCGGAGATCAGGCAGGAGCAGAATTTGCCCAGAACATACGAACGGTAGATAAATACCGTTTTACCCCGATTATTATTGTTACTTCTCTCTATGATTCAAGGATGAGCATTTTCTCTGCTGTCCGTTACTATAGTTTTATAGAAAAGCCCTTTGATTTTAATAAAATAAGGAAAACGATTTCCGAAGCAATGTTCTATCAGACAGAAAATGCCGATGACCGGAAGTACATTTTTCATGTTGACGGTCTGCTGCACTCGGTAAAAATAAAAGAGATCTGTTACATCGAGAGCAGAAACCATAAGCTGCATGTAGTGCTTGAAGGGGAAGAGTTTTACATACCATACAAGTCTTGTAAGGCAATCCTTTGTGAACTGGACTCGCCGGATTTTATCCGGTGCAGCCGTGGAACAATTGTAAATGTGAAGCAGATCTGTAAAGTGGATTCCGTGAACCGGTTCATTTATTTTCAGGAAATCGAGGACCATTTAGAGATTGGTCCGGTGATGAAAAAGGAGTTTATGGAGAAGTTCCGTGCCAGAATGAAGTGAAAAAAGGGGAAAATAACAACTCTATGTTGCTTCAGTAGGAAAATAACCGATTTGGACGCTTATTTTGAAAAACTGTTTTTTGAGCGAGTATTCTATATCAGGAACAAAAAGTTACCTTCTTTATAACAATTGTTCTTAGGGTGTGGTGAGATTTTTTGATAGAATATAAGCAAGGAGTGATGGAATTGGATGA
>CANRLR010000026.1 GCA_947631505.1 uncultured Lachnospiraceae bacterium | reverse complement strand
TAAAGATTCAGATACAGATTAAATACGAATGAAACATCATTTTTCATTTTGAGATAGATCACATTTTCTAACGTATTAATCTCCAAATCTTCCTCGTTCTCATAGTCCGTGTGGTTCACGGCATTATACAAAGACAGCAGATCTTTCCGGTTATTAAACAACAGCCGGAATAACGAGTCCTTGTGTTTTCGGTTTACTTTTGTCAATAAGCATCCTCCTGTTCTTGAGCAGGAGTTTCTAACTGACACAATTTAATCTATATTCGCATATAAATTTATTGTGTTCTGAAAATCCTGCTTTTTTTGATTATTTTGAAAGCATAGATTTCCAGATACGTGCTAAAAGCACAAAAGAATTTTGAATGTATTAGATAAAAGAAAATATATGCTTATAGTTCTATCATATACCGTTTGCGTCTAGAATGTCAAGGAGAAATTTACTCTGTTTGTGTGGAAGCACTTTTTTAATTCCCCGTATTTCACGCAGAAAAAAACACTCGAACAGCCGCTCCCGCTCAATCAATTACGTAGCACTAAGGGTGCACCGACCACGTGCACCTCTTAGTGACGCAATTGAAATACTGTTCTCATTGTTTTGTTTCTGCGTGAAATACAGCACAATTACAGATGTACCTGCTTTTCCGGACACAAACCCTCTTCCCGTTACAGTTTTCTTTATCTTACAAATGCTTCTCAGGCACTAGCCGTTGGCATTTTTCAATTTCCGCAAAGATTCCGTAGTAGCACCATAAACGTGCATTTTAAGTCAAATCAAATTCTTGTATTCTCTTCGTCCGTCCACTATTGCGTAAATTATTACTGATTTTTCTTCTTCGTTGACCTTATAAAAAACAAGATGTTTCTCCACAATTAAAACCAAATACCCCTGTTTTTTTAATGTTGAATATCTTGGTAAAACACCTGTATATGGGAAATTCTCCAAATTTAAAATTGCTTTTTCCATTTTTTCTAAATATACCAAAGCAACATCAATGCTTCCCGAATCTTCTGCAATATAGAATATAATCTCTCTTAATTGCTCATCGGCTTTATCCGTTCTGCTTATTGCATACTTTTCCATTATCCACGTCTCGCCTCCAATGTTGCACGAATATCAGCGAAAGTATCTTTCATCGATGTCGTTCTTCCAGAACGAACATCTTCTTCTGCCTCGGCAAGATTTCGAAGCAACTCTAATTCTGATTTCATCTGGCAAAATTCCTGATAACCAAGAACTGCTGTGTCACCTCTTCCATTCACTGTGATAATAACAGGAGTTCTATCCTCACGGCACTGTTTCGATATTTCATTATAATGATTTCTTAAATCTGCTGATGGTCTGATTATTGCTTCCATTCCATTACCTCCTTTTTTATAGTCAAATTATATCATAGTATGTCTATTGTTTCAATTTATTATTCTTCAAATAATCACATTAAAAGTTACATTATATGTCAACTTCCTAAAATTTTACATCTAAATCACCATCATGAGCACTATCCTTTTTCTATATACGCTCTTGCTTCCTTTTCCGATATTTGATATTCCTCCATCAGGACCTGAACAATAGCCTCGTCCGGCTCGTTTAGTCTCCGGCATTGTTTTATCAAGATCTGTATGCCACGAAGTGCTTCCTCTCTTTTGCCTTCCTTTTTACCTTCTCTCTTTCCTTCTGTCTTCCCGCGTTCATAGTGTTCCCTGCGTTCCATTTCCATATGCTTTTCCTCATCATATTCATACAGACACATCGCTATCGCCTCCGCCCGGTGCTTCTTTAAAAAATCCACCAATACATTTTCTTCCATACACGTTCGAATCGTTACTTTTGCCGCCGTTTCTTTATCATACTGCTGCAGGTTTTCACGGAACAGCTGAACAAATTGCATATATTCCCTCAATGTCCGGCAGCCTTCCAGCAGCTCGGGATTCATTCCTTTGTTTATGTTATACACTGTCACTTTTAGTTCTAATTCCGGAGATTCTTCCGGATGTGAAAATGAATCCGAAAGTCGTAACAGCATCCGCTCCGGCATCTTAGCCTCTCCGTTGTAAAAGACAACGAACCGCGGCGTTGGAATGGAAATCAGACTATCGCTGTATATGTTCTCATCCACTATGATTGCCTGTAACAAGTCACTCACATAGAACAGATTCCGCAGTGGCATGTTCGGGTTCAGGCTTGCCTGATGTTCGTAAAGATTCAGATACAGATTAAATACGAATGAGACATCATTTTTCATTTTGAGATAGATCACATTTTCCAGCGTATTGATCTCCAGATCTTCCTCGTTCTCATAGTCCGTGTGGTTCACGGCATTATACAAAGACAGCAGATCTTTCCGGTTATTGAACAACAGCCGGAATAACGAGTCCTTGTGTTTTCGGTTTACCTTTGTCAATAAGCATCCTCCTGTTCTTGAGCAGGAGTTCCTGACTGGCACAGTTTAATATATATTCGCATATAATATCTTTTGTGTTCTGAAAATCCTGCTTTTTTTGATTATTTTGAAAGCATAGATTTCCAGATACGTGCTAAAAGCACAAAAGAATTTTGAATGTATTAGATAAAAGAAAATATATGCTTATAGTTTTATCATATACCGCTTGCGTCTGGGATGTCAAGGAGTATTTATTCCTACGGAGAACTTCTTGACATTAAATACATAAACGTGTATCATGTATGTGTTATGATAAGATTGTTATAAGTATATGTGGAGGAATTATGAGAATCGGAATTTTAACGGTATATTTTGCGGACTATGGCTCCTTTTTTCATGCTACAAGTTTATATCATTTTTTACAATCCCAAGGACATGAGTGTGAATTAATTCATGAATCTCTACGATATAAGGTATCGAAAATGTTAGCTATTTCTAATGTTTTTTTTAAAGTATCACCTAGTTTTTTAAAAAAAATTTTAGGAAAGAGAATTACACCGTTAAATATATATATGTTGCTAAAACAAGATTTGAACCATTACAATATTTCCCCCATGTGCAAGAGCGTGAAAGAAATAGAAGACCGCTATGACTGCATTATAATGGGAAGTGATGAATTGTGGTCGAGTACTAATAAGACAATTCGTTATATTCCAGATTATTTTGGTCTTGGGATTTCAAAACCACATTTTTCCTATTCTACCTCTGGAATAACTTTAGATTTTCCAAATAATCTGGAAAAACAGATAACAGAGGGTTTAAAGTCATTTCAAAGTCTTGCTGTAAGAGATTCTGTTACTGCAGACTGGATTGAAAAACTAACAAAACAGAAGGCAAAAGTTGTTTTGGATCCGGCCTTACTGGATCCCTATTATAAATACTCTGATAAGACGAAGACTTCAACTGTTGATTATGTGATCGTATATGGTGAACATTTTTCGGAACAGCAAATTAAATGGATTCAAGCCTTTGCTGCATTTCGGAACTTTGAATTACGTTCCATTGCCTGGCAGCATTCCTGGTGCGATAAACATTTTGAAATACATGCTGCATTAGAATTGCAGCATGTATTTGCCAATGCTTCTTTTTGTATGTCTTCAACTTTTCATGGAACAATCTTTGCCATAGTTAATAACGTTCCATTTTTTTCTTTTTTAAGCAAAAATCGTGGAAAAAAAGTCCAACTTCTTTTACATGATTTGGATTTATCTGACCGTATTCATTCCAGTCAGATGGATTTTAGGGCAGACGGGAATTTGAATTTTGAAAAGGTAGAACAAATACTTGCTCTAAAGCGTCAAGACTCAAAAGATTATCTGTTAAATGAGCTGAATAAAATTGAAAGGAATTTGTAAAATGCTTTGTTCAACAACAGAATGTACTGGCTGTGGATGTTGCAGTGCAATATGCCCAAAAGAATGTATTGCCATGATTACTTTAGCTGATGGAATACGTTACCCGCAAATTGATAATGAAGTGTGTATCCATTGTGGTTTATGTGAGAAAAGTTGTCCGGTTTTAAGCAACTCAGATGTAAAAAATGAAATTATTCCTGAAGTTTATATGTGTCAGCATCCGGACAGAGAAGTATTGCGCCAAAGTGCTTCAGGTGGTGCATTTTCTATTTTGGCAGATTATATATTTGAACATCAGGGAGTTGTTTTTGGTGCTGTTTGGGAAGACGATTTTTCTGTTACATTTCATAAAGCAAGGAATCGTGCTGAACTTAAAAAAATGCAAAGTTCAAAATATGTGCAAAGTTATTTGGAAAAAGATGTTTACAAGGATATAGAAACACATTTAAAAAAGGGAGATTATGTTCTTTTTTGTGGTCTTCCATGCCAGTGTGCCGGAATACGATCTTTTTTGCAAAAAGATTATGAAAGATTTATAAATGTTGATATTGTGTGTCATGGTGTAGCACCAGATGATTATCTAAAAAAACACATTAATACCCTAAATAAAAATAGTTCCCAAATTAAAGAAATCAATCATACATCTAAAAGAAAGAACTGGTCAATTTTAATTCAGAGAACTATTCATTACAAAAGAGAAGATGACTCCAATGAGTATATAGACAGAACACAGGATTTTTATCTTAATAGTTTTTTAAATCATCTGTTTTTTAATGAAACCTGTTATAATTGTTTATTTGCATCTATGCCCCGCCAAACAGATTTTACCATTGGTGATTTTTTTGGATTAGGTGTTTTGGAAAAAGTAAAAAAATTGGATAATTTCGGTATATCTATGATTATGGTTAATAATCTGAAAGCAAAAAAATTAGTGCCAATGCTTTCTAGATATGGTTTCTTTGAGAAACGGAAATTAAAAGAAGCATTATATTTTAATCACAATTTATGGAAACCTTCAAAAAGAAATTCTGCAACCCAACAATTCAGAAAAGAATATCTGCAAAATGAATGGGATTTTTTATATACTAAGTATCATACTAAAAATACTAAGCAAAAGATAAATGTTTGGATCAGAAAAGCAGCAAAAAAAATTCTTGGTGCTAAAAACATATGTTATCTTATGTATTTATTCTACAAAAAAAATGGAACGATTGCTCAAGTAGATAACATAATAGAAAATTTAGAAAAGGCAGAGAACTATAATGAAGAGTGAATCAAAGAAGATAAGAAATGATTTTATATATAGCTTTCTGGCATTGGTACTTCTTAATGGAATAACCCAACTTGTCATCTATCCTTTCTTGTCAAAACAATTGGGAAATGATGCATTTGGAACTATTTTATCATTGCTTTCCATAGTTTCAATTATGTCTTGCACATTTGGAGGGGGAACAAACTATTCCCGCATTGTTGTAAGCATGAAGACAGAAAACGTTAAAGGAGATTACAATATCTTTTTTGCCTTTTTTGGTTTATTGAATGTTCCAGTTACACTCATTACGCTCTATGTCATATCAGATGTAACAATAGAAAGCTATATTTACTTCTATTTTTTGATTTTATTTACAACACTTCGATATTATGGAGATGTAAACTATCGACTTTCATTAAACTATAAGAAATATTTCATTTATTACTTTTTGATTAGTTTTGGGTATCTAATTGGTATATTAACATTTTTTATTCACCATAATCCATTAATAGTATTAATTATCGGAGAAGTTGCTGGATTTATATATGTTTTTGGGAGAGGTGACATTTACAAAAAACCATATTTTAAGCGCTCAAAGCATTTTATATCTAATATAAAATCTATGACTACTTTGTCACTTAGCTATATGGTAGGAAGTGTAATATTAAACATTGACCGTTTGCTTATTTTAAAAATGGTAGACTCTCTGTCGGTCACCATTTTCTATATCGCAACATTAGTAGGTAAATGTGTTGCACTTTTAACCAATCCAATTAGTAGTGTAATTATTGGACACCTTGCTAAAAGCAAAAAGCAAATTACTGTCCGCTTCTTCCAGCTTTACAGTGTAGTTATATTAATTGGCAGTCTTTTGTGTTCCATTGTTTGTTGTTTCGCTTCTGTTGTTTTTATAAAACTTTTTTATGCCGATTTGTATTTTGATGTAAAAGATTTATTAATTCCTGCAAATATCGGACAAGTTTTTTCTTTTTCCGCCGGTGTACTTATGGTCATTATTATGAAATTTGCTGAGGAGAAATGGCAATTATATATGAATCTGATTTATGCTTTCATTTATTTTGCTTTAGTTATTCCATCGATTTTTTTATGGCACTTAAAAGGTGCTGTACTATCAATTTTTATAGCTAATATAATTCGGTTTATTATTGTGTATATAGTGGGAATATTTAAACTCTTAAAAAGAAAAAAGGAGGTTTTTTCACAATGAAATGGGTACACATCAAATTAAAACAATTCTACAATAAGTATAATGATAAACATAAGTTTCTTTTTTACACAATTTCATTTCTATGCCTCTTTATATTTTTTATTGCTGTTTTAGCGACAAAAGGGTATTCACTAAAACTCTATTTAACAGGATTTGATAACGATACCTTTATGGATTATTTTAATATGCTAAAGGTCAATCGTGCAGATACCCTTCATGTCCGTTATCAATCCGGGACAATTTACCCGCCTTTGGCTAACCTATGTTATGTCCTTATGAATATGGCATTACCAGACCATATACGGCAAAACTTTGAGATTAACCAATATAGCCTTATCATATTCTTTATTTATAATGTTATATTGTTATTCTTTTTTTCTATCATTGTTCTGACATGGAAAAAGGGAAGTATGAAAGAACGGTATGTTTTTTTGGGAATAATCCTTGTTTCTATCCCTTTTATTTATATGTTTGAACGAGCAAATATTATATTTATTTCCCTCGTATTAACGATGGTATTTTTTCTATGGAAAGATTCCGAAGATAAGATTCTTAGAGAAATATCCTTTATCGCTCTTGCCCTTGCTGCAGGAATAAAAATATACCCTGCCATTTTTGGTTTTCTCCTTGTAAAAAAAGGGAGAATAAAAGAAAGCTTACGATTGGTTGCTTACGGGATTTTATCTTTTTTGCTGCCTTTTTTGGCATATGGCTGGGATAATGTTCCTGTACTTATTAGAAATCTATTTTCTGCATCTGATAATTTTGGTCAAAGCAGGGTGGGATTAAAATTAGCATTTTCTGAACTTATCAAATTTGTATGTGACATCTTCTCTATTGGGCAGTATAAAGAAACATTGGTCAATATTCTTTTAATGCTGATAATATTAAGTTCCGTAATCGGTTTTATATATATGAAAAAAAACTGGGAGGAAATTTTATTATTAACGTGTTTACTTATTGGCATTCCCAAAATAAGTGGTGTATATTCCGGCGTATTTATGGTTATTCCACTTATTGTTCTGTTAGATTACAAGAAAAAGGGAAAAAAAGAATTTATATACCTTATCTTGATATTACTTACAATGCTACCACTTCCATTTGCTTTTACTGAGGGGCAATCAATATCTATGTACAGCAGTATGTACCGGACGATTGCAATTAACGTTGAATCTTTCTCCATTTTCTTTATGACGCTGGGATTAATTGGTGAAAACTGTCGGAATTTTTACCTAAGTATAAAATCTTCACATAGAAAGTGGATAATTATTGTTAGCAGTGTATATGTCCTGCTGTATTCTTCTCTTTTGATGTATAGACAAAGAAATGATGCATATTTGATAAACAACTTTAATCGTTATGTCGCCAATGACTATTTTACTGTGGGAGCAAATGCCGTTTGTTCTCAGACCTTTATTGCTAAAGAAAACGAATTAACTTCTATCGTTGTAAGACTTGGAAAAATAAATAGCAGTAAAATAAAAATAGAAATTAAAGAAAATAATACAGGTAAAATGGTCTTTGATAAAGAAATAAATAAGAATTTCCTCAAATCTTATTCCCTGAATGAAATACAATTAAAAAATGTAAATGTGAAAAAAGGGCAAAAATATAGACTAAGTTTTTATGCCATTGATGGGGATAATACAGCCCTGACTCTATATCACAGCGTAGAGGGATATGTCTTTGAGGAAGAATATGCCATAGTAGATGGTATAAAGAAAAGGTACTGTCTGGCTATCAATATATATGGAAAAAATAATAGAGAAGAAAACTGAAACGTAAAAAATCAGACTGCTATGTCTGATTTTTTCACATTCCCTATTCTTCTTTCTCGTCAAAATTAATTCTTTCTTCCTCAATCACCAGTGGTCTCTTCATCACCCTTGTATTAATATTCATAATATAC
Organism: uncultured Lachnospiraceae bacterium; assembly: GCA_947631505.1. GTDB lineage: Bacteria > Bacillota > Clostridia > Lachnospirales > Lachnospiraceae > Eubacterium_F. The sequence continues at coordinate 24,210 of CANRLR010000026.1, read as the reverse complement.
TCACCCACCAAACCTATGAAAAACAACTGTACAGAACCAAAAAGGAATACACCAATCAGTATCGGTGCTGTACCTGCTGGGAAACGGTCCCAATAAACCAATTTCATCACAAGATATACAATGGCCAAAATAATACTGATAACAGAAAAAACAAATCCTGTAATGGTGGCAATACGAAGCCCCACCTTAGTATAACTGGTAAAACTCAGCATTGCCGCATCGTATAAGCTATACCAGTTATTATGGGTTTTCCCTGCACGGCGCTCTGCCTGAGTATATTCTAAATCTTTTCTCTTATAACCAAGTTCTGCTACGATACCACGAAGAAATGGTGTCGGGTCATCCAATTCCCTTAATACCTGAATAAAAGACTTATCATATAAACCAAATCCCGTAAAATGTTCAATCTGCTCGACATCCGACATCTTGCGGATTAACTTGTAATAACAGGTACGCAGAAATCTCATAAATTTGTTTTCTTTGCTTGCGGATTTGATACAGCTGATAATCTTATAGCCGTTTTCCCACTCTTTTACCATCTTCGGAATCATCTCCACCGGATCCTGAAAATCACAGCACATCGTGATTGTGCATTCCCCTGTTGTCTGGCACATGCCGTAAAACGGGGAATTAAACTGTCCGAAATTTTTCGCGTTAAATATCGCCTTTATCTTTGGGTTGTTTTTGCAGATTCCCCGCAAAAGCGGCTGCGTATTATCCTGCGAACAGTTATCAATAAAGAGAAGCTCATAATCATACTGCGGCAGTTCCTTTGTCACAATATCGACTACCGCCTGGCTAATCGGCACTACATTTTCTTCCTCGTTATAGCAGGGAATCATAATACTAATCATTTTTTTCATCTGTTTCTCAACCTTTCTATCCTCACACAAGATGTTCCTTATACCACTCAACAGTCTTTCTCACTCCGTCTTCAAATGTATAATCGGCTGAAAATCCCGTATCATTTTTTAATTCCTGAATGTCCGCGCACAAATACATTACCTGTTTGTCACTATAGGGAATATTTCCGATTCCCAGAGCGGCTCCCGGATGAACCAAATCCCGTATTGCCTCAATGTACTCTCTCAAAGGCTTCGCCTGTCCGCTCCCAATGCAGTATGTTTTCCCAGCCTGTCCTTTATCTCCCAAAAGAAACAGTGCCTTTGCCGCATCTTCCGAATACAGATAGTCCCACATCTGCTCGCTCTTTGTAAAATCCGGCACCTCGCCTTTTAAAAGTTTCCCTATTGTGGACATGACCATTGTGGTCTCTCCGTCTCCCGGACCATATATACTGAGAATTCTTGTCCAGATATGCCGGATGTTCTTCTGTCCGCACAGAATGCGGCTCATCTGTCCGGCGCACAGCTTGGCGATGCCATAGCCGTTTTCGGGGTTTGCCGGCGTTTCAGCCGAAAGCGTTCCCTCAACTCTTCCATATTCTGCCTGAGAACCAGCACCGATAAACGTGCGGCACTGCAATCTGTCTGCCAATTCTACTGCATCTAATGTATACTGAATATTTGTCAACTGTCCATGCATATTGTTCCGGCTATTGCCAAAAGTACCGTCCCAGCCAAAATGATAGAATACATCATATCCTTTTTCCAATTGTTTTTCTAGCTCTGCCAGCTGATTTAAAGGACACTCCACAACATGAACATTCGCACTTTGCGGAATTCTTTTTATTCTGTCCGAACCGGGGCGGCATACCGCAGTTACCTCTATATTATTTTGAATACACTTTTGAATTAGTGCCAATCCGATAGAACCCGTCGGTCCTGTTATAATTATCTTTTTCATACATTTACCATTCACTATTTTTCTACAAACATAGAAATGATCATATTTTCTTTCATTTCTTCCTCACTAATCGGTGGGTTCATATATTCCAGTGGTTTTGATTCCATCTGTCCGTCGGAACGCTTATAGGAAACCTGTTTTGGTCTTGCTGTCAATTCAATTGGTGTCATAACTTCACAAATTACCGGTCCATCATAACCCAAAACTTCTTTTACCTTATCATCTAATTCCTGATTATTTTGAATTGTGATAGTTTTCAACCCATAGGCTTCTGCCACTTTTGCAATCGGTGGAATAGAAAGATTGGAATCCTCATTACATGCAACTAAATTTCCCTGAAACAAGTTTGTCTGGGTTGCCTTAATCGCTCCATATCCCCGGTTACTCAGTACAAACATTTTAACCGGCAGATTTAATCGGGCAAGCGTTTCCAACTCCTGAATATTCATAACAAAACCACCATCACCATTAACACCTACTGTTCGTTTACCGCCGCTGGCAAGACAGGCTCCAATGGCAGACGGGAAACCGTATCCCATGGAAGCTAAGCCTTTTGTGCAGAATACACGCTGACCCTTTTTTACTCGAAATGTCTGCATAGAAATATCAATACAACTGCCCGAGCTTCCTGACACATATACATCCTGTGGCTGCATATATCTGGAAATTGTTTCCAGTAAACAATAGGTATTTACTTTTTCTTTTTGTTCCCAGTACTCTGGTGAAACAATCGGATATTTTTCTTTCAAACGGTCACCATAAGCAAACCATTCTTTTCTGTTCTTTGTCTGAATCTTATCTTTATGTTTTAGCAACAGCAGCATAAAATCTCTGGCATCTGCACAAATCGACAAATCTGGACGCACATTAATCTTATGCAACTCAGCATTATCTATATCTACCATTACTTTCACTGCTTCTCTTGCAAACCCATCAAAGTTATAACCGGTCTGCAGAAGATTCAATCGTGCACCAATACTCAAGAAAAAATCTGAATTCTGTTGCATAAAGTTCGCATAACGGTGTCCCAGTCCTCCCGGTCTTCCATAATACAATTCGTTGTCTTCCTCAATTAAATCAATACCGTTCCATGTTGTCAATACAGGAATATTTAAAAGTTTAATTACTTCCTCAAATTCCTCCAATCCATCTGACAGCCGAATTCCATTTCCTGCCATTAAAATCGGACGTTCCGACTTATTGAGAAGTTCAATTACCTCCAACACTTGTTTTTCCAAATGAGTATTTATAACCTCCGGCAAAGGCGTGAATCCAATTAAGGAATCCTCCTCAACCATCGTTGCCTGTACGTCCAATGGTATATCCAGCCATACCGGCCCTTTTCTTCCATGAGTTGCCTCATACAAAGCACGTTCTATATGGTAACGAATCATCTGAGGATCATCCACAAGTGCTGCATACTTTGTTATTGAGTCCACCACGGAAATAATATCCAGTTCCTGCATTCCCTGATGACGAACCCCCTGATTATTGATCATATCCATGCGTTTAACCTGACCGGATACAACAAACACGGGGGTGGATTCCAAATAAGCACCTGCAACCCCTGTAAGAGCATTGGTTCCTCCCGGTCCCGTCGTGACCATGAGAAGACCAATTTTATTGTTTACTCTGGCATATGCTTCCGCTGCAATCGAACATGCCTGTTCATGTAAACAGCACACATACTGAATTTTATCACTTTTTCCTAACGAATCATTGAGATGCATTGCACCGCCACCCGGCAGCATGAACATATGCTTTGCCCCTGTTTCTTCTAGTCTTTTAATTACATAATCAGAAACTTTAATCATTTTTTCCTCTTTTCCACATCATATTTACTTTCTGTTACAAATTCAATTTCCATATAATCTGATGTTGTTTTCTTAAAGTCTTCAAACATGTCACGAATTTCTTCGTTAAGTTCATCCCATTTCTTACCAGGATTAATACGTGGCAAAGATACATCTGCATAACTGTCGTTGTATGCATTTTCAAAACCATCAAATCCACCTAGTGCCACATGGGAAACCCGTAATTTGTTTAACAATCGCAGACACATTATTCCTGAATTATCAAAATGTTCCCATCCCCTTTTTACAAGGAAATTGAAGTTGACTACCAATTCATTTTCTTCCGGTACTGTCTTAATGTTAGATGCCACAATACGCTTATTATTATAAAACTGTTCTGAATAAATCTCCTTTGCATAATTATATCTCATACTATTACTAAAAAACAGATAATCATAAAAATATTGCTCTAAAACAGCATTGACACCAATCACTATAGGATCATTTTCTTTTATATAGGCTTCTATTTTTTCTCTATTCTGTATAATCGATTTTCCCGGTAAAAGAAGCAGAACCTTTCTTGTCTTAAACTCATTTTGCAAAGCGTTTAAAACAGCCTCATCATCTACAATTTTGTTCTGATAGTCCAAATATTTTTCCTCTAATAAGTCATAGTCGTATTTTCTTCTATCAGATGCAGAAAGAGATTCAATAATATTTCTCATATCTTTTGCATTGGTACGATGATTTTTCAATAAATAAGAGATATTATTTACATGGGCACAATACATTCCAGCAATATAATATGGAGTGGAGTATCCCCAACTGTAATTCTCAATAAAATATTCCATATACATATCAATGGCATCCATTATCACGTTCATATCATAGTTGCCCTGATATTTTTTATTTAAAAACTGTGCCACCAATTCTGTGGTAGCATTACCTGCCCCTCTTCCCATTCCGCACAAACTGGAGTCTACCACAACACTACGGCCTTTTTTTGTCAGATAGTCCACAAACTGCATGGAAAGGGCAAAGGATAATTGCTGATTATTATGGGAATGAAATCCAATTTTAATATCTTTGTCCAGTTCAGCATCTAATATTGATATAATATGTTCTAAATCCTCACTATACATTGCACCAAAGGTATCTACAACAGCCAGACATTCCGGCTTTGCTTTATTTGCCTCCACTGCTAACTCCACGATTTCTTCATCACTGTAGCCTAATGTATTTGCCGCCTGAAAATACACTTTATAACCTTTTTCCTTTATAATCTTTCCTAACGCCATTCCCTCTTTAAATTTATTTTGGGGAAATACTACTCGAATCGCATCGATGGATTTTCCATCTCTTTGAGGAAGCTGTGATAAATCATAGCGATCCCAGTCAATCATAGCAATATAAGTGGAATGACTGCTCTTTCCCGATAAATACTTTTCTAAATCTGACGGTACATGATAGAATGTAGTTCCTTCCTTATGCGGATTGTCTTTCAGCCATCCACATTCAATCAATTCCACATTTGCAGCCTGCATTTTCCTTATAATACCTTTAATTGCCGATTTTCCAAAATTGGCATCTACAATATACGCTCCATCTCTCAGTGTACAATCAAGTAACTGAACCTTTTCACTCATTGAACAACCTCCTGATTTATTATTTCACAGCCTCTATAATCGTTTTTGCCATATAATCAATCATTTCGTCTGTCATTCCCGGATATACACCGAGCCAGAACGTATCTGTCATAATCCGGTCTGTATTATCTAATTCACCGACTACCCGGTAACCTTCCCCGCTCTCTCTCATCTGGTCAAAGCATGGATGTTTAATCAGATTTCCTGCGAACAGCATTCTGGTCTGAACACCGTGCTCCTCAATATAAGGAACTACTTTGTTCCGGTCTACCCCTTCACGGCAGGTCATCAGGAATCCAAACCAGCTCGGATTGGAATTTTCACAGGCCTCAGGAAGGATGAATTTGTCTTCTACCGGTTTAAGTGCTGCTTTCAAACGTTCAAAGTTATGTCTTCTTCTCTCGACAAAGGAAGGGAATTTTGCCAGCTGTGCACATCCAATTGCCGCCTGCATATCCGTTGCCTTAAAGTTATATCCGAAATGAGAATACACATATTTGTGGTCATATCCTACCGGCAGTTCACCATACTGTCGGTCAAAACGATGTCCGCACAGGTTGTCACATCCCGGAGGACAGGAACAATCCCTTCCCCAATCACGGAAAGAACGGATTATTTTATGAAGAAGCGGGTTATCCGTATAGACTGCTCCGCCCTCACCCATCGTCATATGATGCGGCGGGTAGAAACTGGATGTTCCTATATCACCAACCGTTCCTGTTAATTTCGTTTCGCCATTCATGGTATACTCAGAACCAAGAGCATCACAGTTATCCTCAACGAGCCAAAGCTCATACTTGTCACAGAAGGCCTTTACCGCGCTTAAATCAAATGGATTTCCCAAAGTATGGGCAATCATAACTGCTTTTGTTTTTTCGGAGCGTGCTGCCTCTAATGCCGATACATCAATATTATACTGCGGAATTGTCACATCAACAAATACCGGTACGGCACCATACTGGATAATTGCTGCTACGGTAGTCGGAAATCCTGCTGCCACTGTTATCACTTCATCTCCCCGTTTCACCTGACGTTCTTTTAACAGCGGAGAAGTCAATGCCATAAAAGCATTGAGGTTTGCCGAGGAACCGGAATTTACTAAGGAACAGAATTTCACTCCTAAATATGCGGCAAATTCTTTTTCAAATTTTTCCGTATAGCGTCCGGCAGTAAGCCAGAACTCCAGCGAACTATCTACCAGATTTACCATTTCCTCACTGCCATAATAGCGGGAAGCATACGGAATCCGGTCTCCCTCCTTGTAAGTCTTCTGATTGTGGTATTTGTTACAATATTCTTCTACAGATGATAAAATCTGCTCTCTTGCTTCTTGTTCTGATTTATTTTCAAACATCGTTTCTCTCCTTTTTTCAATTTTTACTGTTCCGACAAAAATTCTTCGATCTGTCTATCCATACATGCCAGCACATCTCCACCGGCAGCATATACTTTTGCCCATTCTACGGATTTCTCCATTGCCATGTCAAAATCCCATCTCGGCTTCCAGCCGAAAGTTTTCTTTAATTTAGAACAATCCAATTTCAAAAAATTCGCCTCATGAGGGCCACCATCATACTGGTTCATCCATTTTTGGCCATCGCCCCATTTCTCACAGAAGGTATCAACAAGATGCCCGGTCGTTATACAATCCGTTTCATCCGGTCCTACATTATAGTAACCCTCAAAGTTTCTGTCCTCATACTGCTTTTCACATATCATCAGATAGGCAGTGACCGGCTCCAGTACATGCTGAAACGGTCTTGTTGAATGGGGATTCCGCACAATAATATCTTCCTTTTTCATTGCTGCACGGATACAGTCCGGCACAATGCGGTCATTCGCAAAATCACCGCCACCAATTACATTGCCTGCTCTTGCTGTGGACACCGCCACATCCATATCATGAAAAAACGAATTCTTATAGCTGTGAGTTACCAGCTCCGAACAGGATTTACTGTTAGAATAAGGATCGTATCCATCTAAAGGTTCATTTTCCCGGTATCCCCATTCCCATTCCTTATTTTCATATACTTTATCTGTCGTCACATTGAGAAAGGACTTCACACATGAATTCATTCTCACACATTCACAAATATTTACTGTCCCCATAACATTGACATCATAAGTATAAACCGGCTCCTTATAGGAATCTCTTACGATTGGCTGTGCTGCCATATGAATCACAATTTCCGGCTGCACCCGTTTAAATACTTCCTGCAATTTTTCTAAATTTCTAATGTCACCGATAACAGAGTCCATCTGTTCTTCTAAATGGCATAAAGAAAAAATTGCCGGCTCCGTCGGTGGCTCTAAGGAGTATCCGGTCACTTTGGCTCCGGCATTTACTAATAAGCGGCTCATCCAGGAACCTTTGAATCCGGTATGTCCGGTTATCAGAACCTTTTTCCCTCGATAAAATTCTTTCGTAATCATTATTTCCACACCTTCCATGGAGCGTTACCGCTTGTCCATAATTCTTCTAACTTATTTTTGTCTCTCTGGGTATCCATGCACTGCCAGAATCCGTTATGGCGGTATGCCATTAATTCACCCAGCTTCGCCATCGTTTCCAATGGTTTTTTCTCGAATACAGTTTTGTCATCATCAATATAGTGAATAATCTCCGGCTCACAGATCATAAAGCCGCCATTGATAATACCACCATCCTGTTTCGTCTTTTCCCGGAATGACTCAATGACACCATCCGAATTAATATCCAGTACACCAAAACGTTGGTCAACGTTAATGGCAGTCATTGTCACGATCTTTCCATGTGACTTATGAAATTCCAATTCTTTTTGAATATCTACATCTGCAACTCCATCACCATAAGTAAGTAAAAATGTCTCGTCACCGATATAATCCCTGACACGCTTAATACGTCCACCTGTCATTGTATGCAGTCCGGTATCTACCAGAGTTACTTTCCATGGCTCCGCATTATTATTGTGGACAGTCATTTCATTATTGGCAATGTCAAAGGTAACATCCGATGTATGCAGAAAATAATCAGAGAAAAACTCCTTTATCATATACTGTTTATATCCAAGACAAATGACGAACTCATTGAACCCATAATGAGAATATATTTTCATTATGTGCCATAAAATCGGCTGTTCTCCTATTTCAATCATTGGTTTCGGCCGCAAATGACTCTCTTCACTGATTCTCGTTCCCAATCCACCGGCTAAAATAACAACTTTCAACAGATTCCCTTCTTTCTTTTGCATATTCCTTTTTATTATATAGTAAATATGTAAATTATGCAATTGCCATTTATTCACAAATAATATACAAAAATTTGTTGGATTATAACACAAAAAGCGGTGTTTAAAACACCGCTCCGAAAAAATGCTGTTTTATTCTATTTTTTTTGCAATAAACGGTATTCCTTCTTTCGAAAGTCCGCAGATACCTATCGTCGGACAATTGCGCTCAGCATCCCAAACCGCAGTAACAAAGCACTCTTCTTCATGGGGGCCATATGTAATCGTCAGTTTCCCGTTATCGTAAGTCCAGTTCCCTTGAATCGAACAGCACTCATAATAATCCCCCCATTTCCCGCGTTCTATCTTCATCGGAACAGCGGTCTGAATTCCCTGCGGGAGCGTATTGATCAGGTTAATTCTCTCATATTTTCCGAAAATTTCTTCCAGCGGTATCTCCTGCTCGATTTCTCCGGCATATGGCTCCGGCGAGACGACCGGCCATCCCTCTTTTGTCCAGAACAGTTTCCGGATCTGCATGGTCGACGGCTCCAGCCAGTCTCCCACAAAGTTCTTCTGCCGGATGTGGTACACCAGATACCAGCTTCCGTCCTTGTCATGAAGTACGGAATTGTGCCCCGGTCCCATATAACCAACGCCATCGCTCCACTGATATCCGCAGAACTGCATCTGTCCCACGCTGTTCCATGGATCGTCAGTTTCCGTCATTTCTCTTCCGTGGAAGTCTACATAAGGTCCGGTAACCGATTTACTGCGACCAACACGAATCTGATAATCCGTTTTCAGGGAGCCGTAGGAAACAAACAAATAATAATATCCCGTTTCCTCGTTGTAGATTATGTATGGGCCCTCAACTCCCGTGCTCAGCCACGCCGGGCGCTTAGCAAGGCAGATTCCGATTCCTTCCTCTGCCGGCAGTCCGGTTTCTTTCTCTAATCTCAACAAATGAATACCGCCCCAAAATGAGCCATATACCATATACATTTCACCCGTCTTTGCATCGGAAATAATATTGGCATCAATGGCATTTACCGGTAATTCATCGCTTGTTTTTATTACGCAGTCCCTTGGCTCAAACGGGCCCTCTGCCTTATCGGAAACAGCAAGAAAAATACAGGATTTCTGTGAGCCAAAGGAAGAGTTGGAACAATACAGACGATACTCATCTCCCACTTTCACAATATCCGGTGCCCAGATATTTTTTGTACCGACCCACTCCTGTGATTCTGCCGGCGGCTCTTCTACTATCTTTCCGACCATTTCCCAATGAATCAGATCCTTTGATTTTTGGGAAATCGCGTCCGTCCCATATATGTAATAATAGCCGCTTGCTTCATCCTGATAAATTGCAGGATCATGTGTAAGCCACAAGCCCAGTTCCGAATCCATACGTTCCGGCATTCTCTCAAATATGGAGCGGGGAGCCTGTTTCGGCGGCTCCCCCGGATAAATTATATTATTTACCATAAAATACTTCTCCTAACATCAAGTCACGTTTGAACTCACGTATTTTAGTATCTTTATCAATATAAACGGCTTCAATTCCCATGGCATTTGCCCAGTCACCCATCTGCTCAGCTGTAAGGTCATAGGTAAATGCTGTATGGTGTGCTCCGCCAGCAAGAATCCAGGCTTCCGCTCCCGTATACATATCCGGCTGTGGAGTCCAGAAGTTTGTTGCGACCGGAAGTTTTGGCATTGGCTTTTCATTTTTCTTGCAATCCACATCATTGATAATCAAACGGAAACGGTTTCCGAGGTCAATGAGTGACGTAGCAATACCCCTGCCCTCCTTGGAAGTAAATACCAGTCTTGCCGGATCTTCTCTGTCACCCATGGAAAGCGGCTGGCATTTAATGCTGATAGGGCCATCGGCAATGGATGGACAAATCTCTAACATATGAGCCTGTAAGATTCCCTCTTTTCCCTTTACCAGATTATACGTATAATCCTCCAGCATAGAGGTTCCCTTTGCGTCTTTCATGCCGGCTGTCATAATTTTCATCAGACGAACCATGGCAGCAACCTTCCAGTCACCCTCTGCACCGAAACCATAACCTTTTTCCATCAAGCGCTGAATCGCAAGTCCCGGAAGCTGTTTCAGAGCGCCAAGGTCTCCAAAATGGGTTACAATTGCCTGATAGTTCTTCTCCTCCAAAAAACGCTCAAATCCAAGCTCGATCTGTGCCTGTACGGCTACATGTTTACGGAATTCTGCCTCATCTCTTCCCTCCAGCAGGATATCGTATTTATCATAGTATTCTTCTACTAATGTGCTGGTATCTGCCTCAGATACTGCTGCCACACTTTCTGCAATTTCATTGACCGGATAAGCATCAATTTCCCAGCCAAACTTAATCTGTGCTTCTACCTTGTCACCCTCGGTCACTGCAACATTCCGCATATTGTCTGCCACACGCATAACGCGGATATGACTACTTTCCATAATACCGACTGCGGTACGCATCCAAGAACCGATTTTTTCCTGAATGACCGGATCGCTCCAATGTCCCACAACAACCTTGCGCTCAATTCTCATACGGCTGACAATATGACCATACTCTCTGTCACCGTGAGCCGCCTGATTTTCATTCATGAAATCCATGTCAATACTGTCGTAAGGAATTTCTTCATTAAACTGTGTGTGAAAATGCATCAACGGCTTTCTGTATTCCTGCAGACCAAGAATCCATGATTTGGCAGGGGAAAAGGTATGCATCCATGTAATCACACCGGCACAGTCCTCATCGGCATTCGCTTCATTGAATGTTTTACGAATCAACTCATTCGTAATCAGTGTTGGTTTCCATACTACTTCATAAGGGAGAAGTCCTGACTGATTGAGTGCCTCAACAATTTTTTTGGAATGTTCTGCTACATGAGCAAGACACTCATCCCCATACAGATCCTGTGAGCCGGTACAAAACCAAAACTTATAATTTTTTGCTGCTAACATAATGTTCCTCCTTTTTAACAGGGTATACATAAAATCCCCGTACGTCATCCTTCTTTTAATCTCATTGTACAACGTACGGGGGTATCATTACAAGCTTATTTTTAACTTTTTTTCTTCGTTTTATTCTTCATCCATCTGACTGCGGATCGCCTGCATACGCAGATCCAGATTTGCACTGATTTCTGCACACTGCCGCAATTCTTCCCGAAGTTCCTTATCATTTTGTCCCTTCTTATAATAGATCCGGTGTTCTAGACTTGCCCAAAAATCCATAGCAATCGTACGAAGCTGGACTTCCACTTTCATCATTCTCTTCTGGTCATGCAGATAAATCGGTGTTTGCACAATCAGGTGCAGACTCCGGTAACCATTCGGCTTTGGGTTCTGAATGTAGTCCTTTTTTTCTACGAGCCGGATATCATCCTGCTTCAACAGACACTCGCTGAGAAGATAAATATCTTCTGGGAACGCACATATTACACGGACGCCTGCAATGTCATTCAGTTCTCTCTCAATTTTCTCCGCACTAAAAGGAATCCCTTTCCGCTGCAGTTTTTCAATAATACTTTCCGGAGATTTCAATCGGGACTTTATCGTTTCAATCGGATTTCTGTCATACTTGAGCGAAAATTCGGTATTCAATACATGAAACTTTGTTTCCACTTCCATGATGGCACATTTATAATATGCCATCAGTTCATGAAACGCTTCTCCTTCCTCCATGATCAGCTCCATCGCATCATTTCCAAATAGATTCTGCACAAAAGATTCATCCAATATCAATTCTTTTTTTTCTTGTTTATTTTCCATGTTTCTCTCTTCTCCTAAATCATGATGTTGGGGTCAAAAGGTATTTTGCCCCCAACTGATGTCCACGGATTGCTCCATTGCTTCGCAATTCCTACAATGCCATAATATACATATAGTACAATTTTTTTATTATCTTAGCATCTCCATAGGCTTTTTGACGAATCTGTGTATAGGTTTCAAAAAATCTCTCTGTCTGCTCCTTCGTTATACTATCCGGACCAAATCTTGCATGATACAGTAATTCCACAAATTCTTTTATGTCTTCCTCCGGAATCTGCATTGCTCCGGCAATGTCCGCAGTATACCCTGCCATGGTCTGCCCCCGGAACAGTACACCTCTTCCGATAAATACCGGAAGCAGCCGATGGTAGATCATTCGGATTCGGCGTTTTGGCTTCACATTTTTTTGATTTCGCAGGAACAAATGCTGACGCAATCTTCTCTGAACTTCTAATGCCGCAATAATCACAATAAGAACAGCCAGTATTTCGAGAATCCGGTAAATCACTTTTTTTCCGGTCGACTGCCCTGCCTGTGCTGCCTCTTCCTCCGGTTCGTCCTCATTCCCATCAATATCATCAAAGGTCATGCTTTCCTCCGGTGTTTCGGTTACCGTCGGTGTCGGTGTGGCAGTCTCTGGTTTTTCCGTTGCTGTACTACTGTCACTATTATTGTTATTGTTCTGATTCGCATTATCTTTATTATCATCCGTCGGTGGATCGATCGATGTATCTTCATCCTGTTCCCCTTGCCCAGGTGTCACCTCCACCGGCACAAATCCATATTTCTCCGTATACACCTCGATCCATGCATGAGCATCGTTATCAGGAACGGACACTTCTTTTCCCTTGGCTCCCTGTGCCAGTTCATTCGGTTTCACATACATGCCCTCCACATATCTCGTCGGAACTCCGACACTGCGGAGAAGAACTGCTGCTGCCGTTGCATAATACGTACAATACCCTTTCTTATTTTCTCTCAGGAAATATTCTACCGTTTCTTTTCCCGATGGAGTTCTTCCCGGTGCAAGAGTATAGGTCGTATCTGACATGATATATTGTTTGACCGCACGAACTAAATCTGCCTCATCGGCACTGCCTGACTTGTATTTTGCTTCCAGATCACCATTTTCTTCCAGATAAGCCTTAAATTCATTACATACGGTATTGACAGAATCCGGCACCTGCAAATAATATTTTCTGACAAATTCTGTCGTCTTCTGACGTTCTGTTTTATTGCTGTCCCAGAATAAAGCATTTGCCAACGAATAATCCTGCTTATAAAAATCCCGTTTCATAACTTGTGGATATACGGTATAATATTCAATGGCATAATGAATACCCGGAATTTCAATCGTACTTCTTCCGTTATCCTCAGCTTTATAGCCGGAACTCGGCTCATAAGGAATAAGATAATTTCCATAACCAAAAGCGATGTTCCGTATCGTCAGCGTTCCTGCATACCAAATATTATCAACACCGCTTGTTTCACTGTCCCCCAACTCATTCCGAAGGCGGATATGCCAGTTATCCGGCGACAGACCCTCTGCTTCCAGTGCTGCCAGCTCCTGTTTATACTCATCATTTTTGCGCAAGGATGTCCATTTATTTTTCTCGTAGGTATCACCCGTATAGCTCTTTAAATACAATCCATGCTCGGCATTCAAATCTCCGGAGATCTTCAGCATTGTTTCTCCGCTATAAACAAGCTGGTCTTTTTTGCCGACTTTTCCATAGTCAATGGCATCTTCATTAAAATAAGCCTTTACCCATGACCACACATCCTCCGCATCCCATGAAACCAGTGCCAGCATGGAATTTTTCATCTGTGTGATCCGTTTTTTCCCTCCATCATAGCGGGACGGCGGCATATAAGCATAAGAGACTGCTCCCGCTGCAAGTCCTACAAGCATAAGGATAATGGACAGCTTCTGCCTCATTCTGCGGTCGGTCGCATCCGTGCGAAGATGTCTTGTCCCCACAACGGCGATTGCTACGATAAGATAGGTAAACAAGTTAGAAAAATATCCCAGTTTCCCCACAAACAGAGGCAAAAGAACAAAGGGAACCGTTCCCACAATAAAAACAACAGAGCGCCTTCTCCGGTAGAAAAATGCACTGATGACAGCAATCAAATAAACACCAACAAGAATTAAAATAAGGCTCGTACAAAAATTCACGCTTGCCGTCTCGGAATCATTATAAGAAAGCAGACTCAGGCTGCTTCCGGTATAATTCATAAATTCTTTCAAAAAACTGTTGACAATGGTGACAAATCCTTTTTTCAGAGCCCCCATAAAACGAATTCCCAATACAACATAGAACAATGTAATACCAAGAATCCCATAAAATTTTCCGTTATGAAACGTTTCCAGAACCGTAAAAAGTCCATAGAACAGAACGGAGGCCCCTATCATAATGAGTGCCAAAAGCCGACGGTCATAGGTCAGCCCCAAACTGGTTCCCGAACACATCAATGCAGAATATACTCCGAGAAATACTAATACGATCTGACTGAATTCTAATATGAAATTGATGAGCTTACTATTCCTCGTCCTCAAATTCCTCACCTCGTAAATCCATTACCTCAAGCCGGTCACGAATTAATCCGGCACTCTCCAAATCTCCATGGTCTGCCACCGTCAAGTAAATCGCAGATTCTGGCGGATATCCTTCCTGCCATGCCAGATAACGCTCCGCTAATTCCCCCGGATTCTTCGTTACACGGCAACGGAACAAGTCCTGAAACATCCACAGCAATTCTTCTTCATGCTCCACGATCCGCTCCTGTATGACATCATTTCTGCTGTCATACCAAATATAATTCTGTGGAATCCCATGCTCAATCATAAACATAGAAATCGAATAAATCCCCTGCACTAAGCAATTGGAATCCTGATGTGCAGCCTCCTTTTCCGATTGTACGCATAAGTCAATAAAAATATTGACTACCTTTGTCAATGGAAGACTTCCCTCTTTCACGATAAGGCTTCCTGTCTTTCCACTGAGCTTCCAGTGAATCCGCTGAATTTTATCTCCATCTACAAATTCTCTGACATCAAAAATCTCCGATGGATCATCTCCCTTTTTGTACAGCGAAAAACGGTCACTGTCCTCATTCGTTTCATTATACCACCGGTCCCGCCCCAGATACATTTCTTTTAACGGCGGAAGAATCAATATATTCTGTGTCTCAAAGTTCTTTCCCACCGTCCATGCAAATATGTTCAAATAGTCATAAATACGCACTTTTTCCACAGTGATTGCCACATTTCCACAGTTGTTCATCACCACCGGGATTCGTCTATCTCTCTTTTTTCCGGCATCCACCGAAAAGCGGACTTTCATCTTTCCCCTTTCCCCAGTAAAATCATTGCGATAACGCACTTTTGCAATTCCCTTTGTGACGGGAAGAAGGGTATTATGATTCTCTACTGACAAAGTAATTACTGCTCTTGCCGGGTGTTCCATCGAATCCTTCTCTGCCACCGGATTCTTTGAGTCCACTTGTACGGTAATACGTGCTCTCATCAGAATAAGGAAAAACAACATGATCACCGGTATAATCACAAGAAGCCCCATGATTGCCACCACACCAAATTCTAAGTAAAAAACAGAAATCAACATTCCTGCCAGAAAAAGAAAGAGAAACAACAATGTTCCTAATGTCATTGCAACTCTCCTTTACAGTTTTGGCACCTGAACCTTGCCCACAATTTCCTCTACTACATCTGTCTCTGTGATATGGCTCATACGGGCTTTACCATTCAAAAGAAGTCTATGTGCCAATACCGCTTTTGATACAGCCTGTACATCTTCCGGCAGCACAAAAGTACGCCCCTGTACAAACGCTCTCGCTTTGGACATATCCATAAATGCCAGCGTCCCACGAGGACTGACTCCCAATGTAATCAAGGAATGGTTTCTCGTTCCGTCTACGATCTTAGATAAATACTTTAACACTTTGTCATCAACAAAAATCTGTTTTACCTGATCCTGCATCTGAAGAAGTTCTTTTTTGGAAATGATTTCTTCAATAAAATCCAATGGGTTTATATCTTGACGCTCTTTTATCAACCGAATCTCTTCTTCCATTGTCGGATATCCCATAGATAATTTAATCATAAAGCGGTCCAGCTGAGATTCCGGCAGCATTTGAGTTCCGGCAGAGCCTACCGGATTCTGAGTTGCCATTACGATAAAGGGATTTGGCAGTTGTCTCGTCACACCGTCTACTGTTACCTGTCCCTCTTCCATTACTTCCAAAAGGGCAGACTGGGTTTTTGTAGAAGTACGGTTTATCTCATCTGCCAGCATCAGGTTACAAAGAATTGCCCCCGGCTTATACTGGAATTCACCATCTGCTCCTATCATATTGAATCCGACCACATCACTCGGCAGTACATCAGGCGTAAACTGGAGTCTCCGCTCTGTCAGCTCCATCGCACGGGAAAAAGCTACCGCCAATGTTGTCTTACCGACTCCCGGCACATCCTCTATTAAGATATGGCCTTTGGCGAGAATCGCCGTCATCGCCATTTCAATGGCATGGTCCTTTCCGCGGATTGCCTTTCCCACCTCTTTTAGTATAACCTCAACCTTTTCGTTCACCTTATCTTCTCCTTCCTGTGAGATAGCAGAAAACGCCTCGTTCCCTCGGCGTTCTCACTTTTTTAATTCTTTATGATACTTTCATTTTGAATTTACGGATTGCCCGTTCATCCTCGGAGTCAATTTTTTCCATATGGCCTCCAAGTCCTCTGACTTTTTCTTCAAAGTTCTCATAGCCACGTTCAATATACTGTATCTGGTCAACATAGGTATAGCCCTCTGCTGCCAGTCCCGCCATCACCAAGGCAGCTCCGGCACGTAAATCCGGTGCACTTACTACCGCTCCGGTAAATCCTTCCACACCGGTAATAAATGCGGCATTTCCTTCCACCGCAATATTGGCTCCCATGCGGCGAAGCTCACTGACATATTTTAATCGGGTTTCAAAAATAGTTTCCGTCACAATACTGGTTCCCTCTGACAGTGCAAGCAGTGTTGCCATCTGCGGCTGCATATCTGTCGGAAATCCGGGATACGGCATTGTTTTTACATTGGCATAGGATAGACGATGATCTGCTCTCACATGCACACAATCATCAAATTCTTCTACTTCCGCACCAATTTCGATTAATTTGGCAGTAATCGCTTCGAGATGCTTTGGAATTACATTTTTGATATAAACATCTCCACCGGTCGCTGCTACTGCTAACATATAGGTTCCCGCCTCAATCTGGTCCGGAATAATGGAATATTCACTTCCATGAAGGCTTTCCACACCACGGATACGAATCGCATCCGTACCGGCACCTTTAATATTGGCACCCATACTGTTCAAGAAGTTCGCAACATCTACAATATGAGGCTCTTTCGCCGGATTTTCTATTATAGTCTGGCCCTCTGCCATACAGGCTGCCATCATAATATTGATGGTCGCCCCCACACTCGGACAATCCAAATAGATATGGTGTCCCGTGAGTTTCTCTGCTTTGGCATCAATTTTACCATGATGAATCGTCACCTCTGCCCCCAGCTGTTCAAAACCCTTAATATGCTGGTCAATCGGGCGGCTTCCTATCTGGCAGCCTCCCGGAAGTGCTACCATTGCTTTTTTATATTTCCCTAACAGGGCACCTACTAAATAGTAAGAACCGCGAATTTTACGAATCGCATCCTCATCTACAATAACATCATTTACTAAAGCACCATTAATTCGGACTGTATGGACATCCAGCCTCTCCACAATAGCACCGATTCCCTCAATCGCATCTAATAAAACCCGGACATCATCAACATCCGGCAAATTCTCTATTTGTACCGGTTCATTTGCCATAATTGCTGCAACAATAATTCCCAGCGCAGCATTTTTTGCACCGCCAATTGTTACTTCCCCACGCAATGGCGTGCCTCCTCTTATAATATACTGTTTCATCTTTACCTCCACCGACCGAAACATATGACTTTTTATCCTATTAAGATAGTATAACACATTTTTAACATTTGTAAAACGGCAAATTCACTACATTTCAATTATTTTACACTGATTTTTTTACAGAATAACCAAATTTTCCAAGCTTCTCCCCGAGCGTGAAATATTCCCCATGGGAGTAAGTTACCAGTTCTGTTTCGTTCAATTCAAATTTCCCGGTCTCATTCATATATCTCTCACTGACCTGCACTTTAGAAACCTCCGCTAAAAATAAATCATGACTTCCCAGCGGCAGTCTTTCCTTTACAAGACATTCAATATTTACCGGACTCTCTTCTATGATCGGTGCATACGTGAGCGAATCTGCCGGTGCTGCCGTAAGATTCATTTCCCGGAACTTATCGACTTCTCTTCCTGATTTCACCCCGCACCAGTCCGTGGCATAACAAAGTTCTTTTGTTGTAAGATTAATCACAAATTCTTTCGTATCACAAATCATTCCATAAGAATATCGCTCCGGCCGCACCGAAATGGATACCATGGCAGGATCTGAATTAATTGTCCCCGCCCATGCAACGGTAATGATATTTTTATTCCCCTTTTTATCCCCACAGCTCACTAAGACTACCGGTACCGGATACAGCATATTACCGGGTTTCCATATTTGCTTTTTTTCCATCTTCATCACTCTTCCTAACAGGCACAAAGCTACATTTTTACCTTATATTCCAGTTTCGCAGACAATTCCGGATAGATTCCAAGAAAACAGTCCATCTCATCAAAAGCACCGGACAACATAATTACGATTTCTTCTCCATGCTGCTCTATACATTCCACCAGATCCCGAACCGCTTTCTCGTTTAATTCCGGTGCATCGGTAATCAGCATACAGCCACCAAGGAGTTTATCCGTCTGCTCTGATAATTCTAATCCATTTAACTTATCCGATGCTATTTTCATAATACTTCTGGCAGATAAATGACCTCTGTTATTCAGCTCCTTTGTCAGCCGTTTCGCCACTGCGAGAGTAATTCTCTCTTCTCCGCCGGCAAAAGCAAAATGTGCTGCCCCCCTGTTTCTTCTTAACCGGTGAATTGTCCCTTTTAAGGTACGGTAAGAAATTCCCCGTTTCGATATATCTTCCGGATCTTCCTCCAGCATTTCATCTAAATTTTCAACCGGAGGCTTCTCCGGCTCAATGATTTTCTTTTTCTTTACAACAACCGGCTCAGAGACCCCTTCACCACTAAAGAATGTGTTTTCCATCACCGGCATCCTTACCTCTAACGCTTCCGCCTCACTTTCCTGCGGTTCCGGAATCTCTAATACCTCTTCCTTGCTTTCTTCTTCCGGCACCTCTAACTGCTCCGTTTCGAGAGCAGCCACCGATTCTGTTATTCCCATATCTTCTTCCTGCAATTCCATTTCCATCACTTTTACCGGTGCTGCCGCATAAGCTCTGATTTCTTCTATCTCCGGTGTTTCCGGTTCCGGAATTTCCTCGTCTTTCGGAGGTTCCCAATTCTCTGCTTCACAGCGAATCCGAAGTTCTCTTGCCTTATCTACGATTTTCCCTTCTCCGAACCAAAGTTTCAAATCCTTGCATTCCTGAATACACTCCTCCCTCATGCCCTCCTGTTCATAAAGACGTGCCAGCTGATAACCCCATTCTTCCGTATATTCTTCCTTTTTCAGATCTTCTAATATGTCAATCAGGACCCTCCGGGAGGCCCCCTCTGCCTTCGCAATCAGATAACGCAGCTCGAAAGTATCTAAAGTAACATCACCGGACATCTCATACGCTAAAAACAATTCTCTTGCTTCTTCCATTTCCCCCATGCGGAGTACCAGCCGTAAAAGACGGTTTAATACATGGCGAGAATGATTTCTTTTATATACAATATAATAAATTTCCTTTTTCTTATTCAGACGCTCTGCCTTTTCGTACAAATCAGCAAAGAGGTATAGATCTTCCACGGACTCTACCTCATCTAACGGCATCTGGTCTATCAGTTCTACCGCTTCAATATATTTATTTTCGTCAATAAGTTCACGAACCCATGCTCCCTTTCGTGCCATCTCGTGTTTTTTTCCCATTTGTACTGTACCCCTCGTTCTCCATTACCGATTGTACTTATATGTGAATCTTTTGTGCTCTTTCATTTTATAAAATCCGTGCGTCCTGTGTCGAACTAAAATCAAAAGACGTTACCAAAACAGCCAGCTCAATTCAGGCACCCTTGCGTCACACAGAAAACATTGCTTAGTGCTGCTTCATTCCTGACCTGACACGGTTCACAAGTTTCTGTTGCACAAGACCCAAATGTCAACGCCGCTTATTTCGGGCAGCTCTTCTTCTCAAAGCCCTCGACAGAACAACACCCCTGCTATAGCGGATTGCAGGTACAGGGCACCGCTAACTCCCCGGCTGCACGGAAATTTGACGATAAAAAATATTTATATACATGCTGATTATATCTGTTTTCTGCACTGATGTCAACTACAGATGTCGTGCGGTTTGTGTCAAGTGAATATTGGCACTTTTTTTAATTTCCCGTATTTCACGCAGAAGCAAAACACTCGAACAGCCGCTCCCGCTTAATCAATTACGTAGCACTAAGGGTGCGCCGGCCACGCGCACCTCTCAGTGACGCAATTGAAATACTGTTCTCATTGTTTTGTTTCTGCGTGAAATACTGTGCAATTACAGATGTGCCTACTTTACCAGACACAAACCATCTTTCTCATTACAGTTTTCATAACTCGTTTGCCCTTCTTCGTTTTTTGTACGATAAACTCTTCTAAAGGATGGAACATCTCCGAATACCGTCTTTATGCTGATATCAACTAACATCAAAAAAAATTTGTACTCATACAACGGACAGGTTCCTCATATATTATATCAATCAGACAGGCAGTAAGCCGGAAATTGTTTTATATAATGAACAATTTAATGGAGGAATCATGGCAGAATATATGAGAAAAATTATTTATCTTAGAAAAAAGGAGGGCGGAACGGAGTTTTCCGGCAGCGGATATGTACGTTTGGAACGGTGGGGAGATGAGCTGAGGATTCATCTCACAAGGCTGGCAGAGCACTATTTTGGCGAACTGCCTGTATTTGCAATTTATGAAAAAAATAAGGAGTTGTACCCGCTGCTTTTGGGAAGAACAGATGGAAAGAATGAGTGGGACTATTGTCAGAGCATTGACACAAGAAAAATGGAGTGGTACGCAGAAGATATTATTGGTTTCTTAATTGGTGACAGGGACTTCTATCTCGTAGGAGAAAGTCCTGAATATAAAAGAAAAATTTCATATGAAAATATCCATTTTAAGCGTACGGATTCCGAAACAGAAAAGAAAACGGATTCGGATTCCGTACAGGCAGAGCAGCCGCCTGAAATATTGCCGGAACAGAAAGAGCCATTGACGGAAACGGTGACAGATGTTGAAGACGAAACCTCTGTTCAACTGAATGCGGCTTCGGAAGAGAAGGAAAATCCGGCATTTTTACAGAAAATGACAGAAATGTATCCTTTTGAGGATGATGAAATGGAGTGGTGTTATGGCATGGAGCCAAAGGATTTTTCCTATTTCCCTATGGAATACTGGCATTATTCCAAAAATACATTTTTACTACAGGGATTTTACAATTACCGTCATTTGTTGTATGCTCATAAGGAAGGAAAAAATTATTTGGGAGTGCCGGGACAATTTCACCGCCGGGAGCAGTTCTTGGCAAGTAAATTTGGTTTTTCTTTCTTTAAAGCGACCAGAAAAAAGAGAACTACGGTGGGAGATTTCGGTTATTGGATGAAGGAGCTGGATTAAATGACACAAGATGAAATTTATATGAAAGAGGCAATTAAGCAGGCAAAACGGGCGTACCGGAGAGAGGAAACGCCCATTGGCTGCGTGATTGTGTATGACAATAAAATTATTGCAAGAGGATATAATAAAAGAAACTGGAAAAAGAATACACTGGCACATGCCGAGATGATCGCCATTCATAAGGCCAGTAAAGTACTTGGAGACTGGAGACTGGAGGATTGTACCATGTATGTGACGTTAGAGCCGTGTCCCATGTGTGCAGGAGCGATTGTTCAGGCACGGATTCCTAAAGTAGTAATAGGAAGTATGAACCCGAAAGCAGGATGTGCCGGTTCGGTGCTCAATTTGCTTCAGACAGAGGGATTCAACCATCAGGTGGAACTGACAAAAGGAGTATTAGGAGAAAAATGCAGTGCGCTCATGACTTCCTTCTTTAAGGAATTACGGGAGAAACGGAAAAAAGCTAACTCGATATAGAAGAGAAAAAAACAGGTAGGGGGAGCGTGCATTACTATTCATATATTGCTAGAAAAGAAGTTACTTTTCCCTGTAATCATAGCAATACAGGCTTGACCACAAGTCGTATTTGTTGGTTGCATAACAAGTTTCATAATATTCTCCATACTTTTACTGCACATTTTATTTCAAAGGTGTAAATAAATTTGCATACCCGACAGAATCAACATGAATGCATACTTCCATATAGGTAGTATTATCTTCTTCATATACATACTCAAAACATGATAAAAATTCACCACTCACATTTTCCTTGAATCCATTCGCTTTTAAATATTCCAATTAAGCCAAAGCGATTTTGCTGTTCTGCCGATACAAAAGGAAAATCCCATCCAATTCGTTTCGGCTTAAAATCTGTAATTTCATTTAACCCACTTGACTGTGCCCATCTATCCATGTAAGCATTTTTATCACTCTGTATGAAAGTATCAATATACTAGAAAATTCAAATCTTTCGCCTATTTCAATCCGATTCCTTTTAGTACATCATTTGTTTTCATTCCCTGATCTTCAAATTCAAGGTCTTGTAAATCAAATGGCAACTCATTCATAGGCAATAATTTGATAAGTTTATAATTCCTTTTTACCCGTTCAATATTCGCTAATATTGAATCTTTAATAGCAGGTCTGCTGATTTTATCAACATCAAAAATAACAAACAAGTGCGTTTCCTTGTATAACCTTTCCATCATCGTTTACAATTCCTTAATTTTATAAAGGCTTAGGACACCATAATCTGTATGTACCACGAGCCTGTTTGACGTGAACGCACAAAATGCGTTTTTTACTGTAAACTCATTAAAAATCCTTATAATTTGTTCATCATTTTCAGTATTTTTAATGTCAAAATATCCTCTGCGATATGGATTGTCATATCCAATATAATCGACTCTTATATCATTCCATACATCCGAATGGTCACCTTTTTTGTTAAGCATATATGCAATATCCCCATCGTCTATTGTTTCAAGTCTTTTTGTATGGGGATCATAAATCTCAAAATTCCTTTCCTGAAGGATTATAGAACCATCATCATTAAGATGTGCCCTATATGTAAGCCTCTTTGCACCTAAACTATTTTGGTCGAGCAGATTTCCATTCTCATCATAATGATAAATAATCTCATCCTCAAAATCTCCCTTAACTCTGATAATATAAAAATCTTTTCTTTCTTTGTTTGCTGCGATTGGCATAAATCCTGTATATGGTTTGTCAACAAATCTATGAAAGCAGGGTTCCCAGTCCTTTGCACTTGGATTATTATATATATACCCCTTTCTGAGCTGTGTCATTACTTTTTGTATGTATTTATTATTTCTGTCATACGGTGTTCCTTGAAAAACTTTTTCCGTAATTTTCCCATGATTAAAGCAAGTTCTTATAATTGCATTCTCGCTCCCTTCGGACTCACTCTCGATTTCTATACTCCATGTTTTATTATGATGATTTATAAGTTCCATTGACTTCAATATTTCAGCCATAACACACCCTCTCTACTCGTTTGTTCTTATATACTTACAATCCCGATTTTTCCAGTTCATCAAACCGGAATTCACCGCCTTCTAAGTTTCTGCTCGTGTCAAGTAAGAAACAAAAAAAATTAATTTTTTTATCAATGGGGAACCTTTAGCAAGATTCCCCATGTT
>CANRLR010000025.1 GCA_947631505.1 uncultured Lachnospiraceae bacterium | reverse complement strand
AGTATCCCTTGCACGGACATTAGATGCAGAATGATTTAAATCCGCATCCACTGCCTCCTCCATGAGATTTTTCAAACTTTCAAAATTCTGGATATGAATCTTCTGCCCTTCCCAGGTGATGGTGATGGGACGCAATTTATCTGTCCGCTCAATCCTTTTCTGAAACATAGCCTTTTTGAAATCCGCCATCGTGCTATATTTCCCAGCAAATATTCGATTCAAAATACAGGTGTCGGATAACATAAAAGAATCACTTTCCTTGTACTGGTTGGAGATATAAGGAACCATTCCATTATAATATCCGTACTCAGCGAGGAGATCGAACGCATGCCTGCGTATCATAATATCACCGCTGACACCTTTATCATTTTG
The DNA here is from genome assembly GCA_947631505.1 of uncultured Lachnospiraceae bacterium. Lineage (GTDB taxonomy): Bacteria > Bacillota > Clostridia > Lachnospirales > Lachnospiraceae > Eubacterium_F. The sequence continues at coordinate 32,435 of CANRLR010000025.1, read as the reverse complement.
CACACCCGCATAATTAGCACTAAAAAGCGGTACGACATAATAACCATTACTGGCAAGTGTCCCCGTCGTTTTTGCCCCACCGATCTCATAACGCGCGGCAAGGATATTGTGATCAACAAGATCTTCGATGCTGTTTAGCTGCCCCGCTTCTGAGAGGCTCAGTTCACCGACTTTATCCAGCTTATGCACATAATTTCCCTTCCCGGGATTCACCCGTGTCCCGGTATCATCAATCTGCGACAGCTTGTGGAACCATTTCTGCTTGTCCGCGGCGCTTCTACCTAAAACAGCATTGGCTTCCGCGTAATCCAGCGTATAAATCACATCAAAAATCCCACTCATATATGTTTGCAAATCCTTGTCTGACTGGAAACGGGCCGGCGTGGCATTATGGATGCGGTTTTCGCTGCCGCTGCGGTTCAAAATCAAATTCATGGTAATGGTGAGCGGATCATCCGATTCATAGGTTTCAAACATCCCCCTCGCGTACACTTCCCCTCCCATTCCATCACGTATGCCGTGCTGATTCAGCATAACGGATGAGACAAGCAAATGGGTCATCTCGTGGTTGTAGGTCACAAGCCCCCTCTCCGTCAGCGCTTTTGAAAGGTACATACGGAGTCCAGAGCCAGTAGCTTCACCATCCACAAACATAAAGTTCACATACATATTCAGCGGCGTCATAAACTCATTTACGCCTAAGGCAGCCTGACTCCCAAACTTTTCCGACCACGTAGAGGCGGCATCGGCAGTAGGATCCCCATGATAGAGACGAAGGCTGTCCAGTACAATACGGTTTGAGGACAATAGATTCTGCACCCCCGGTTTGCAAATCCGCCGCCAAAGCTGAATAAACTCACACTGCTGATCTGCCGCACGTTCAAGCGTCTGCCGAAATTCATTTATTTTTTCCTGATAGAGGGACGGATTTGACGTTTTCAAATCCCTGTCCACATAGCAGTCCACAATACCGTATGTAATGGTGGCGGGGTTCGCAATCACAAAAATACTATTTGAAGATACATTTAATAACGGGAGAATGTGGGAACGCAACGTGGTATCCGCCCACATTCTGGAATAAAGACCCGTCGATGTCGAAGAACCTCATTCTGTGATATACGCCCGGCAGGTCTGCCGGAACCATTCATCCATAGTCGTACCCGGAATAAATTTCTTTCGGTTTTCTTCCAGAAACTCCCCCAGAGTAGCGGCATTTGTAATATTACTTGTAAATACTTTTCCAGAACCAAATAAACTGGTACTGTTGGAGATTTTTAAATTATCCGCCCCTGCATTGCCAATCTGAATCAGCCAGCTGATCTGGTTTTTTGTCATTTTTTTCCCATAACAGTCCGGCGTATAAATCAGGACGTCCCGGATATTCTGGTCTCCCATTTTAAAATTGTACATACGGTCAAGATACACAAGGCCTACCAGTATTTTTTCCGCATTATTTTCAATGGCAAACACCGGATCATTGGTAAAATCGCTAACAATAAGCTGATCAACAATTCTCTGGATAATTTGCCTGATATCCTTTTGCACATTTTCAAAAGACTTCCCGTAAGCCATAACGACATAATCTTTTTTCAATTCTTTCAATACCTGTGCATCTGTAATTTCCCCTGTCGTTTTCCCCTCCCGTTTTGCAATCTCCGTTCTTTTATTATATTTATCGGCAGTGGTATATACTGAAGGGCCAAGCAGCTGCAAGATCGTCTCATTGGTGCGATAATCAATCGCCTCGATTACCGGCGCAGTCTTCTCCGCCACCTGAGCACCACTTGAAGCCGCCAGCGCAGGGCGCACCGGAACAATTATCCACAAAAAGATAAGAACCGCCAGACAGCGCACCAAAACAAAAACTTTTTTCATCGACTTTTTTTGCCTCATACGCATTACTCCTTTCATTTCACTGCACTGGGTGTGATTCCCTCACCCGGAACAGGAGTGGTTACCCATATTATACACTCGTTTCTTTGTTGTTACAATAAAAACCATGTAAAATTCAGTATTTTGTGGTATCCTCTGCATGTACGGGAAGAGGAACCATAACACAAAAAAGCAGGGCACATAAAACAGATACTATGATTCCCCCCGTTCTGGTAAACCGAACGTAATAATGATGAAACGAAAATTCAATGGCATTTCCAAACAGGAGACGCACGCGAAAAACTAATATCGCTATATCCAACATACATAATTAATAAACACTGATGGGGTTACTTGTTGCACTAAATATCAACGGTACACTACACTATAATCTTTAATTTTATTATTATCGCCAATAGCGACACTTTGGTCATTATAAATAATCACATTCTCTAATTGAATCTAAACATGCCTGATAAGAATTTTGGCTGGAATCCTTTCTAAAATCATAAATTGTTGAATTAATTTCCCCTTAAGTCGCCTTGCTCTCCGCCGCCGTCAAATCAAGCTCATCCATCTTCAGCTCCACCCCGATATGTTGGTCTGAATGAAGTTTGGACAATAAACATACAGTCTCCACATGTCCCCCTCCGGGAAACATATCACATGCTCTTACCTTCCTTACCTCATACCCTTTCTCCGTCAGCACCTTGACATCCCTTGCCAGCGTTGCCGGATCACAGCTTACATAAACAATTTTCTTTGGCTGCATTTTAACCACTGTATCGAGAAGTTTTCCATCACAGCCCTTTCGTGGCGGATCTAACACAACCACATCGGCAGAACAATCCCCCTGAGAAACCATATCGGTCACCACATCTTCGGCTGCACCACAATAGAACTCCACATTTTCAATTCCATTCAACCTTGCATTTTGTCTGGCATTTTCAATCGCTTCCGGCACAATTTCCACTCCGATCACTTTGCTGCTCTGCGTAGCAAGAAAAAGAGAAATCGTTCCGATTCCACAATACAGATCCCATACCGTTTCACTACCTTCTAACTCAGCAAAAGAGAATGCTGTCTCATACAACCGAACGGTCTGCACCGGATTCACCTGATAAAAAGACTGGGCAGAAATCCGATAACGGAGTTTTCCGATATAATCCTCTATATAGGCCGTACCCCAAAGAAGTTTCATCTCCCCACCAAGAATTACATTGGTTCTCTCTTGATTCACATTCAAAAGAAGGCCGGCAAATCCCTCCATGGACTGTAAGCGTTTCACTAACTCCTCGGCATGAAGCAGAGACTTTCCGTTTACCACAAGACATACCATAATCTGCTTCGTATAATAACCACGGCGAACATAGATGTGACGGACAAGACCTCTATGAGCCTCTTCATCATATGGTTTAATATGAAAATCTTTCAGAAAATCCATTACTACATTTACTGCCTCATTGATAGCCGGATGTTGAATCTGACATTCTTTCGTTGATACCAAACGGTGACTCCGTCCGGCAAAGAATCCGGTAACAGGAAAACCATTTTTATCTGCCCGGACAGGAAACTGTGCCTTATTACGATAATGCAAATATCCCTCAGGCATACCGAGAATCGGTAACCATTCTATTTGTTCTAAATCTACACCGCCGATCCGTGTCAGACAATCCTTGACTTTCTTCTCTTTCATAGCCAGCTGGCCCTCGTAAGAAAGATGCTGCAGCGTACAGCCGCCACACTGATTCGCCACCGGACACTCCGGTTCACATCGTTTTGAAGAAGGCTCTATAATTTCCAGTAATCTGGCAAAACCCATGCTTTTTTTTGTTTTCATGATTTTTACCCGCACCGTCTCTTCCGGCAATGCCCCCTTAATAAAAAGGGTATAGCCATCTATATGACCGATACCCTCTCCGTCCGTTCCTAAGTCATCTATCCGCAAGATGAGTTCTTCATTTTTTGTAAATTGTCTTTTTGTATCCATCCTTTTCATCCTACACATTCTCCGATGTCTTACGCAGATTGCTCTCAAATTTGCGGTCATAACCGAGCCAGCCGTAATTGTCTCCGGCTGCATTAAAAATTTCCGTCATAGTCTGCAGCTTTGCATCTGCATTATCTGCCATATGTAATGCCATTGCCTCCATGATGGCGGGCACTTTGGGAGAGCCAAATTCAAGTTTTCCATGATGGGACAGAATACAATGAACCAGCTCGTTTTTCAGTTTCGCAGGGAATCCGGGGATTTTCTCTGCCGCATCCTCCATTGCACGGGCTCCAATGTAAATGTGTCCGAGCATCTGTCCGGCATCGGTGTAATCATTTTGCGGAAAGTCTGAAATCTCCTGAATTTTACCCATATCGTGGAACAACGCTGCTGTAATCAATAAATCACGTTGTATAATCGGATAATGCTCTGCAAAATACTGGCACATATTTGTCACACTCAATGTATGCTCTAAAAGTCCTCCCATGAATCCATGATGCACACTCTTTGCCGCTGAATGCTTTTTGAACCTAGTGATAAATTCTTTGTCCTCCACAAAATACATTTCCAATATTCTGCGAAGATATTTATTCTGAACACTTGCCACATACTTCATGATCTGGCTGTACATTTCCGTAATATCTTTATCGGTACATGGCACATAATCTGCCGGATCAAATTCCCCCTCATCACTCTTTCTCACACGGGAAATATTCATCTGCAGATTTCCTTGGAAACTTGTCACCATTCCTTCACAATGAATATAGTCCATGGCATCAAAATCCGCTATACCATTATTTAACTCCCATATTTTTCCGTCTGCCGTCCCTGTCTTATCCTGCAAGGTCAAGGAATAATACGTCTTTCCGGCCTTTGTTTTCAAAACTTGTTTCTGTTTACAAAGATAGGTTCCGACGAACTTCTCGCCCTCACGGTAATCTTTCAAATAATTCATACTGTCCTCCAAAATTCCCTTTTCTATATTGTACCGATATTACCCTTAAAAATCAAGGTGTTGTTTACTTTTTCCGAGAAATCATGTACAATGAATCTACATATGCAAAATGTGTAAATGGATAAAAAAATAAAGGTTCGTGTATACGCTCCGAAATAGAGGTAATTATGAATAAAAAAGTTTTGAAAACATTAGAATTTTACAAAATTATAGATATGCTTGTAGAGGAAGCAGATTCTCCTTTGGGAAAAGAAAGTGCGAGAAACCTTATTCCTTCTTCCGACAAGGGAGAAATTACGGGATGGCAGACAGAGACATCCCACGCCTTAATGCGTCTTTTCAAACATGGAAAATTATCTTTTCATGGCTTACAGGATATCCGTCCCTGTCTGATTCCACTTGAAAAAGGTGGAACGCTGGGTATGGGAGAGCTTCTTTCGATCAGCCGATGTCTGGAAATTGCAAAAGGTGCCATGGAATACAACAAAAAAGAGGAAGATTTACAGGATGCCCTGTCCGGCCGTTTTGCCAGTCTTGTCGATTTACCTGATTTACGCCTTGAAATTAACCGTTGTATCCTTGGACCGGAAGAGATGGCAGATGATGCCAGTCCGGAATTGAAGCGAATCCGCCGTTCCATGAAAAGTACCAATGACCGGATCCGGGAACAGCTTACTGCCACCGTCAACAGTTCCGGCAATATGCTTCGTGATAATATTGTTACGATGAGAAATGGCCGGTATTGTTTACCGGTCAAACAGGAATATAAATCCACCTTTCCCGGTATGATTCATGACCAGAGTGCCACTGGATCCACTTTCTTTATTGAGCCTATGGCAATCGTAAAATTAAATAATGAATTAGCAGAGCTCGGCATGAAAGAGCAGGATGAAATCGAAAAAATATTGGCCTCTCTCAGTGCCCTTGCCGCTCCGTATACGGAAGATCTGCAGCGGAACGTCCTTCTTTTGGCAGAACTGGATTTCATTTTTGCCAAAGCCGGCTTATCCAAGAAAATGCAGGGCAGTGAACCATTATTTGATCAGAATTATATTCATATCAAAAAGGGCAGACATCCTTTGATTCCGAAAGATAAAGTAGTACCGATTGATGTCACACTGGGCAGAACATATGATTTATTAATTATTACCGGGCCAAATACCGGCGGTAAGACCGTTTCCTTAAAAACAGTCGGTCTATTTACTTTAATGGGCCAGTCCGGGCTTCATATTCCGGCATTTGACCACTCTCATCTCCGGGTATATGAGGAAGTTTATGCGGATATTGGAGATGAACAGAGTATTGAACAGAGTCTGAGTACATTCTCCTCACACATGGTGAATACCGTTTATATTTTAAAGCGTGCCAATAAAAATACACTGGCACTCTTTGATGAGCTCGGTGCCGGAACCGATCCGACCGAAGGAGCTGCTCTCGCCATTGCCATCCTTGACAATCTGCACCGCCGGAATGTAACTGCTATGGCAACAACACATTACAGCGAATTAAAAGTATATGCTCTTTCTACCAATGGGGTGGAAAATGCTTCCTGTGAATTTGATGTGGAATCCCTGCAGCCAACTTATCGGCTGTTAATAGGTGTTCCCGGTAAGAGTAATGCCTTTGCCATTTCGGGGAAATTAGGACTTCCACAGGAAATTATAGAAGAAGCCGGCAGACTGGTAGACAGCGATGCAAAAAGTTTTGAAGATGTGGTTACCGGATTGGAGGAAGCACGGGTACAGGCAGAAAAAGAGCGCGAAAAGGCAAAGCGGTTCCGGGAAGAAGCCGAACATTACAAGCAGAAACTTGCTGCCAAAAACGAGCGTATTGATGAAGCAAGAGATAAAATTCTCCGCCGCGCCAATGAAGAGGCAAATGATATATTACAAAAGGCAAAAAATGTAGCGGATGAATCCATTCGCAAATACAACAAATGGATGAACGACTCCGGCATGACAAAACAAATGGAAAAAGAACGGGCCGCTCTGCGCGAGGAGTTGAATAGGACCGGCAGCAAATTAGCCATTGAGGGAACAAAAAGGACACCAAAGAAAACACCTGATAAATTGACCATCGGTGATATTGTAATGGTTCACTCCATGGGCGTAAAAGGCACAGTAAGTTCTTTGCCAAATGCCAAGGGCAAATGTTTTGTTCAGATGGGTATTATGCGTTCTGAGGTTGATATAAAAGATCTGGAATTACTAGAGCAGGAAACAAAGGCTGCCAAAAAGGAGGCATCCATTACCCATGCCAGAAATATGAAAATGGCAAAGGCAATGACCGTTTCTTCTGAAATTAATCTTATAGGCAAAACGGTAGATGAAGCTATATCACTATTGGATAAGTATTTAGATGATGCTTACCTTGCCAAGCTCCATCAGGTCACAGTAATTCACGGCATGGGTACGGGAGCTTTGCGAAACGCTGTTCAAAACCATTGCAAGAAAAGTAAATTTGTCAAAAGCTACCGCATGGGGGAATATGGGGAAGGCGGCTATGGTGTCACAGTAGTTGAATTTAAGTAAACAGGATACCTTCAGAAAGGATGACAAAAAATGGAAAAAAAGAAAATACTCATTGTAGATGATGATTCCAATATTGCAGAATTGATTTCTCTCTATCTCACGAAAGAATGTTTTCAATGTGAAATTGCGGAAAATGGCGAATCTGCACTTATAAAGCATAAAGAATTCAAACCGGACTTAATGCTTTTAGATATTATGCTTCCCGGCATAGATGGATATGACGTATGCAGAGAAATTCGTAAGCAATATACAACACCAATCATTATGCTCTCTGCCAAGGGTGAAGTTTTTGATAAGGTTCTTGGTCTGGAATTGGGTGCAGATGACTATATCATCAAACCCTTTGACACAAAAGAAATGGTTGCCCGTGTCAAGGCAGTTCTGCGCCGTTATTCTCCTGCTCCCCAGACGCAAACGGAGGAGTCCACCAGTGGAGATATTGCCCAATATGCAGACTTAATTATTAACCAGACCAATTACTCTGTTCTATATAAAGGCAATCCGATTGATATGCCTCCGAAAGAGCTGGAACTTTTATATTTTCTTGCTACACACCCAAATCAGGTATTTACGAGAGAACAGTTATTGGATCGTATCTGGGGTTATGAATATGTCGGAGAAACAAGAACCGTTGATGTACATATTAAAAGACTTCGTGAAAAGATTAAAGACCATGCCGAATGGGCATTAGCAACCGTATGGGGAATCGGTTATAAATTTGAAACTTTTCCGGCTAAATGAATGGAGGATTGTATGAAAAAGCATCTGAAAACAACTTTGGGACGTAAGCTCACTGCCTTTTATCTGATTTTGGTAGCTGCTTCCTTTTATTTTATACATAGTGCCGGCTATCATTTTATTTATGAAAAGGTGGAGAAAGAATCTCAGGAGACACTTCTTTCCGCCTGTACCACTCTTCTTAATTCTCACTTTGACCAGCATGCTTATACAAAAGCCACTATTCGCAATCTGACAACACATTTCCAGATGACATCGGAAGTATCCGACTGCCGGATTATGATTATGTACGAGGATGGAGATATTGTACTGGACACCGGAAATATCAATGCTGTCGATCTCAAATATGATGGAGACCTCTCTTTTTTACGGGAAAAATGTATGAAAGATTTTACTATGAATGGATATTTGGAGGAACCCTCCCTTTGTATTATGCTTCCGTTGAGAAAATCTTCCTACACCAACGGTTTTTTAGTGTTTGCACAGAGAAATTCCTTTATCCATGACCGTGCAGACTACTATTTCAATCTGCTAATGACCGCATTCTATCTGATTGCCGGATTCCTCGGGCTCATTTTCCTAGTCATTTACTTTTTCAATTTCCGGCCTCTGCGCAAGCTCCGCAACGGTGTAAAAGATTTTTCCATTGCAAAGAAAAATACGCCGATTGAAATTCATACAAACGATGAGTATGGGGAATTAGCCGATGCCCTCAATATACTGGGTGATGAATTAAGCAAATTCGATGAATACCAGCGAAAATTTATTTCCAATATTTCACACGATTTCCGCTCTCCGCTTACCAGTATACACGGGTATGTCCAAGCGATAGCAGATGGTGTGATTCCATCGGAAAATCAGGAAAAATATCTCAATATTATCCTATTTGAAACCAATCGACTGACAAAGCTGACAACCGATTTACTGGATGTTAATAATTTTGACCGGGACAATATTTTTCTGGAAATAAGCACTTTTGATATCCATGAATCCATTCATAAAACAATCGATTCTTTGGAGGGAACGGCAGGCAAAAAACATATCCGATTCCGCTTTCAAAAAGCAGTGGATGCCCCCCTGTATGTTACGGCAGATGCAGGCAAAATTCAGCAGGTTCTGCAGAATCTTATTGATAATGCCGTAAAATTCAGTCATTCAAACTCAAGTATATGTATCACTACACGGACTCGCGGCGATAAGGTTTTTGTTTCCATTAAAGACAGCGGTATCGGTATCCCAAAAGAGGACCTCGGGAAAATTTGGGACCGCTTCTACAAAACAGATTTATCCCGTGGAAAAGATAAATTGGGAACCGGACTTGGTCTATCTATTTCAAAGGAAATAATAAACGCCCACAAGCAGACCATTGATGTGGTCAGCACTGAGGGCGTTGGTACGAAATTTGTCTTTACTCTTCCAAAGGCGTAGCATTTTCAGAAGTATTAGCCGGAACCGGTGATGGAGTAATCGTTTCCTCAGCATCGTCATCCGGCTCATCTTTATCCGGTTCGTCGGTAGGCTCCCCCATCTCATTCCCTGAATCATTATCGTTCATGTCCGGGTTCTTATCCGTAGTATCTGTTTCATCCGGCTCTATACTATCCTCTTCTTCAATCACTTCAATCGTATTCACAATATCCTGAACCATATCCTGCGATAAGTCTCCACTCCAGTTTGTCAGCAGAAATACAAAGTACAGATCTCCCTTATGGAAAGTAAACATTTTCTGGTTATGTTTATTTTTCTTAAATTTTACCAGCGTATTATCTTCCATTACCTCTGTTGTATATGTCTCAAATCCCGATTTCACACCGGTCGGACAACTGTGCCATCCCACATAACCGATAAAAAGACAGTCCCTCCACTTTGAATTATCCGGATAATAAAACGAATAAGATTCGCAATCATCAATCTGCTTATACGTAATTTCAGATGCCGGAGGATGAATCACAATTTTGAATCCACATTCGCCAAAGAATTTGTCCAAAATTGCTTTCTTCTCCTCCTCCGAACTGGCTGCCTCTGTCCCATCCCAGCCTATCGCATTATACGTTATTAATGCCTTATCTGCGTCTTCTTCATCCTCTTTACTTATTGATGCTGTGATATTATCTGATTTTTTCTCTGTTGTGTCCAGCACAAGTGCTTTCGCCTTTTTCTTACTACAGGCTTTTGACATCGTAACGGCAAAGGATGTGTTGTCCTCCTCCCATGTCATACCTTCACATTTTTCCTCACCATACATAGTGACCTGCATTTCACCGACCTTTTCCGTCCCTAATTCATTTTTTCCCTTCAGATGCCCTGCAAGTTCTAAATCTCCTAAGGTCTCACTTTGTTCTGTTCCATCCGTAGATGGCGCCGGTACATTCGCAGCTTCTTCCGATTCCCCGGTATACTCTGCCGATTCTTTATACTCAAATACAATTTCGTCATCCGCTTTCCGGTTCTTGTAGGTAAGCCGGACGTGCTTCTGCTCTTTCACTACTTCAACTTTGGATACTTTGTACCCTTTTGCCCCTTTGCCAAGAGTATAAATTTTACAATCGATCTGTTCCGGAATATCATCTACAGATTCCAATTCCTCCCACTGAATCTCATCCCCTCTGTCTGCTACGTTTGTTCCCGGCTCCCCATTGGGAAAACGATCCGGATGGTTATGAACAATTTGGCTGCGAATCAGCAATGCCCCGATTAGTAATACACAAAATGCAGCAGCCACACCAATGATACGACGAGCAGAGAATCGTGAAGACTTCAAAAGGGGGACAATTTTATCAGCAGATTCCGGCTCTTCATATGCCCTTTTCACATTTGCCAGAATTCGGGCTTTATCGCTCTCGCTCAAAGAAATCTTTTCCATTGAACTTTTATATTCCTTTTTCATAATCACAATCTCCTTTCATCATATTTTTTTTGGAAAGTATCGTTTCCAGCTTTTCCCGCCCTCGTTTCAAAAGTGACCGTATGGTAGTTTCCTTTTTCCCCAAAATTTCAGCAATTTCTTTTGTGGCATATTCCTCAAAATAATAGAGGTGAATGACACTCCGGTATTTCTCCGGCAATGACATCACTGCTTCCATGACCTCATTGTGCTCTCCCGTTGTAAACTCAGCTTCCGCTCCCTCTTCATATTCTTCTGATATTGTCACTTCTTTTTGGTGTCTTGATGATTTCAGATAATCCTTACAAAGATTCGCTGCCACTTTCAGCATCCATGCTCTCATATGTTCTTCACTTTCAAAAATCTCTTCTGACTGCATTAACCGAATCAGCGTGTCCTGTACAATATCCTCTGCATCTTCCCGCGTCTTTAAATAAGAGTACGCCAGTCGCAGTACAGTATCACCAAAAAGATTAAGTGCATTTTCCACCGCGTCCGATGGATTTAACGCCACATTAATCATTGCTTTTTGTCCCCCTTCTATATACAATACGATTTTAACGTGCAAAATGTTGCAAAAAACGAAAAATAATTTTAATCGCCTTCAATTTTTACAAAAAATAACGCACAGTTTGATACTGTGCGATTTCCTTCACAAATTCTTCCTATACCGTTCCATCTTTCCAACAACTGTGATGTAAATGTCCCACCGTATTCAAATTCTGATATCCTTGTTGACGCAATGCTTCATATAGTACGATTGCCACTGAATTTCCCAGATTCAATGAACGTATCTCCCCATACATCGGAATCCGTATTGTTGTTTCTTCATTTTCAACTAAAATATCTTCCGGAATCCCTGCACTTTCTTTTCCGAACATAATAAAGCAATCCTCCTCAAAAGCAACATCACTGTAAATATGTTTTGCCTTCGTAGTTGCCATATATATTTTGGCTTCCGGATTCTTTGCAAGAAAATCGGGATAACTATCATAAATTATGTAATCCAGTTTATCCCAATAATCTAGTCCTGCTCTTTTTACTTGTTTTTCATTGATTTGAAATCCCATAGGCTCAATGAGATGAAGCCTCGCTCCCGCCGCTACACAAGTTCTCCCTATATTACCGGTATTCGCTGGAATTTCCGGTTCCAGTAATACAATATTTAACACCACTAATCCTCCTGCTTTAAGGCAAGGTAAATCTCAATGTTACCACCCGAAAAAGACATCGGGATACAAATATTTTTTGCATATGTATTGGTAAAACTAACTTTTCCATGTGATAACGTAGGCGGGGTAATATCAATTCCTATTCCGTTCGAAGAAAATACCGTTGCTGCATTTCCCATTATCATATTACCCAGTTCACTCAATGCACTGGCAGAAAAATCATCAATTTGTTTTATCTCTGTCATACACATCTTAGATGCAATCGAACATGCGTTTACCTCTGTCATCCCAATCAATACCTGACCTCTCATCTCCCCTGTTACACCAATCATGATTACCCAGCTATTATCTCCGAAAGATGCTTCTTTGAGTATCGGTTTTTGTATTGCAGCTTCAATAAAACATACATCCTGCAATACTTTTTTCGCAGCTAATAGAAATGGGTTGATATGCTCTGCATTTAATGCTGCCATTCTCTTTTACCCTCCAAATTGTGATAAATCTATCATATCACACTTCTAAATTTGTGTCTATCATAATTCCGAATAAATATAAACAACAAAATAAAAAATGTCAATTTGTTGTTTGAATACTATGTACAAAATTGCTGATTTTTTCTAATGCCTTTTTCAAATCCTCAATGGAATAAGCATAAGAGATTCGCAAAAATCCCTCGCCACATGCACCAAAGGCAGTTCCCGGTACAACAGCCACATGTTCTTTCTGTAAAAGCTCTGTAGCAAACTCCTCCGATGTCATGCCGAATCTGCTGATATTTGGAAAGACATAAAAAGCCCCCATCGGTTCAAAACATGGTATTCCGATTTCCCGCAGCTCCTTTACAAGAAAACGCCTGCGTTCATCGTAGCTCTCCCGCATCCGTGCCACATCTTCATCCCCATTTTGCAATGCTTCAATTGCGGCATACTGGCTCATTGTCGGCGCACACATAATTACAAACTGATGCACCTTGAGCATTTGCTGCATAACCTCTTTCGGCCCCACTGCATAGCCGAGCCGCCATCCCGTCATAGCATAAGATTTGGAAAATCCATTAATCACGACCGTTCTCTCTGCCATGCCCGGAAGGGATGCAATCGACACATGGTCTCCTGCATAGCTTAATTCTGAATAAATCTCATCCGACAGAACAAAGAGATCTCTCTCCTTTACAATATCTGCTATGATCTGTAATTCCTCCGCAGACATTATTGCTCCTGTTGGATTATTAGGAAACGGTAGAACTATAATCTTAGTCTTTTCCGTCAATGCCGACAATAATTTTTCCTTTGTCAATTTGAACTCATCTTTTTCTTCCAACGTAACACGGACCGGTACAGCTCCTGCCAGTTTCACACATGGAAGATAAGACACAAAACATGGTTCCGGAATAATCACTTCATCCCCCGGATCCAGCATAGATCGGAAAGCAATATCAATTGCCTCACTTCCGCCAACTGTCACTAAGACCTGCTCCGCATCATAAGATAAATGAAAGCGGCGTTTTAAATATTTACTGATTTCTTCTTTCAGTTCTTCCAATCCGGCATTTGCTGTATAAAAAGTTTTCCCTTTTTCTAATGAGTAGATTCCCTCTTCCCGTATGTGCCAAGGCGTATCGAAATCCGGCTCTCCCACACCTAAGGAAATTACATTTCCCATTGTGCTCGCCGCATCAAAGAAGCGGCGGATTCCAGACGGCTCAATTTCTGTTATCAGCTTTGATATCGGACTTCTCATGGTGTAATCAACTGCCTTTCATCTGCCGACTTTCCCTCGACAAGAGAAAGTCCATGCTCTTTATATTTTTTCAGCACAAAATGTGTCGCCGTACTTACAATCGAATCCATTGGTGCCAGCTTTGTAGATACAAAACGTGCCACTTCTTTCATGCTCTTTCCTACAATAATAACCGTAAGGTCAAAGCCTCCGCTCATCAGGTAAAGGCTTTCTACCTCTTCAAACTGATAAATCCGTTCTGCCACTTTATCAAAGCCCCTGCCACGCTCTGGTGCCACCTTCAGCTCAATCAATGCCGTTACCCGCTCATCATTCTCTGTCTTATCCCAATTAATAAGAGTAGGATATCCACAAATGATTCCCTGCTCTTCCATCTCCTGCATTGCCAGTTCAATTTCCTCCGGCGTGGCCGCTAGCATTGCCGCTAGATCTTCTGATGTCAAACGGCTGTTCTTGGATATATTCTGCAAAATTTTTTCTTTCATATTCTCCCTCCATTCACTTTGATAGTGCACGAAATAATTCATCTGTTTTTGGCGGCTCTAAAAAACGTGTTTCTTCTCCGTTTTTTATGATGCGGTCATTTCCCTCCACGGCAAATCCAACAACAGCACTGTGAATTCCTGCCTTTTTCAATTCTTCCACCAGACGGCTGCCATGTTCTGTTCCGATCAGCATCGAGCCGCTGGATATGAGCAGATAGGGATTGATGTCAAAAACTTCACAGATCTCTATCGTTTCCTGCCGAATCGGTATTTTCTTTAAATCTACTTCAAGCCCCACATGAGAAGCCGATGCCATTTCCCATAATGCTCCGAAGATTCCGCCCTCTGTCACATCATGCATCGCACTGACTCCTACCTCCATTGCAATTTTGGCGTCCGGAACAACACTGAGCAGTGCATCAAAGCCTTTCGCACTCTCCACTATTTCAGCCGGAAGCTCTTTCTTTAACTTCTCTTCTCTTTCCTTTGCCAATATCGAACTTCCCTCTAAGCCAATCCATTTCGTCACTACAATATCCTGTCCCGGTTTCAGGCCTGCTGTCTTTACAACCTGTTCCTTTGGCAGCCTGCCTACTCCCGTAACCGATACCAGCGTCTGATTTACCGCCTCAGAAATTTCCGTATGTCCGCCTAAAATCTCCACCTCATAGGCAGCTGCCTGTGCCGTAACATCCTCCATGATCTGTTTCAGTTCCTGCTCGGTACTTCCCGGCGGCATAATAACCGTCAGCATCATACCAATCAGTTCAGCTCCGGAAGAGGCAATATCGTTAGCGGTAATATGAAATGCCAATTTCCCAATATCCTTTGCCGTCCCCGTAATGGGATCTGTGGAGAGAACGATGGCATCCTCTCCTGCCGCCAGCACACTGCAATCTTCTCCTATGCCGGAGTGAACTAAGACCTCCGGGCGTTTTACTGTCAGTTTTTTTAATACGGAACGCTTTAAAACGGATTCCGGAACCTTTCCTATCTCCATGTTATCCTCATTTCCTCTGTCTTTACTCCCCACCCTGTGGCTCAGTTACCGGTACCCCTGTTGCCTCTGGTGTCACTGCCGGCTTTGCTGTGGCAGCAGGTGCCTTGGTAGCAGCCGGCTTCGGAGTTTTCCTGCTGTTCTTCTTCTCGTTATCCTTGTCCTTATCTTTTTTATCTGCTTTTGGTGTCGCAGTAGGCTTTGGTGTAGCTGCCGCAGCTCCTTTTGTGATATATCTTGGCTCTGCTTTATACGTACTGCTGTTGACCTGTGTTTTTTCTGTCTCACCATTTTCTTTTACGATTTTCCACAATACCGCTTTATATCCGGTATGTGCTTCCTGTGTGACCTGAGAATAAGATGCCGGTTTTGTCTTATCATAAGTGATTTTATCCTGTCCCGGCTCAATCGTCTCAATTACTTCTGATTCAAATGTTACCGTTCTGTCAGAAGCCCTTGTTTCTTCTCCGTATATCGTAAAGAAAACATTTCCGGAATACGTTCCTCCCTGAATATACAGGGGAACTTTCGTATTGTTGCGGAATTTAAAATCTTTATAATCTCCGGCGATCGCTGCATCCATAGAAGGTTTTACATAAGATACTACCATGGAATGAGGACTTCTCTCCACAATCTCCAATTCTGCCCGCAGCACCGCATTATACAGCGTCGTAGACACCTGACAGACACCACCGCCAATAGAATCTACGACCTGACCGTTGCTGTAGGATGGTGCCGCATAATATCCATTTTCCTCTGTCAGAGGGGATATCGCATCATGTACAGAAAAGGTCTCTCCCGGATATAGAACCGTTGCATTGATCAGTCTTGCCGCATTCGATACATTTCGGGAACGGCTTACATTGCCGGCATTAAAACTTGTCGTGAAAGTACCGATTTTGTCTTTACAACGCATCGCCAGATCCTTTGTCACTTTTGGTTCCTGTACGATTACTTCTGCCTGTACAACTACCGTCTGCTCTTCTTCCTGCTCCTGCAGCGCTGTTTTAATGGCCTCCACTGTAGTATCCACATCAATACTTACACCCTGTTTCGCTTCCGTGTATGTAAGCTCACCATTTTTCATTTTAATTCTCGCATTTTTTGCATTGGTGCACTTCTTCCCACACTTGTTCTTTACAAAATGATTCAATTTTTTTTCTGAATATGAAAATTGAAGCGGAAATACTTTTTTCTCAGCAGAAACCTTTTTAATCTCCGCATAATTTGAGAACATATTTCCCTCTTTTCCTACCTGTATAGCCTGTGTAATCACATTGCCGATTTCACAAGTATATCCTATATCTGCCAGTGTTGCTGTTACCACTTCGCCATTTACATCAACCTTCAGACTGCGACCTGCCAATTTACCTACATGCTTCTCTACGGCTTCCTGTGCTGCTTCTTTGGTCATTCCACTGACATTAACTTTGTCAATATAAACTCCTTCGCATATCTCATCTGCATCCGGTCTGGAAACCATATAGGTCCCCACTACATATGCACCAATAAGAAGTATCATAATTACAATAACAATAATTGCTGGTAAAAGGTTCTGCTTTTTCTTTTCCAAAACAACTGCCTCCATCTCAAAAACTGTATTTCTTTTCCGTTGATGTACTTGCACATTTCAGCGACCTGTATTACACTGTAAAAGTAACAATTACATTCCTGCTAACAGACCGATTACCAACGAAATAACAACAATACTACAAATAATAGCAGCGATTAACTGCTGTTTTTTACGGTTGAACATGATTCACCCCCCTTTCTGAAAGGAACTGATATTATGAAATTTATGATTATTTATCTTGTTTGCTTTTTCATATTTCTTGCATGGCTTCTCTATGAACAGAAGAAGAAACAAAAAATAGTGAAAAAACGTTCTGACAATTTCTGGGCAAGAGAGGAAGCGGCAAACCACGCCCGAAAAAAAGACATCTCTCATCTGCCACAAATCCGGGTAGAAGAAACGGAACTTCCCGCCATTGATACGGATGACGAGTCTATTCTATACTATATCGGACAACTGAAAGAAATTATCAAGATGCCCATGATGGATTTGTCAGAATATACAAATACAGATTTAAAATTAGCATATGGCGTGGGAAATTTCAAGACCTTATCGGATTATGATGAAACTTTTCACAATTTCCTCACAGATCTGTCTTGTCTGGGCCGTGCCTGTACCCGTGCCAAGCTGTATGATGCCGCCATTCAGACATATGAAATGGCATTTCGCTATGGCTCCACTAAATTAAGTGACTACGAGGACCTTGCGGGCATCTATCTGGCAATGGACGAGCCCGGCAAAGTGACTGCATTGATCCAGCAGGTCGAAACGGGAAATCATCCCCGCAAAGCCTCTGTTGTGGAAGCGTTAAAACGAATTCTTTCCACTTATCGCTGACACAACCGTATGACACCGGACTAATCCAAAAGAGTTATCTTCCTCACATCGGCGGAATGATTCAATGGATTCCGTTTTCGATAATCGAACATCCAATATGTTTTTGGTCGGATTCGCTTTTCCCCTGTCTCCAATAGTATTTCCATATCCACCGTAAATGAATCAATATATATCAGGTTAAATAATTGTTTCGTCACCAATCCTTCATAGCCATGAATATCTTTTGGATTTTCCGTTTCCCTGTCAAAAAAGTGACGAATCTTCTTTTTTAGTTCCTCACTTCGCGGTGAAACAAATGCTGGTGGATTCTTTACATAATCCCGGCTGTACAAATCATAGGTGAGAACTTCCCGGATTTCTTCCAGACATTCGTTTTCTCCCAGCAGTTCTATGCAAAAATCAAATAAAATTTCATACCGGTTGATTCTGCTATGTTTTACATCCAATAATTCTCTCTCTTTGTAATAGCGTCCCATTTTCTCGTACATGTCAAATGGTGTATCAAAATAGGAGACCAAATATGCCATCGTTGCCTGAAATTGAAAGCTGTTATAATATACTTCTACCATTTCTTCCACTTGCTTTAGCTTCAGAATTTCATTATAGGACAGCCATTTTGTGGAAAACACTTCGTAAGGCGGATAGGCACTAAAACAAATCTCATATTCTTCTTTCACTTCATTCATATAAGAACCGGTAAGAACTTTCAAAAATCCAAGCTGAAGCTGATCCGGCTTCATCGCATAGACCTCATTAAAAGACTTCTTAAAACTCTCATATCCCTCATACGGAAGCCCGGCAATTAAGTCCAGATGCTCGTGTATATTCCTGCCGTTGTGCACCTGCTCTATATTATACCGGAGCCGCTCTAGATCCATTGTCCTGCGAATCGCCTCGATCGTCTGTTCATTAGTAGACTGCACACCGATCTCGAACTGTATTAAGCCGGGACGGAATGTTCGAAAAAGCTGAAAATCCTCTTCCCTCAGCAAATCCCCTCCGATTTCAAAATGAAAATTGGTAAAACCGTTGTCATGCTCCCCAATATAACGCCAAATCTCATAAGCATAATTGTGATTGCAATTAAACGTGCGGTCTACAAATTTTACCTGAGGCACTTTGTTCTCAAGAAAAAAGTCCAGTTCCTTTTTCGTCTTGTCCAAGCTTTTTATCCGCACAGTCTTTTCTATGGAAGAAAGACAATAACTGCAGGAAAATGGGCAGCCCCGGATGCTTTCATAATAAAGAATCCGGTTTTCCAGTCCCGCTAAGTCCTTATACGGAAAAACCAGTTCATCCATCGGTAAGCCTTGTCTTGGAGCAGTGACCACAATTTCGTTTCCGGTCGTTTCCCCTGTGCCATTCCACTCCCTTTTGCGGTAGGCAATGCCGTCAATTTTCTGCAGCTCTTTTTCGGCTGTGTTTCCTTTGTATCCTGCTGACATCCATTTCAAATATTCTCTGAAAGTGCGTTCCCCCTCACCAATCATAATAACATCCAAAAAAGGGGTTTTCTCCAAAACCTCCACCGGATGATAGCTTACCTCCGGTCCCCCTGCTATTACCTTCAGATCAGGAAGAATTTTTTTCAGGTCATCAGCTACTGCCAGAACATATTCAATGTTCCACAAATAACAAGAAAAACCAACCACATCCGGCTTTTTCTCATACAAATGAGCAAGAATTTCTTCCCGACGGTGGTTGATCGTGTATTCACAGATTTCTACCATGGATTCATATTCACCCGCATTCGCTTTCAACGTACGAATGGCAAGATTGGTATGAATAAATTTTGCATTAATTCCTACTAATAAAACCTTTGGATTCATAGGATTTCTCCTCAATCAATATTTTTAAGCATAAGAAAAAGCGGGTGATGGGAATCGAACCCACGTATCTAGCTTGGAAGGCTAGTGTTCTACCATTGAACTACACCCGCACGAACAAATAATATTATAGCAAATAGGTTTTTTATTGTCAAGATTTTTTTCAGCATATTTCCTAGCCATATTTCATGGCTTTTCTTATTCTTTTGCAATTTTGTCCGCTATCTCTGCTACGATTTCCCGAATCTGCTTCTCATAACAATCAATTGTAATGTCCGCATATTTTTCATAGAGAGGTCTTCTCTCCGCCATTAAATCCTCTAAGGTTTGATTTTTTTTCATGGATACACCACGCTCTTCCAGATTTCCTAACCGATTCACCAGTTCTTTATAGGGAAGTTCCAAATAAATTACAAGACCGATTTCTTTCAAATGTTTCATCGCTTCTGTTCCATATACCGCACTTCCTCCCGTAGCGATAACCGAATTTTCCCGTTCAATGGAAGCATTCACTTCATTTTCAATACAATTGAACCCATCCAGTCCCTCTTCCTCAATTATCGTATGCAAAAGCCGCCCCTCTCTTTCCTGTATTAATAAATCCGAATCCACAAAAGAAAATCCCAGTTTCTTTGCCAGAACGACACCGATTGTACTTTTTCCAACTCCCGGCATTCCAATTAGTATAATATTTCTCATGCCTGCCCTCCATTCCAATATATTTATATCCCTGCTGTCTCTCCCTATCGTAGCACAAACTCATTGCATTGAAAAGTGTTATACGATATAATAGGAAAAGTAAAAAACATTTCGGAATGGAGGATAGTGTGAAAAATGAACGTTATAAAACCAAGTGTTGAAATTGTCGATATGAAAGATTATGACCAGATGATTCAAAAAATTGAAAAAATCGGTCGTGTCTGTTATAAAAGTGAAGGAAATATAAAAGAGGATTCTGCGGAACGGTTTATTATAAATCTTTTAAAACGCGGTCACGAATCCGTAATTGAACATGAATCAATTACCATCCGCCTCATCTGCGACAGAGGTATCACTCATGAAATTGTCCGCCACCGCATTGCCAGCTACAGTCAGGAAAGTACCCGCTATTGCAATTATGCCGGAGATAAATTCGGCAATCAGATCACAGTAATTGACCTTGCTAGTGGTTTTGAATATGATTTGACGAACGAAAATGACCGTGCAAAATACGAAGTTTGGACAAAGGCGATGGAAATGGCCGAAAAATATTATTTCCAAATGTTAGAGTTAGGAGCTACTCCGCAAGAAGCACGCTCGATCTTACCAAATAGTTTGAAAACAGAAATTGTCATGACAATGAATCTGCGTTCCTGGAGAAATTTTTTCCGTCTGCGCTGCGATTCCCATGCTCATCCGCAAATGCGTGAGGTAGCCGGAATTGCACTGGCTGAATTCAAAAAAAGACTGCCTGTCTTCTTTTCGGATTTTGAATAATTCATACACTCATTTTCTTTGGCATTCTCTGACTTTTTTATCAAAGCCAGAGAATGTTCCAGTGATTCATTTCTTATTATGTACAGTAGTAATTTCATCAATAAAGCGTGACACATCCACCTTTTTATTAAATCGTTCTTCCACATAAGATAAATGCAGATGCACTTTCGCACGTGTCATTGCGACATAGAGCATCCTTCGCTCTTCTTCCATATCTCCCGGCTGTATTGCTTTACGGTAGGGAATCACCCCTTCATTGACCGTTGGAATAAATACCACCTCAAATTCTAAGCCCTTTGCTCCATGCATAGTCATAAGATTGACGCCCGTCTTTTCCTGTATCTGTCTTTTCTGCTGTTCTCTCATTTCATCCAATGTATCTCCATAATTCTCTACAAAGGCAAGCCACTCAGGAATGCTCTTACAATCTCTTGCTGTCTCCATTATTTCTTCCAGTATTTCAAACCAGTCTTCTTCCTTGGCATTCCGCTCTTTGGCATATTCTGTCAAAAATTCATCATAGCCGATTCCTTTTCGTATATAATGTAAGGCTGAATAAGGTGTCATGGTACGGATGGCACGGATCTCGTTTTCAAAATCATCAATCCGCTCCCACATCCACAACTGATTTTTCTTTCTGTAATAATTCTTTAAACCGGCAAATGTTACTTCCGGTGTGTCAAAAGCAGCCCGGCTCAGATAACGGACCGGACGGTTACAGATTTTCAAAAATTTTTCCCGGCTCCTGCTTCCCTGTGCTAATTCCATATAACAGAGCAAGTCCTTCGCCATCCATGTGTCAAATATATTGGGAAGGTTTTCTTTCATAACAAATGGGATGCCCCGTTCCATCAGTTTTCCTGCCAGCGTTCTCATCTGCATATTCGTCCGAAACAGCACTGCCATTTCCTCATAGGAAATTCCATCCTCATAATATCTCTTCATCTCATTTACGATTTTTTCTGCTTCTGAAGAAAGCGTCCGGCAGTGACAAATATGAACTCCCTCTATTTTCCCTTTTTCTGCCGTTAATTTTTTCGGAAAACGCTTTTTGTTACAAGCAATCAATTTTCCCGCCGCCATCAAAATCTGGCTGGAACAGCGATAATTCGTCCCCAACGTAATCTGCTTTACCTTGGGATATTGTTCGGGAAATGCCATCATAATATCCGGTCTTGCTCCCCGAAAACCATAAATAGACTGGTCATCATCCCCCACAACAAAAAGATTATTCTGGGGCATAGCTAACATTTTAATATTCTCATATTGCAGACGGTTAATATCTTGAAATTCATCAATAAGAATATAGGTAAATTGTCTTTGCCATCTGTCCAAAATATCCGGTCTCGCCGTTAAAAGCTGATACGTATATACTACCATATCATCAAAATCCAATGCCCGGTGCCGTTGCAGTCTCTCCTGATAGCCCGTGAAAATATCCCGGAACACCTGCTCAGGACAAGCTGCTGAATAGTAACATGCGACGTCCATTCCCTCCCCCTTGACTTTACTGATTTCCTTTTCCACTTCCTCCAAAAATTCCTTTGTATCTTCTACCTCAAAGGAAACATCCGAAAAAGCTTCTTCCAAAAACCGGTATTTTAAAGCGGGTGTTACAATATCTTTTGCTTCATAATGGTATGCCACCCGAAGAATCTGGAAAAAAACGGAATGAAACGTACCAAACCTCACCCGGTAATGGTGTCCCGCCGTCATTGTCTCAAACCGTTCTTTCATTTCCACTGCTGCCGCTTTAGAAAAAGTAACCACCAGAATCTCTTCTGGTGGCACTCTGTGTTCTTCAATTAAATATTTCACCCGGTTCGCTATGGTAAAGGTCTTACCTGCTCCCGGTCCTGCCAGACAAAGACACGGCCCGTCTCCATGGGTTATCGCCTGACGCTGTACCTCACTTACCTTTGTTGTCATATTCCCTCACTCAGCATTTCAATCCCCTTGCGTATTCTATTCAAAGACTCTTCCTTGCCAAGAATCTCCATAATTTCATAAGCTCCGCCCGGTGTCATCTGCTTGCCGGACACAGCAGTACGAAGCGGCCACAATGCCTGACCATTCTTACATCCCTTTTCCGCTACATAGTCCATTGCCACTTTCTCGATCGCCGGAATGGAATACTCTTCCAGTGCCTCATAACGCGGCAATAATTCCTTCAATGCCTCCAATGAATTTTCCGAATTTGTCTTCATTTTCTTATGGGTATACATGGCAATATCATATTCTGGAAGTTCTTCAAAGAAATCGATTTTCTCATTGATGTCCGGAAATACTTCAATACGTGTTTTCACTAAATCCGCAATTTTCTTCAGTTCCAAATCCTTCGTAATAGTTTTCTGAATCTGAGGAATGGCAATCTCATAATATTTCTCATTCTCCATTGCCTTAATGTATTCACCGTTCATCCAGCGAAGCTTTACAAGGTCAAAGACCGCCGGAGATTTATTAATTCTCCTGTAATCAAATGCCTGAACCAGCTCCTCCAAAGAAAAGATCTCACGATCTTCCGCCGGACTCCAGCCAAGAAGTGCTACATAATTTACAATTGCCTCTGCCATAAATCCAAGCTCAATCAAATCTTCATAAGATGCTGCACCGTTTCTCTTGGCCAGCTTTTTGTGGTTCTCATCCGTAATCGTCGGACAGTGAATGTATACAGGGACCTCCCAGCCAAATGCTTCATAAAGCCGGTTATATTTTGGTGCCGAGGAAAGATACTCATTTCCCCGGACCACATGCGTAATCCCCATCAAATGGTCGTCCACTACATTGGCAAAATTATAGGTCGGATAACCGTCAGACTTAATCAGGATCATATCGTCCAGTTCTTCATTTGGTGCCGTAATTTTTCCATAAATTACATCATCAAAGGAAGTCTCACCCTCTGTCGGATTATTCTGGCGAATCACATAAGGAACACCTGCTGTCAGTTTCTCCTCTACTTCTTCTTTGCTCAAAGACAAACAATGCTTATCGTACTTTGCCGCATCCTCACCATTCTTCTCTGCCTCATCATGCAGCTGCTGCAAACGCTCTTTGGTACAGAAACAATAGTATGCCTCTCCCTTTTCCACCAGCTGTTTTGCATATTCCAGATACATTCCCGTTTTCATGCGCTCGCTCTGTACGTATGGACCAAAACCACCATCTTTGTCCGGTCCCTCATCATGATGAAGCCCCGTTTCATCCATTGTCTTATAAATCAGGTCCAAAGCACCTTCTACATAACGCTCCTGATCGGTATCCTCAATGCGAAGAAGGAAATCTCCTCCCTCATGTTTTGCAATCAAATAGGCATATAATGCCGTTCTTAAATTTCCTACATGCATTCTTCCCGTTGGGCTTGGTGCAAATCTAGTACGAATTTTCATTTTTCACTTTTTCCTCCAAATTTCAGAAATTCCTATTCACTCTATTTATTCCACTTTGTCCAAAAAACTTTTCAAACATTCTACAGTCCCATCAATTCCACACAAATCACTGCGGATTGCCATGTCATAGTTTAACACATTATCCCAGCGCTCACCGGCATGGTATTTGTAATAGTTCGCCCTGCTCTTATCCTTTTTCAGAACAATTTCCGCTGCTTTTCCCTGTTGCAGGTTATCCACTTCAATGGAACGGCTGATGCGAAAATCCGGTGCCGCATGAATAAAAAGATTCACGACATTTTCCTGTTCTTTCAATATATAATCCGCACAGTGCCCCACAATCACACATGGTCCCTCCGCAGCTACTTTTCGTATCACCTTAGATTTGGCAAGGAAAACCCGGTCATCCAATGACAGACCGGCATAGCCCACTTCCTGACCGGAAAACACATTCATTCCCATTGCGAGTGAATACAAAAGACTGTTGCTCGCCTTGTCCTCTGCTCTCTCAAAGGTGGACTCCGCAAATCCGGTTTCCTTCGCCGCCTGCGAAATAATTTCATTGTCGTAAAACGGAATTCCAAATGCCTCTGCTAATTTTCTTCCGATCTCACGTCCCCCGCTACCATACTGTCTGGTTATTGTTATTACCTTATTCATATTATCACGCCCTTCCTCCCTTTATTTTAACATTATTTTAAGAAGGAATCAATTCCGTTTGCAATCCCCTTGGCGATTTTTTTCTGATAGGAAGCCTTTGCCATTTTCTTATCCTCGGACGGATTACTCATAAAACCCATTTCCACAATAGTAACAGGTACCTTGCACCAGTTAATTCCTGTCATGGTGTTCGTATACATAACGCCACGTTTTTTTGCTCCTGTTGTTTTACACATCTCTTTCAGCACTTTTTTGGAAAGACTCTGGCTCTTTTTCCGGTTCGATTTGCTCATATATTTGTTGGAATTCTGCGGTGCAATCGTCAGAGCACCTTTTACACCGGAATTATCCGAAGAATTGGCATGTATACGGATAAAAGCATCTGCCTTGTTTTTATTCGCTATTTTGGCACGTTCTGCATTGGACATCTTTACATTGTTTTTTGTGCGCACCATTATGACTTTATACCCACGCTTTTTCAATTCTTTCTGCAATTTTTTTGCCACCTGAAGATTCAATTTGTACTCCGGTAAATGCGTAGAACATCCCGTAGCTCCTCCTGTGACCTTCGCCTTACGTTTTTTTGCCCCCGGTCCAATCGGTTCCGTCGCACTCATGGCATGAGTCTGATGTCCGGCATCGATCACAATCACTTTTGCAGCTTCATCCTCTTCTTTCTTTGCTTGTCCTGCCAATGGTCTATTTACCAATGTCATAGATAACGCCATTGCCATTACTAATATAATAGATAGAATTCTTTTCATTTCTTTCCTCCATTCATCTTAAAACACTTATCCGTTATAATGATAATAATCATAGCATTTTTTTTAGGAAAATTCAATCACAACTAATCCTGCATTTCATGATTCAACAATGATATTTTATTTTTCCATATTCATTTCTCGGTAATTCCGCAATATCTTTCCCTTCCACTGCTCCGGCATGAAATTCCGTCTTCTGCTGCAAATAATCCATTGCATTCTTTATCTGATTCCTGACGGTGTATAAGTAGATTTTTTTATCATCAGAAAGTAATACAACCTGAATACCAAGTTCATGTTGGAACTGATTCTCCAAATATGAAAGGTCAATTCTTTTTCCATAAATCTTAGCAAACCGGCTTTTCCGTCCACTTATATACAAAAATCCTTCTTCGTCCCAATAGCCCAAATCACCCGTGTATAATATTCCTTTGTTGTCATCTCCTGACTCCAAATCACTTCGCCGTTCGGCATATCCCATACTTATATTCTGTCCTTTGCACACAATCTCACCCGTCATATGCGGAACACAAATTGTAGATCCATTTGTATCCACTATCTGTATCTTACAATCCGGTATCGGAATTCCTACACTTCCTATTTTCCCAAGACAATCCTCCGGCGGCAGATAACTGATTCTCGCTGTTGCCTCAGTCTGTCCATACATAACATAAAATTCCTTTTTCGTTTTCCGGGCAAGCTCTCCCCAATATACTTGCTGTTCATCGGATAATTTTCCACCCGCCTGTGTCAGCTTTGTAATGGATTCTAATGTTCTTTCCCGGATTCCTATTTTCTTCATGCACTCATAAGTATAAGGCACTCCGGCAAAGAATGTAACATGATATCTCTTGATCTGTGTCCAAAACGATTTCCGGCATACGCTTTCGCTTGTTAAATATACGCTTCCCCCCACATGTAAAAAGGTATGTATTACAGAAAGTCCGTAAGTATAACTCATTGGAAGGGAAGTGACAGCACATTCCTCCTTGGTCAGCTTTAAATACCGGCAGATTGACTTTGTATTTGCTATTATATTTTCCCTGCTTAACCGGACTAGTCTCGGATTCCCCGTCGAACCGGAAGTCGGAAGCAATAATGCCAGCTCCGCATGAAGCTTCCATTCACTTTTTAACACTCTTTTCCATAATCCATAATCCAGATAAGTAAAAATTAGTGTGTACCCTTGATTTTCCGCCAAATCACTCTGTTCGTTGGAAAGCCAAAAGTATTCTGGCAAATAGGTCTCCAGCATTTTATGTACATCCCTTTTTTGCGTCTGTGCCGACAACAAAAGAGGTACCGCATCATTTAACAAACAGGCAAGATATCCGACGAGACTTCCCATATCGTTTGCCGTTATCATACAGACCAGACTCGCTCTTTTTATATTTCCGGCAATCTTTTTCTGCATTTCAAAAATTTCTCTATAACAATATCTCCTTCCCTTTTCTGTGATAACTGCAATCCGGTCTGCGTATTTTTCAAAATCCCATAGTCTCATCCTTTGTCCCTCGTTTCTTCTACTTACCAATGAACGTAATTCCAAAAATATGGATGCTGGGATTGATTGGCAGCTCAATAAAAGATATCCTTTCTGTCGGAACCGGATAAGTCTGGGTATACAGATATAAAGTCTCCGGCATTTTTTCATAGCCGTCTTTCTTCTTAAAAGCCCCTTTTCCGGTCCATGCAACCGTTTCCCCGTAATAAGGCTCATAGATGTAATCAGTTAAATGAAATTCCATCTCGTATTCCTGTTCCTCTTCCCCTATTATTTTCATGACTTCTGTCGAACAGCCAAACTCTGCCGAACCAATCAGTGCTATTGACCGGCATCCTGATAAGGACACCGGTATTCTCTGTCCGTCGCAGACGACGTTATCCTTTCCCTTTCCGTAAATTGCCTCCATAGAAAATTCCGTATTGCCTATCTTCCATATATCCTGCTGATGTTCTTCATCCACAAGATAACAATGTCCAATGGAACTAAAATCTGCTTCCCAGTTTTCTTTTTCCAAATCCTTTTCATAGAGAAAAGCTTTGTTATTCATCCACCTGTTTAAATCCAGTCGATAAAGATGACCTGCCTCTTCCGTTGTTGTTTCTCGTCTTTCTTTTCCTTTCTCATGTTTTTCAACTATTTTTTCCTCTCGTAAAATAGCTTGCATCTGCTCTGGTACGGATTCCAGTTCCTTCACAACAAGACGCATTTTCTGAACCGTTTTTTCCTTTAGTCGTCCGTCCGGTCTTTTCATAAAATAAAGTTTTATAATCAGCTTACGTGCCTGCTTCCATGTAATTGCCAGATTCCAAATCCGGTCACCAAGGAGCATCAGGTTTTCATTATCCAGCTGTTTCGCTACATAACGAACAAAACCAGATATACTTTGTATACTCTGATTCATACGAAGCAATATACCGACTAACGGCGAACGCCAAAACAGTTCATCTGACTCAACCTCATTGAAAATATCATCCCGGTAAGCAATATCATCAATCAATGAAAGCAATCCCTCGAAATAGTTTTGCTTTTTACAGATAAAAAAAAGTTCCTCCAAACGCTCTTTATACTCGTCGGAGGAAACTGTCCGTTCTCCCACATATTCAACAAGATATACCCCCCGGATGCCTTTTATAAAACAGTCATAAGGCAGCTCTTCTGCCTCCTTTTCAAAATAAGGGTCCACACAGACAAACCCCCGCTCTGTCACATCACTCACTAAAAAGCAGTGGCCTTCCTCATTACTATACTGTTGAAACCCCCAGTCCCATGGACACCAGAATGGGTCAAATAGGAGAAGAACCGGCCGCTTCTCTTCGATTTCATTTCGGATTGCTTTTTTCATCTTTCGTTTGCTAAAAAACTCTTTTTTATGTAACGTCAGACCGTGATAATCCGCAAGATTACGTGGTCCATTCACAAGCCGGATGTAATAATTGCTTGCAAAACGATATTCTCCACTGCCACTCAAAATGGAAAAACCGTCTGCATACATCATCTCATAATGGCATTGGTAATAATTGGCCAGCGTGGCAATACAGTCATCCAGACAAGTGAGCCCGGTTTCCTTTTCAATTCGATTTGTCTGTTTAATTTTTATCTGCAGCATATTCTACCCTTTCCCTAACAAATTTAATAAAAGCGGAGACACTTTCAAACGCTTCTGTACATTCATCAAAATCATCACATTCAAAACCAAATGCTTCTTCTACTGCCACCAATAGCTGAATGACCGCAATGGAATCATAGCCAAGGTCCTCAAATAATCTGGTATTACCTGTAATCGCAACATCACCGTTGACCGCATATTGCTGTATTAGTTTTATCACTTGTTGTTCAATTGTGTTCATTTGTGTTTCCTTTCCAACGTCTCCGTTTTGCATCTTTTTTTTGAGAATGAAGTTCTTCATTTTAGTTTATTGCACCAGACTTGCCTGTTCCTTTTTCACTCTTTCCAGAACAGCTGTTTTGCCGGTAGACTATTTTACTTCAATCTCTTTTATATTGTCAAAATCAATATTTTTTCGAATAGAATAATACATTTCGATTCCTTCTTCATTGTTTCTTGTTTCCAAGTCTCCTAAAAACTCTCCCATTACTTTGTAATCCTTCAACAATTCCATTTGGTCACCATCTTCATACACTACTGTAATGTCATGAATTGTATTCTTCTTTTTACTCATAAAAAAGACTTGTATCGGACTCACCCTCACCGTAAAGTTCTCTCCCCTTGCTTCAAAATAATCGGTCGAGATTTTCAATGGGAAACTTATTAATTGAGCGTTATCCGAATTATCAACTAAATAAATATTATTATTTTTTGCAATACCGTCTTCAGCACTCCGGCAATCAATCAGATTACTGTTTATGAATATCATCTTTTCTTTTCCTTTCATGGTTTTTCTTTCGTCCATATTTTTCCGAGTAGAATTCCCAAAATAGAAAGCTTCCGAACTATTAGGGTCTGATAAGCCGAACTTATCCAATTCCTGTTCCGAACCATCTTTGGATTGTACAGAAAATGCTACATAACCACTAATTCCATCATAGATATACCGATTTAATGTCACGATATACTTATTATCATACTCTTTTGTCTGCTCCTCCTTATTTTCAAAATTCTGTATATCTTTTCCCTTTTCACAAAAAGAATTGAAAAATTCGTTTTCCTGTTCATCCCGGAAATAGTTTTCTATTATATACATCACGCTTATACCAATTCCCACAACAAAAAGAATCAGACAAAATATAACTGTGATTATATGACTTTTTTTCATTTTAATATTCATTACTCTGTGTGCTCCTTTTACATCTATTTTTTCAGAACGGAATACTTCATTTTTGCAATTCTAACATTACTTGAACCATACCCCTCATCCACAAAATTTTCACTTGCACCTATGTGTACACTCATATACTTCTGTAACGACTTTGCTATCCATTTTACCCGTTTTGCTTTTTTTGCATATGCCAGTGCCTTGGAATTTTTCGGTGCAATAATCTTGTCAACCGTAAGTAGTTTCATTTTTTTCTTTTTTTTAAATTTCGCTCCTGCAACTGTTGTCTTTTTCCCTTTGAACACTAAGGTTTTTGGTCCTACTTTGTAGTTATCTGCATAGGGACTCCAACGATATGTCACCTTTTTTGTTGATGCTGGAAACGTAAGTTTTTTCAATTTCTTACAACCCCAAAAGCATGCTCCCGGAATATAAATGTGTTTCTGATTTTTCGGGAAAGTAATTGTCTTTAAGTTTTTACAATTCTGAAAAGCTCCAAAACCCATTTTGGTTGTCACGCCACTTTTATAGGAAGGCCACTTAAATTTTTCCAACCTTGAATTTTCAAAAGCATATTCTCTTATTTTCCCTTGATAGTTTTTAGGTAATGTTAATTTCTTAATTTTAGAATTTGCAAATGCTTTTCCCCTAATTTCAGTTTTATTCCCTCTTACGATAACATGGTCAATGCTGGCATTTTCAAAGCAACATTCGTAACCCAACTGCTTTTCTCCTATATTTTTCAGACTTTTTGGTAATTCAATACAGTAAGAGTTTACATTTCTAAAACCATTATGAATAATCTGAATCACTCCCTCCGGAACGACTATCTTCTTATATTTCTGTTTTTTATTTAACTGCCATGGCGATAATGTATCTAATTCTCTCCAGTCCATAATCTTAAACTCTCCAAAATCCCCTCCAATAGCAGTAACAGACCAACCATCAATCTTTGAAGGAATAATCAGTTCATCCTCTAATGTCATTGCTGATATAATACGCAAAGAATGATCTCCCATATCCTTGTAAAATTTGATGCTTTCATAATGATGACCCTCAATATCAATATTGGTTCTTGTCACTATTCCCATACCGTCAGCATCCGTAAATTCTGAATCCGCATAAGTTAGTGAAGAATTCGTTAACCCACTTAACAGACACATTGCTGTTATTAGTATTATACTAAAAACTCTTTTAACCATAATATACCCCCTATTTTGCGTTATAATTTGGTGTGTAGTTTATTAGTCCAAAGTAATATGATTCATAAGCTCCTGCTGTTTCACTCACAAATTTCTTAATATCTGCCATTTGTAGTGTAGCGGATTCTGTAAGTGCTGGAGAAAACACATTTATTGTACCACTTCTTTTTGCATTATAGTCCAACATTGCACATTTTACCGCCTCTTTTGCAAGTTCAAACCGATTTCCATATTTTTTTTCTATACTATGTGCATACGGATATCTCCCATTATGAGACAGATACCGCCAGCCATTGTCAGTATACGCATATGTACTATGGGAATACGCATCGGTCATGTTATGGATTGCCATTCCCCATATAAACGCTCTCTTTTTCCCTGCCGTAACAGTCTCTCCTTTAAACTCCTTATCCCATTGGATACGGCTGATGTCATTTCTTATATCGGTAGCAAACGTAGCCGGTAATCCATTTGGTATTGTTGCTGTACCTCCCATTGTCAGCTGGTTCGCCAGTCTGGTTTCATAAATATAAGTAGCAACATAGTTAATCGGAGTCTTATTATATTTATAAAAACCATGCCACCAAGGGTTATTTATCATTCCGGCAAAAACATAATACTTTGCCGCCTCGTTTATCGTATATCTTGCATCATATGTATCTGGAAATCTCGCTCCCTTCTGCACATTTTTATTGGTGGATGGCACCATATCCCCATGGTCTTTCTGAAGCCAGCTCCCCTTCACACAGCCCGTTTCTTCAAAACTCAGCACTGCTTTTTCATTTTCCTCCAGTGCTGCTTTCTCTGCCTTTTCTTTATACTGCTTCTGAAAAGATTTATAATTCTTCAATGCATACTCGGCATCCACTAGACCGTTTCCATAGGCTTCCTGTTCCCCATAGGCATTGGCACTTTCTTTCAGAAGCGCCCGTACGAAGTCCGCCGATACATTCAGATCCTTTTCCCAGATCAGCGATGCCACAGCTGCCACCTGTGGAGCTGCCAGACTGGTACCGGAATCCACGATCTGCTCTCCTAAAAAGCCGGTACTTCTCACCAGCTCTCC